>CAZSMI010000016.1:5533-11778 GCA_964607815.1 Candidatus Woesearchaeota archaeon | reverse complement strand
GAGTATAAGACTGTCAGATAACTTATCAAAAATTTAAAAAAGAGGGGTTACTTGAAAAATGAAAAAAATACTTGTTATCCTGGATGGGGTAGCAGACAGGCCTTGCAAAGAACTTAGAGGTGTGACACCTCTAGAAGCAGCCTATACTCCCAATCTTGACCATATGGCAAGACAGGGAAAACTTGGTTATATGTATCCAATAAAAGAGGGCTTTGTTCCTGAGTCAGACAATGCAGTTACTTCCTTACTTGGTTATTCTCCTTTTCTTGCTGCGAGAGGTGCCTTTGAGGCGCTTGGAGCAGGAGTAAAATTTGAAAGTGGCGACCTTGTACTAAGAGCAAATTTTGCAACAATTACAAACATGGAAGAAAAAAAAGTTGAGGATAGAAGAGCAGGAAGGACATTGATAGCAAAAGAAGCAGCCATACTTGCAAAAACAATAAACAAAAGAGTAAAATTGCCCTATAAATTTATTTTTAAACCAACAGTAGACCATAGGGGAGTCTTGATCATCAAGGGAGGATTTTCAGATAATATTACGAATACCGATCCTTCTTACAGGAAAAAAGGAACTTTTGAAATTTATGATAAATTACAATACTCAAGACCTCTTGATGATGATGAAACAAGTAAGTTGTCATCTAATATTGTTAACTCTTTTGTTGAGCAGTCTTTTTCTCTTTTGCAAAATCATCCAATAAACAAAAGAAGAAAACAGCTAGGATTATTGCCAGCAAATATAATAATAACAAGAGATGCGAGCATAGAGCTACCAGCACTAAAAAAGCCAGAAGGAAGATGGGCTGCTCTTGCTTACATGCCACTAGAAATAGGAATTGCAAAATTGCTTAAAATGGATGTATTTTCTTTTCCATGCGCTCCAAAAACCCCCGATGTTTACTCAAATCTCTTTTTGCGTTTACAAAAAGCAATCAATATTGCAAAAAAAATTATAAAATTAAAGTACGACCATTTTTATATACATTTCAAAGAAACTGATGTTCCAGGACATGATGGCTTGCCAACCCAGAAGAAAAAGATGATAGAGCTGATAGACGACTTTTTTTCTGTCTTGAGAAAAGAAAAGGCAATAGCAGCAATAACAACAGACCACTCTACACCATGTTCTTTGAAAGCACATTCTGCTGATCCTGTCCCTCTTCTACTTTATGGTAAGGAAAAGGACAAGAGCAAGAGATTTACAGAAAAAGAAGCAAAAAAAGGTTCTATTGGTAAGATATATGGGAAAGATGTTTTGAACTTGTTGAAAGAATAAAAAACAAGACCGACAAGACTAATAAAGGGTAAAAAAATAATAAAACCACCTTGCTTTTTTTTCAGCATAAAAATGATAAGAGAGAAGAAAAAAGAAAAATTAATTCGTATCTGCCCAAAATGTGGAAGTACAGATACCAAGAGTACAATCCTTGGCTCGACTAGTTTCACTACCAAACTAAGTATAGCTGAAGGAGGATATTTTGCTTTTCGATGTTCTAATTGTAATTTTACTCTACCCTCTCTTATGTCCTTTCCAAAAATTAAATCAAGTGAAATAAAAAAATTTAGAAAAAAATAAAAAAGAAAAGATGATAACATATTCGGATTTGTATGAGGCCTTGAGAAAAGAAAAATACTCTGAACAATTACAGAAACTTCCGAAAAGTTTTTTTGATGATACTATTGCATACATAAAAGAAAAAGAGAGCATAGCAAAAAAAACAAGTGATACTTTTAGCGAGACCACAAGAAATGCAAAAAAGCAGCTAGAAAATGTTTTTGTGATTTTGCATGAATTGCTATTAAGAAGAAAGAAAAAGCTGCTAAATCTTGCCTTGCTTGCAGCAGAAATAGGAATAAGCAAAAGGGATAGTGAAAAGATGTTAAAGCCAGAGCAAGAGCTTTTTACTCAAATAACAAAAAAAATAAAAGAGCTGAATAAACATTTTGATAACATGCTTGCAGGAAAAAAAGAAAAAGAACTAAAAAACCAGTTAGTAAGATTCAGGCAAGACACGGCAAAATTTCTTGATTTGAACGGCATACCCTTAGGACCATTCAAAAAAGGAGATGTTGCTAATTTGCCAAAAGAAATTGTTAACATTCTCAAGCAAGACAAAAAAGTTACTGAGATAGAGACTGAGTAAACTATACTTAAAATGGTATTTCTAAAAAAGTATAATTGAGAAAGAGGAAACTTTAAAATCACCATTACTTACCAGAAAAGAATCAAAAAGATTTAAAAATCGCTTTTCCATCTTTCTTTTGACAAGAATGAAAATTCCAAAAACACTAAAAAGATACTGTAAATTTTGTAAAAAGCATACTCTACAAAAAGTAAGTCTTGTTAGCTCGGGCCGCAAGAGAGGAGCAATGAAAAGGGGAGCAATAGAAAGAGCAAAAAAAAGAAGCAAAGGAAGAGGTTATGGGAATGTTGGAAGATGGGGAAGCAAGCCAGCAGTAACAGCTTGGAAAAGAAAAACAAAATCAACAAAAAAAACAACTTTGCTTTATACTTGTCAGGAATGTCATAAAAGTACAATACAAAAAAAAGGGATAAGAGTAGGAAAAATAAGTTTGAAATAAAAAATTTAAAAAGCAGATAAAGAGATAAAGATAAGGATATTGGTGATACAAAAATAAAAAGGTCTTATAAATATAAAAAATTAATATAAAAAACAAGGACAAAAAATGCCAAAAAAGAAATTTGATGTTGAAATACCTTTGCTGAATACAAGCATTGGAGTTCTTGGTCCTGGGAAAACAATAAAACTTGACCTGACAAGAATGACAAAAGGAAAAAATATGGAAGCTGTTTTTTCTGTTTCTGGAGGAATAGCTAAAGAAAAAAAGCTTTTTTTGTTGTCTTCTTATATTGCGAGGATTATGAGGACAGGAGTTTCATATGTTGAAGATTCTTTTTCATGCAAGGCAAAAAATGCCTTGCTGAGAGTAAAACCCTTCCTCCTTACAAGAAAAAAAGTTTCTAGGGCAATAAGAAAAGCTTTGAGGGATAAATGTCGCAAGCTTATAGAAAAATACTGCGCAGAAAAAAATACAAGAGAAATTTTTTCTGCAATAATCTCTTCAAATCTACAAAGAGAGCTTGCAGGCAAGCTCAAAAAAATATATCCTTTGGCGGTATGTGAAATAAGGGTTATAGAAATAGAAAAGGAAGAAGAGCTTGAAGGAGAGAAAAAGAAGTAATCATTTTTTCCTACTAACGCATTTTTTCCTACTAACGGTCTACATTGCCTAAGAACAAATATTAATTTCTTCTGTTTCTAGGAATTTAGCCAGCGTTATAAACATAATCAGATAACACAAGCAAATAGCAAAACATAAAAATTATAAAGCAAATTTAGTTCTATATCCTATGCCTCAGTAGCTCAACGGTTAGAGCAATGGTTTTGTAATTTTGTAATCATGCAGAAAAACCATAGGTTGGGAGTTCAAATCTCTCCTGAGGCTTGGGCCCGTAGTCTAGTGGTTATGACGCAGCCTTGACGTGGCTGAGATCAGGGGTTCGATTCCTCTCGGGCCCATTTTAGCCAGTATTTAAGATAGCCAAGAAAAAATCTTATTAATACTCATAAGATGTTCAAAATAAGAAATGCAGAAATAAAAGATTTGGATGAAATAGTTAAATTAGAAAATCAGATTTGGCCAGAAGGAACTAGAGCAAACAAAGAGAAATTTGAATCAAGATTGAAAATTTTTCCGCAAGGTTTTTTTCTTGCTTTAAAAAATGGAGAACTGATAGGAACCTCTACTTCAGAAATAATATTTTATAATCCAAAAAATCCACCAACTTCTTGGGAGAATATTACAAATAATGGATATATTAAAAATCATAACCCGAATGGAAATGCTTTATATGTTGTTTCTATAGTCGCTGTTTCAAGAAGTGGGGGAGGCTCTGCTTTGATTAATGCTCAAAAAAACCTGACCCAAAAATTAAATTTAGAATATTTGGTATTAGGAGCGAGAATTCCAGGATATAATAAATATTGCAAGGAAAACGGAGAAATTTCTATAAAAAATTATATAAAATTAAAGAGAAGTGATGGAGAATTACTAGACCCTGAATTAAGATTTTATACTAGGAATGAATTAAATTTAGTTAAAATAAATCCAAATAATATGAAAAATGATAAAGAAAGTAGAAATTATGGAGCTATAATGGTCTGGAAAAATAAAAAATGGAAAAGAAAAATTGAAAGGAGGTGAAAGAAGGTGAAAAAATCTCCTAGTCATCTAATAAATCTTGCTTCGCAAGATTTATATAATATTATCACTTCCAAATTAATATGATTAAAGAGGACAAAAAAAACAAAGAAAAGGGCAAAAGAGGCCAAGTAACTTTATTTGTAATAATTGCAATAGTTATTATTGCTGCTATTTCTTTAATTTTTTACTTGCGTGCAGCACCAAGAGCAATTCCAAAAGAAGCAAAAGTTATTGAGGACTATTTTATAAGTTGTCTGGAAGAGCAGGCAGAAGATGGAGCAAGAATTCTTGGAGAGCATGCTGGCTATATAGAACTGCCAGAATTTGAACCTGGCTCAGCATACATGCCTTTTTCTTCTCAACTAGACTTTCTTGGTTCTGCAATACCTTATTGGTTTTATATTTCTGGAAACAATATTGTGAAAGAGCAGATTCCTTCTTTGCAAGATATGGAAAAACAACTTGCAGAATTTATTTCTGAAAATATTGATGAATGCAGTTTTGTTTCTTTTGAAAAACAGGGTTATGAAATAGAAAAAGGAGAAAAAGCAAAAACAAATGTAAGGATAAGAGATAACAGCATAAGTATAGAAGTTGATTATGACTTGATAATTCAAAAAGGTGAGATGAAAAGCAGAATAACAAAACACTCTCTTTCTTTGAGAAGCAAGATAGGAAAATTTTACAAGTTTGCGAAAAAAATTTATGATGCAGAGCAAAAAAAACTTTTTTTTGAAGACTATGCTATAGATGTTCTTACACTATATGCCCCAACAACACATGTTGAGCTTGGATGTGCGCCAAAAATTTTTATCAAGCAAGAAATAGAACAGAATGTCAAGAAAGCCTTGGAAGGAAATGTCCAGGCAATTAAGCTAAAAGGAAATTATTACAGACTTGCAAAGCCAGAGCATAAATATTTTGTTGTTGATGTTGGCGAGGATATAAACGAGGACATTAATTTTCTTTATTCAAGAGAATGGCCAACAAGATTTTCTCTGTGGTCAAGTTCTGCTGAAAAAATAGAAGAAGGAAAAGATGTTGTAATAGCAAAGCCAATTGGTACGCAGGCAGGACTTGGCATCTTGGGATTTTGCTTTGTACAATATCATTTTATTTATGATTTAGCGTATCCAGTACTTGTACAGATTTATGATGAAAAGGAAATTTTCCAATTTCCTCTTGTTGTGTTGGTAGACAAAAACAAGGCGAGAGAAGCTGCTGTTGCAGAAGCACTGCCTTCTGCTGAGGCTGAACTATGCAAACACAAGCTAACTCCAGTTAAGGTTTATGTTTATGATACTAATCTTGAGCCAGTAGAGGCAGAAATAAAATACAAATGTTTTAATACTGTCTGCGAGATAGGAAAAGCCTCTTTGTATAATGGCGAGGCATATCTCCAAGAAAAATTTCCTCAATGTGTCAATGGTTTTATTCTCGCAAGTGCTGATGGATTTGCAGATGCAAAAATACAGTTCAGCACAAATATTCCGGGAATTGCAGATATAATAATGCAGCCACTTTACAAGCTAGATGTTGAGCTCGTAGTTGGAGGAGTTCCTATTTCAAGCAAGGAGCAAGCATTAGTTACTTTCAGCTCAGCAGATTATACAACAACAATAGCATATCCCCAACAAAAAAAAGTAGAGCTTACAGAAGGCTTTTATGATATAACTGCCAGTGTTTATAGAGAGGGTGACATGACACTTGCAGGCACAAAAACAACACAATGTGTGAAGGTGCCTGCAACAGGAATCGCAGGCTTTTTTGGCATAGAAAGAGAAAAATGTTTTGATATAGACATACCTGCACAAACCCTTACACAAATACTCTCAGGAGGAGGTTCTGCTGAGAAGTACTTTTCAGCAGCAGAACTAGAAGAATCAAAAAAAATTGTAATAGCAACAAGCTTCTTTCCTATACCAAAAAATTTGATTGAATTACAAGATGCTTATGAGCTTGTTGATACAAGTGGAATTGATTTATGGCTAGAGTAAGAGAATAAAAAGAATAAAATG
>CAZSMI010000016.1:0-5433 GCA_964607815.1 Candidatus Woesearchaeota archaeon | reverse complement strand
AATGGAAAAAGAAACAACAAATAAAAAAACTAAAAAGATGATAGCCCTTATCTTATTAGTGGCAGCTTTATCAATTCTATTAATTTTTTTCTTGCCTATAACTCTTGCCCAATATTCATCTTATCAATATTACTCACCTTCTCCCTTTCAGTATTACGGAAAGGATATGAGCACTTATTGGCCTGGCTTTTCTGAAGAAACATGTGAAGCAGGACAGGACTTTATTGTCCAGATAGCACCAGTAGGATGCACACCAACAATAATTAGAAGTGATTTGTTAGAAGAACAAAATGTTCCTGTTTTTTGTAGACTAGAGGGATTTCAGATTAATCCTTTGATAGAAGTTCCTGAGATAACCTCAATAAAAATCTCTCCAAAAGGAAAATATCCAGAAGGTATTGTTGGCTTGACTTTTCATCCTGCTAGGGCAGCCTTAGGAACAGGGACAAAACTTGTTGGCAGTCCTTTTGTTGATAACCTTGGCTATGTAGTTATTGTAGTAAAGAGAATGAAAGAGCAAGAAATGCCTGACTGGATCGAGGGCGAGCTAACTGCACTGATAACATACAAAATAGAAAAGCTTTATGGAGCTGGCCAGAACGAGTTTTGGCTAAAAAAGCTAACTGACAGTGAATGGATATCTCGTTACAAAGAATTCTCCTTTTGGAAAGGGAAAGGCTACATAAGAGCAAGTGAAATAGGAAGGAAAATAGTTGGAAAAGAAGAAAAGGACTTTGCAAGAATTGATGTTTACAGAGATGCTGAGAACAAAATTGCCTCTTTTATGTTAGAGCCAGGCCAGACCTCAAAAGATGTTTATTTATCAGGCTTTTATTGTGCTGCTGGTTTGAAAGTTCATCTGGAAGATATCTCAATACCAAGGACAAAGGCAAGACTTAATGTGGACGGCAATGTTATAGAGGTTGTTGAAGGACAGAAAATCTTTGATGAGTGCACAGTTGGAAAGATAGAGCCAAGTGTTTTTGGGGGAAGTGTCAAAATTTATTGCCCAGGAAAAAACTATGAGATAAGCAGGCTGCCTCCAAAAGCAGATTTGATAATAAGAAGAGAGGGAGAGAAAGAATCTCCAAAAGAATTTACTCTTGGAGAAAAAATAGGAGATGATGTTTATCTTGCTTATATAGGAAATACTGCTAATGCTCATTCTGGCTTTGGGCCAAGAGACAGAGATTTTGTTGTTATAGTGAAATTTGGACCAGAAGGCAAGGAAAAAATTACTTTTGAAAGAGAAAAGCTAAGTGAAAAAGATCTCGAAATAATAGCACATGGAACAGAAAAAATGTTGACAGGAAAGGAGCTCGCAATAGGAAGACATGATATATGGACTGCCCTTCGTAGTCTTTTTCGTCCGTCAAAAGTAAAAGAAGTTAAGGAACTTTTCGAGAAAAAACCTATAGCAAATAATTTCTACGAGCTTGTTGGGGAGAAAGAAGGGAAAATTTTTGAAAATAGTATAACAAAATATTTACGGACAGTTTATGGCAAGGATACAGAAGTTTGGGTTTACGAACATAAGGGGGATGTATATTACCTTGGAACTTCACATTACGCAAGCTGGGAAGAAGACGATAAAGAATTGGAGGTGGTAAGTTACAAGCCAGTAGCTCCAGAACAAAAAAAATACACAACAGAAATTGGAAAGCTCCTTGAGGAATATTATAAAAAGGCAATTGATGCTTACAAAACTCTTGAAAGGAACTATGGAAGCGAGAAGCAGTTTGGGAGCCAAATAGAGGCTGCAGACTTCTATGGGGAAATAGCCTTGAGAGAGGCAGAAAAGCTTGCTGAAGAGATAGGAAAAAGAGAGGACCAGGAGCAGTTTTTGCTTGACCTGCTTGACAAATATCCTGGCTCAGAGGACTTTGCAAGAAGAGCAATGCTTGCTTCCTTGAGAGGGGCGAGTTTTGCTGTTGACATAGAGACTTTTGAAGAAACCTATTCTGTTACATTAGAAAACATAGTGCAACCATCAAAAGAAGAATTTGGTGTTTATGCCACGATTGATGGTGAGAGGGATTTGTTTGGGGAAGGAGATATAATAGAAATAAAAGAGAAGAGAGCTACTGTTGTTGTAAAAAAGATATATGATGATTATGTGCTGTTTGAAATAGCATACAAGCCAGAAAAGGACAATTTACAAGAAAAGACATTGAAAATAGAAGAAGGAAAAAGGATGTCATGGGTTGATGTTAGCATTTTTGTCGAGAAGATAAATATAGTCAAGGAAGCTCATGTGAAGATAATTCCAAAGCTAAAGGTTGGAGAGACAGAGGCAAACTTTACTGTAAAGATTGCAATAGAGAAAAGAGCTATTAAACTGAGCCCTGAACAGACACAAGATCTTATAGAAAGTTTGAATGAAAGCATAACAAAATGGGAAGAAATAAATGAGAAGCTTGGAAACGTTGTAAGAGGATGGAAAGGAACTTGTTATGCTACGCAGCTTGTCTTGTGGGTAAAAAACTTTTTCAGAAATTTAGGAGGGGGAAGTATAGCAAGAAAAGAAGTAATGGATATTTGGAGAAACCATTGTGCAGAAGAGGTTGCAAAAGGAAATTACAAGACATTACATGAATGTTATAGCAAAAACTCAGACGAGATAGACAGTACATGGAAAGTTATGAAAGAGAATGTGTTAAAAGAAACAGCAAATATCGATGATAAAATGAGGATTGATCCAAAAGGAAAAAAACTAAACATAAAGACAGAGGAAGGAGAGGAAGAATATCATGAAAATTATATAGACAAGATAAAAGAGCTTAGAGGAAAGGTAGAAAAAGAACTTAGAAAGGAAAAAGAAATAAAAATTGATCCTAAAAAAATTATCGAAGCTGATATACCCAGCATTCTTGCATCTCTCGAGGAAAAAGAAGTCCTTGATGAGCAAGGAGAACCTATAGATATTGCAGATATAATAAAAAGACTCCCATCCGAGAGAAGAAAGGAGTACTTGACAGAAGAAGGAATTCTTAACAAGACCATAACAATAGTAGAAGGAAAAATAAACGTCAATGAGGCACTCGAAGAAACTCGCCTATACAAGTTAGCAGAAACAGGCAACCTCTTTACCTCTGACTTTCAGGATACAACAAAAGCTCTTTTGGTCTTAAGAGAGTGTGAAAAAGGCGAGCTGACAGATCCAAAATATAAAGAATTCTGTAAAAAATACAGGCTTTCTGTTTATGATAAACTCTACCACTATGGAAAAACCTACGAGAAAGTAAAAAAGATGGTAGACAAAAAAGAATTTCAATTACACAACACAGGTGCTGCTGTCCCTTTGGCCACTACAAGATATAAGGAAGAAGTTTTAGAGATTGTTGTGTATACAGCACCAGCAGGAGGCGTAAAAACTGCTGATGGCAAAGAGGTTGTTAAGCAAGGAGAGCAGTATACATATGTCTCTGACGGGCATGTTTTTCTTGCTACTCTTACAGAGTCTTTTGGTGTGTACGGTATCAAAGAGCTATATGAAATAATAGATAACAAAATACAGAACACATCATTTGTCCCACAATATGAAGAAGAAAAGAAAGATATAGCAAAACTTAGGGGAAAGAGGATGAGGGGTCTGGAGGTAGGAGAATGTGAAAACAAGCCAATCGAGACAGAAGTCAAGTTCTTCGAGAGTGCTCCTTACAAAGGCTTTGCAGCCATTGTCCCTCTTGGCAAATATTGGCGTGAGGGATGGTATGTTGCTGTTCCTCCTTATAATCCTAGTGTAACAACTGGGCTTAGAGCATATACAGAGGCAGGAGAGCTGCAAAGATTCTGGATTTGCAATGTTGGCTCTAATGGAATGATAGAGTTCTCTTCTGAGCCAGTAGGTGATGATGTTTATTGTTGCGTAGAATATTTTGCACCAACTTTAAGAGATATCGATGGAAGAGTTGCAACAGTTCCTGGAAAAGATAAAAGAGAGTCAGATAACATGGTGGCTATGGCTTTTAAGGTTATAAGAGAAGCAGGAAAGCAGTATGGACAAAGAAAGATAAAAATATCAGGTGCAGGAACATTTGATACAGGAATAAAAGCAGCAGTACCAGAAGCAGAATGTGAGGAGTTTATGTCTCCTGGTGACTGCAATATCTTGTTTAATGTGTGTGACCCTGTTCTTTGTCCAGCAAGCAGGTGCAACTTTGGAGGAAGATATTATGTAGATGATGTAATCCAAACAGGCATTATTGGTGGCATAGTTTTATGTCTGCCAAACTTTGGCACTCCAGCAGAAGGAGGCGTTCTTGTTCCTGTATGTCTTACTGGCATACATGCAGGCCTTGATAATTTCGTGACAATACTGAAAGCGACAAGAGACTGTTTGCAAGAATCACTAGATACTGGAAGAAATGTTGGAATTTGTGATGAGATTAAAAGTATTTATCTTTGCGAGTTTTTCTGGAGACAATTTGCCCCTTTCATAAGGATAGGACTACCAAGGCTCTTGGGCTTCTTTTTCAGCGGAGGCAGAGGAGGTGGAGAGTATCTGGCATTCAATGATGCATGGCAGCGCTCAATTGATTCTGTCCAGTACATTACAAATTATTATGGGGCAAATGCATGGAAAGCTTTCAGGGCAAGAACAACAGAGGAAGTAGGAACTGATATATGCAGAGCTTTTGTCTCTCAAAGATTCCCAACAGAAATGTTCTTTGACCAGCTGCTTGAGCCTGAAAGCCCTGTACAGTTTAGCGCATGGTTTGAGGAAATTCCTTTCACTACTGTAACAGTACCAGCAACATCTCACTACAAAGTTTACTATCATATTTATGCAGGAAAAGACAAGGGAGCTTATTATAAGGTTTATCTGAAAAGAAAGGTAGAGCCAGGCTTTTATGTGGCTATTCCTACAGTACATGTAGCAGCTGGCTATGTAAAGAAAGGAGAGTATGTTGATGAGGCAAGAGACTTTACTGCTCCTGCTGGCTATACAGAGCTTTGCATAATGGTAGATGCAAAAGAAGAATGTGGATTTGGTAAAGTTTCAACTCTGTACGCAATAAACTGGCTTAGTGACCAGTATCTTGCTGAGCAGGCAAAACAAGAAATAAAAACAGAAGAAGAGTGTCTAGCAGGGACACCGAGTTTGTGGCCTTTGGCACAGCCAAGTATAGAAGCAGGAGTTGGAGAAGCGATGCAGCCAGCTTTGTATAAAAGAGGTATAGTAAGAGTATGCGCGAGCGAGAATCCTGATGGAAATACAGAGCCAGGAAGATGGGAGCCAGTAGGCTATTGTGATGAAGCAAAGAAAATAAGATGCTGGCTAGACACTGATAGTGTAAAAGGAGCAATAAAGGACCTAGAGCTGGCAAACCAGACTCTGGCTGAAGCACAAAGGCTTGCAGGAAAAATGGGAATTCCTGGCTTGTGGACACAAGGAGAAAGCCAGTCAAAACTCAATATAGCACTAGAAAA
>CAZSMI010000015.1:9235-12717 GCA_964607815.1 Candidatus Woesearchaeota archaeon | reverse complement strand
GTTTTATTCTTATGCTATGTGCTATTAGCTTGGAATCTCTTACTCTTAGCTCTTTTAGCTTTTTTTCATCTTTTTTTCTTAACAAAACTCCTGCAAGTATCATCGGGCCTATGACCGGACCTCTACCGCTATCATCAATGCCCAAAACATATTTTACCATTTTATATTATTTTCAAAAAGAAAAAAGAGTATAAAAATTAATCTATATTGTTAATTTAGACTAAGTTAGACTAAGAAGTTTTAAATATATATTTCTATATATAATACTAATGAAAACTCGCCTATTTATCTTTTTCATGTTTTTTGTAATTATTTCTATGACTAGTATAAATGCTCAAAACGAAGCAACATTTTATAGTATAAGGTTCAATCAGGTTGGTGAAAAGATCCTTGTTGAGCAAGAAATAAGCTTTGAACAAGAAGCCGTCGTGAAAATAAAGCTGCCAGAAGATGTTAGGGCTATTTCTGCGAATGTAAATTATATCATAAAAAACAGCCTTATAGAAGCTAAAGGAAAAGAGATAAAGATTAGTTACATAACAAACGAGAATTTAGAAAAAGTTAAAGGCAGAAATTATTTTGTTGAAAAACTCTCATTTAATTTTGATATAAAGGAGTTGGAAGTAAGACTATTACTTGATGAAGGATTTTTTCTTGACAAGGAAGATGTATTTCCCAAACCTTTGGCAATAGAGACAGACGGCAGAAGAATTTGGGTTGTATGGAATTTGAAAGATGTAAAGAAAGGGCAAGATATGCCTATCTTCGTAATTTTTAGAAGTACCGGCATAGATATTACTAGAATATTAATTTTTGTCTTGATTGCTGTAATCTCTGTAATTTTGGGTTTGCACTTTATGAGAAGAGTGAAAAAATTAAAAGAAAAAGCAAGGAAAAAGAGAAGAAAAAAGAAACCAAGAGAAGGGATAGAAATAGAAGAATATCTTATTGCTAGTGAGAAAGCAGTAATAAAAGAGTTGAAAAAAGCTGAAAAAAAAGAATTATGGCAGAAACAACTACAGCTAAAAACAGGATTTTCAAAGGCAAAGTTAAGTAGGGTTATCAGAAATCTTGAAGCAAGGAATCTTATAAAGAAAATACCTGTTGGCAACACAAACAGAATAAAGCTTTCATAAGGCTCTTTTTTTTAAAATATTAATAGAATGGAAAAGATAGAAAGGATAAAAGGACTGCTCAAGGAAAGGTTAGAAGGGCCAGAAAAGGTCTCCGGGCTGGAAAGACAAGAAAATGCCCTTGAAGAGCTAAAGAGAGACGTCTTGCTCTCAAAGCTCTATAGCTACACAAGCAATCTGAGGATTGGCAAAGACAAAGACCTATACTATGGCTTGAATGTTAGCCCACTCGAAGGAAAGCTGGCAAAAAAGATCCGTGGCCATCAACTGCTTACCGTAACTCCTGTTCAAAAAAAGATCGCAAGAACAGAAAAGAGGGAAAAGCTATATGATCTCTATTTTAGTGATATTTCGCATACAATATTCCTGGATCTTGATAGAAAGGAACTTGCAATAGGCTCTTCTGATTCTTCTGGAAAAAGAGGAACTTATGATAAACTGGCTATAGAATTCGAGGAAGAAAAAGCTCCAACATTGATGCCAATTTTTGTTGGCAAAGAACTGCTAAAAGTTTATTTTTTCAGAAGATTTATTGGAAACAGCTACTATTTTAATCAATGGTCTAGTTTTCCGAAAAGGCTTGAAGAGAAAGGTTACCATGGAACTTTTTCTTATGTTCATAACTCTCTTTTTGATCTAAATAACATCACTCTTTTTCTTGAGCCAGAAAGGAAAAGAATAAATTTGCTCAAACTAAAATAAAAAAATAAGCTAAAAAACTTTTTCGTTCTTGTTCCATCTTGTTCCATTCCTGTTTCAAGGATATATTAAATAGTATTTTTTCTTGTTATTTTTAACTAAAATAAATAAAATAATTGAAAGGAGGTAAAAATGAAAATTTTGAGTATAGCGATGTTGGCGATTTTGCCAATGTTGGCAGTTTTGCTAGTGATGCCTTTTGCAGTTGCCCAGCCTGCTGTTGTTGAAGCAGATATGGGAGCAGGAGAAGTTGAAATTGACGAGCTAGAAGGAGACCCAGGAATAACACCAGATAGTTTTTGGTATGGACTTGATAGAGCACTAGAAAGAATAAACTTGGCTTTGACATTCAACAAAGTAAGAAAAGCAGAAAAAGGACTGGAGATAGCAAAAGAAAGATTGTTAGAAGCCAAAAAAATGGCTGAGGAAGGGAACGTCAAGGCAATGGAAAGAGCACAAGTCGAACATGATAAAGTTATAGAGGGAGTTAAGGCAAGAATAGGCGAGTTGCAAGAAGACAAAACAGAAAATAGGACAAAAGAGAGCATAAGGGAAGTTGTGGGCTTGCAAAGAGCTATACAAGTACACGAGTATAGGATAGAAGTTTTGAAGGACGTGCTAGCTAAAGAAGAGCTTTCAGACGAGGCGAGAGAAGCTATAAGAGAAGCCATAGAAAAAATGGAGAATAAAACAGAAGTTATGAAGCAGAAAGCAGAGGAGAGAAAAGGAAAAATGAAAATAAGGCTTATGGCAATAATAGAGAAAACAGAAGAAGAAGTAGAAGAAGAGATAGAGAATATAGAAGATGAGGAAGGCTTGACTGATGCAAAAAAGAAGGTAGCAGAAAAGACGATAGAAAAAGCAGAAGTTGTTATAGAAAAGCTAAAGACAAGAATAGAAGAAGAGAAAACATTTGGATTAAATGTATCAGTTTTTGAAGAGCAGATCGGAAAAATAGAAGGGAAAGTTGAAAAAGCCAAAGCAAAAGTTGAAGAAGGCGAGTACAAAGAAGCTATAGCAATCATAAAACCAGTAAGTAACTATGGCAGGAGTGTAAGTGTTATAGTAAGAAAGATCAAAGAAGCTAGACAAGAGGGGAAAGAAGAAAAAGCAAAAAAAGAGCTTGTTGAAAGAGCGAAAGAGAAAGCAAAAGAAAAAATCAAAGAGAGAGAAGAAGTTGAGGAAGAGATCGAGGAAGAGGAGGAAGAAGTAGAAGAGCTAGAGTGTGTGACAGATGCTGACTGCGAAGAAGATGAAGTTTGTGTAGAAGGCGAATGCGAGAAAGTAGAAGAGGAAGAAACTGCCAACATCACAGAAAGTTAAATTTTTTTCCTTTATTTTTCTTTTTTTGTTTTTTATTTCTTTATTTTGCTTACTTTATTCCATACAAAAATTTTATGTTTTGTTGAAGAACCAATAAGAAAATAAAAGGATAGCGGGGGCGGGATTTGAACCACGCGTTAGAGCTCCACTAGATTTTTCTAGTAAAGTACCTCCGGGTCTCTCAGTCAGGACTTATGGGCCTTTCGCATCTTTTTTGAAAGATTCGACGAGCACTCCTGGCTTAGAGTTTGTTAAGCAAACTTAACAAATTGCTCCACCCCGCTACTATGCTAAAGAAAAAGGAATTTTTAAATCTTTCTTGCTTCG
>CAZSMI010000015.1:0-9135 GCA_964607815.1 Candidatus Woesearchaeota archaeon | reverse complement strand
CTCCACCCCGCTACTATGCTAAAGAAAAAGGAATTTTTAAATCTTTCTTGCTTCGATTATATTATCTTTTACAAAAAATTTTACAGGCAAGAATTTTTCTGTTACGTAAATATTTGTTTTGCAGTGCTCTGTTATTTTGCTTGTTTTTATTTTTCCGCCTGCAATTCCTAGATATGGAATTAGCTGGTCAGAAGCATGGCTGTCTACTGTTCCATTCTCATATTCCCATATTAGCTGTTCAGCAGCTTCTTTTCCTATGACTTCAGAACGTTTTCCTCTTTCTCCGAAAGAATTTGCACCAAGAATGCTATTTTCTGTTTTTGCGTAAAGTTGCAACCCACTACCTGGACACACACTCTTGCTATAGCTATATTTTACTTTTGGTTCTATTTTAAATTTTTCTTTCAGCAGTTGAGAAGCTGTAGATGCTTGTCTTTCAGCAACTCTCGCCTTTTTTAAATATTCAGAAGCAACTGAAACTCCTCCTATCTCAAGTAACTTACCTTTTTCTATCGCTATGAGAGCCGTTGGTTTTTCTGTTCTTGTCTTTACCTCAACAATTGCTCCACCTTTTGGATAAAAACCTTCTCGCTCTATACGAATATCAATAATACAACTAATTTTGCGAAGAAAATAACCTATTACGCTACTAATATAACTAACAGGTGGCGCCCATTTTCCATATGTTCCGCCTCCTTCTATACGAAGATACAAATTATGTTTTATAGCAGGGATTAACAAAGCCTGCAAAACTAAACCAACAGAGCCTGCAGTCCCAATTCTAATATTAATAGGCTTTTCTTGAATTTTTCCTGGCTCAAATACAACCTCTCTCGAGCCAATTTTGTTTCCTTCAACTTTTGCATCACATAATTTAGCAAGAGCATTCACAGCTTGCAAGTGCTGCTCTCGCAAACCAGGATTTTTTCTTTTTGCTCTTATGTTAGTTATTCTACACGCCTTGCCTGTCAAAGTTGCTAAGCCTAAAGCTGTCCTCAAGATTTGCCCTCCTCCACTTCCATAATCTCCAGGAATTTCAATAATCTTTTCTATAGTCATCTTTCCTATCTTTATAAAAACGTTAAATCTTTAAATATCTTTTTCTTTCTTCTAAAATGACAGGCCCAGCAGAAGGAAAGCACCCTATTAAAAACAGAATATATATCCATGAAAAAGGAAAGGCGAGAGCAAGAATTACTCATGTTGATATCGAAGGAGAAATTTCAAAAATAATTTTGCCAGGAGAAATAACTTTTGTCAAGGGCAAACCAGGAGGAGTTTTTATTGCTTTGAAGAGAGAGATGATAAAAAGGGCAGAACAAATTATAAAAAAAACTAAAAGAAAATGAGGACGAAAAGAAAGAGGAGAAATTTAGCACTTTTAGTTATTTTGATTGTTTTGGCTATTACTATTTTCTTTTTAGGGCTTATAGCTGGCTTTTATATTAAAAAAGAAGAAGAGACAAAGATTATAATAGAAAACAAAACAACCATAGTTGATATAGAAAAAATAGAAGAGCTAAGCAAGGAAGGGCTTGTTCCTGTTAGCATAGAAATTGAGCCAGGAACAATTTACCTAGCCTCTGAATGTTTGCAACTTAGTATAATAACAACAATGGAACAAACAACAAGCATAGAACAGGCAATAGAGAACAAAACAATAGTAAGACCTATTGCCCATGACCTACTTAATTATATAATAGAAAATTTTGATATAGAATTTTTGTTTGTAAAAATACACTCTATGAGAGAAGGAACTTATTATGCAAAAATCTTTTTGCAGCAAGACAACAAAATTCTCATTTTAGATTCAAGACCAAGTGATGCCATTGCTCTTGCGCTAAGAGCAAGAAGTGAAATATATGTAAAGAAAGAGCTGCTTGAGCGCTATGGAAAAAATATCTGTTAAGTAAGATGCAAATTAGCTTTTTTGAGGAGTTTCCAACAGAAAAAAATCTAGCAAAGCTAGACTTGATAAAATTTCCCACTAAGCTTTATATTGCCTCTAGTTCGCTAAAAGAGCTCAGTAAAATAAAGAGAGATATTAAAAAAATTACGAAGAGGGTAAGAACAGTTTATTGGCCAGTCCTGCCAAAAGCAGCAGGCTACTGGATTTCTCCTTTTTCTGGAAGAAGGTCTTTGTTGAAAGTGCTCACAGAATTGCAAAATAAAAAAAACAAAATTCCTATTATGCTTGACCTTGAATTTCCGATAAATCCTTTCTTGTATATGCAACCTTTTTTCTTTGCAAACAAAAAAATAATAGATAATTTTATAAAAAAATATGGGAAAAATTTATATCTCTGCTCAGCTAGTTTCAAAAGACTAGAGAAATATGAAAAAGATAGGGCAAGAAAAATAATTATGCTTTACGGCAGGGCAAGAAAAATAAAAGAAGCTGCAAGAAAAAATTATATAGCAGCTTTTGGTTGTATTGCAAAAGGCATTTTTCCGCTTCCCATTCTTGAACCATCTGAACTAGAAAAAAATTTAGCTGAGGCAAGAAAATATGATGTAGAAGAAGTTGTTATCTACAGACTTGGTGGCCTGGACAAAAAATACCTTGCTGCTATCAAAAAGTATGTATAAAAAGAAAAGACTGAACAGGAAAACCTCTCTTAATTCTTTCTCAATTCTAACCAAAAAAAGTTAAGAAAAATTCTTGGCCTGGACTAAGCTTGGACTAGGGAAAAAAGAAAGAAATTTTTTTATTTTTACAAAAAGACAAAAAAACATAGGATTTAATTTTGTGGATGAGGAAAATAGAGCCTAAAAATCCGAAACATTTTAAAAGATATTTATCTTGGAAGAAGGTATGCCGAGATGGCCCAATGGTACGGCGCAGGATTGCTATCATTTGGTAAATATCCTGTTTCCTTCGGGATTTCTGGGTTCGAATCCCAGTCTCGGCGTTTTTCTCTTGAGAAAGTTATTTAAATTCTGTTAGCTTAATTTTATCATGACAAAAATAAAAACAAGAAAAGCAGCAATTTCCTTTTCTGCTGCAACACTTGTTGTTATGGTTATCGGAGTTGTTTCTCTTGTACTTGGCTTGCTTTTTTTGCAAGGAATAATCAGGATTTCCCCTTTTGAGAAGCCTGCTCCTTATTTCCTTCTCAAAACAGAAGTTTTTCCTTCTGAAGGAAGAGAAGGGACTTTTTTCACAATCCGTTTCTACTCAGCTACAAATTTCACTTATCTTGTAAGAGCAGAAATTTTCAAAAAAGAAAATGGAAAAAAAGTTGCTAGCATAAGATTATATGATGATGGCAGTCATGGAGATATGCTTGCAAAAGATGGCATTTATGCTAATATTTGGGATTCTGCAGGACAGAAAAAAGAATATTATCATGTTAATATTGTTTTAGAATTAATTGAAGGGTCAGAGAGTTATGAACATGCAGCAGAATTTCAGATTTATGAGACAAATTGCATAAATCTTATTTATAATGGTGATGACGATGAGAAGATAGATGTTGTTTTTCTTTCTCATGGCTATGAAGATATGAAAAAATTCAAAAAAGATGTTTTTGAATACATTGATTATAAAGGTCAGCAGAATGGCTTGTTTTCTGTTTCTCCGCTGAAAGAGAATAAAGAGAAATTTAACTTTTATATTGTTAATCAGTCTCTTGACCTAGGCTGTAAGCTTGGCTGTAAAGGGATAGCAAGCATGGTCTGTTGTGATGATAACAAAGTTATCGAGATAGCATCACAATGTCCATCTGACCAGATTATTGTTCTTCTTGATAAGAAAGAGTTTTGTGGGACAGCATCTTTTTATGCAAAAGTCTGCACATATGGTGGGGTAAGCAAAGATGTATTGCTTCATGAATTTGGCCATAGTTTTGCTGGCCTAGGAGATGAATATGATTATGGTATGACATATCCCTCTTTGAAAATAGCAAAAATGGAATTTCCAAATTGCGCTGAGAAAGGATGTGAAAAATGGGAAGGGATTGTCAAAGGAGCAGGATGCTTCAAGAGTTGTGGCTGGAGTGATTTTTATAGGCCAACAAAAAAAGATTGTATAATGTATCACTATGTGCACAAATTTTGTCCTGTTTGTTCTACACATCTCAGCAATCTGTTGAAAAAATATGAAAAAACCAACGAAAGCATAAAAACAAGAATAAAAACAATGCCTGCTCCACCACTAAAAAAAAGTTATCTTCTTGGCTTGAAAAAAGAGCAAGAGAAATTAGATTTTGAGAATGTTTTTGTAACTCCTGCTCCTGCTCCTGACAGAAAAATCTTGAGAAGAGAAGATTACAGCGCAGAATTAATTTCTTTTGAAAACAAAACTCTCTACGAGTTTGCTTTTGAAATGCCAAATATACTTTTTCCTATGTATAATCCTGCCAGTAATTCTATTAATGATAATAATGCTAGTAAACATAGTGCAATTTTTCTTGAAAATTTCACACATACAATTGTTGTGCCTTATTTTGAAAATGCCGAACTACTCGAGATTTATGAAAAAAATAAAACTATCCTGACTATAGACCTGGCTTATTTTTCAAAAATGTGTGGGGATGGCATTTGTCAGAAACATGAAAACTATTTTGAATGTCCTCAGGATTGTCCTTTGGCAGCTCCTGACAATATTTGCTCATATATAAAAGATGGTATTTGTGATCCAGATTGTCCTGATATTGACCCTGATTGTAGAACTGGACTAAGAACTTTTGGTCTTGTCTTGATTATAACTGCTGGTTTGATAATACTTGTAGTTTTAATTATAGTTATTATATCTGCAAAAACAAAAAAGAAAAAATAACTTTATCTAAAAAGTCTATAAAAGAAGTCAATTACTCTTCCTGTTATTCCTTTGCTTATTCCAATTCCAGCTTTTCTGTCAGGTTCTGCACTTATTCCTGTCCACTCTTCCATCAAACTAGGAGAACAGCCTTTTTTCAAGTGGCCTTCACCTGCATTTAGCTTTTCAACAATTTGTTTGCAAGTGCAGCCCTTAGTTATAGTCATATCATACACAACACTCTGGTCATTATTTCTGCCACATTCAAATGCTCCAAAATCCGCATTTTGGGCATAGTGGTTTGGATATTACTTAAAATCTCTTCCAATGGCTAAATAGATACCTTTTTTGCTGTGTTGCGTGATTAGCAGAAAGCAACACAGCACTTTTTTGTGGAATTGGGCTGGGCCTTGTTTGTAGCCGTTATCGAAGCTCAGAGCTTATTTTTTGAGATAAAAGTCTTGAACAGAAGAAGATAGGTGACTTAAAAAAGCGAAACCGAAAGATTTAAATAGTATTGTAACAAATATGTTACATATGGAACAAAAAAATTACAAATTAGAAATACTAAATAAACTCTTGAAAAGCCCTAATCATGTTAGGGGAATTGCTAGCTCCCTTAATACCAATCATATGATGGTTTCAAGAAAAGTTAATGAACTTCTCAAAGAAAATGTTGTTGATTATAAACAAGAAGGTAAGAATAAGGTTTACTTTTTGAAAAAAACTATTGAAGCAAGACAGTATATTTTGATGGCAGAACAATATAAATTGCTGCAATTCCTGAAAAAATATCCTAATCTGAGGAAAATAATCGAAAAAATCCAGAAAAACAAGAAGATAAAACTGGCAATACTTTTTGGTTCTTATGCAAAAGGTATAGCAAAAAAAGATAGTGATATTGATATTTATATAGAAACAACAAATAGAAAGATAAAACAAGAGCTTGAGATTCTTGACTCAAAACTAAATGTTAAAATAGGAAAATATGATAGAACAAGTTTTTTGATAAAGGAAATAGAAAAAAATCATATAATTATCAAGGGCATGGAGGAATATTATGAAAAAAGAGAATTTTTTGAATAAACTTAGAGAAGAAGGAAAGTTAGAACTTGTAGAGCCAAGTAAGGAATTAAGACAATCGTATTTAGAAAAGTCAGAAAGCAATCTAATTTCTGCAAAGATACTCCTAAACAATAATCGGTTAGAAGAAGCTGTTTCTCTTGCTTATTATAGTATGTACCATGCCCTAACTGCCCTGCTTCTTGAAATTGGGATAAAGTGTGAAAATCATACAGCTTCCATAATCTTGCTAAAGGAAATATTTAAGATTGATACTTTAGACATTTGGTCAGCCAAGAAGGAAAGAGTAGACAAACAATATTATACTGATTTTCAAATAAGCAAGGAAGAAGTAATAGAAACTATAAAAAAAGCAGAAGAATTCAACAAAAAGATTTTAGATTTTGTAAGTAAATTAACTAACGAGAGGATTAAAATTTATAGAAAGAGACTTAAAGAGATATTAAAATAGACAAAATCCCTCGTCAAGCGCCTTTCCTACGAAAATTAATGCAAAACCTTTTGCACTTTTTCATATTTAAGACCTATTTTTTCTAGTAGTGTAACTATCTTTTGCTTATACTTGCCAAGGCCTTTCCAGTCTAGCAGGACAAGTTCTGGTTTCGGGGCTGTTTTGTTGATTGCTTGTGCCAGCATTTTCTCATCAAGATGTTCCAACATATACTTGGGACAAATATGTCCAAAAGCATAGTCTGTTCTGAGCGTTATCTTGTTTGCTGCTTGGCTATAGTGTCCGCCTCCTAGGAGTATTGTAGGAATTACGGGAATTGTTTTTTCTAATTTGATTTTTGTAAATTCAACAATTGTTCTTGCTATTATTTTTCCAGCTTCCTCATCTTGCCATTCCTCTTTTGTTGAGCCAATTTCTATAAAGCAGCAAGGTTTCTCTAGAAAAGGTCCATGATGTGTTACTTCTAATGTAACCTGATATTCTGGTTTTGTAATTGCTTGTTTTGTAAGTTCAAGAAAAAGTTTCTTTATAACAATAGCAGAAGTTTTGCAGAGCTTTCTTGGCTCTCCTCCAAACTCTGCTTTGTGCCAGTTTCCAGGTGCATGCACACTTAGTGTTTTTCTATGCTGCTCAGATTGATGCTTTGTTGCAAAGATTATAAAATCTGCATCAAGATTATTAAGTTGTTGAGGACTAGCGTAAATACTCTCTTCTTCTATTAAAAAGATTTTTTTGAAGTCTGAACCTTTCAACTTGTCAAGGATGTTCATTCCTGCTTTATCCTTTTTGCTTATCACAACTACAAACTTCATAACAAAACTTATAAATGTAGATATATAAAATTATTCATGCAAGTTTGGCAATATATCCTGCTTATTTTTATTATAGCAATAGCCTTTCCTATAGGCAAGTATCTTGCAAAAATATGCAAAGAAGAGATGAGGCCTGGAAAAAAGATATTTAAATCATTGAAAGCTGTAAGCCTTCTAGCTGCCCTGTTTAGTGTAATTTCAGTATTTTTCATTACTTTTGATAATGCTTTGCTACTTACAGCAACTTTTCTTTTCATATTCATTCTTGCTCGCATGGCAGAAAAGCAAGGGAAAGGAAGAAAAAGCTAAGAATATAAAATGCTATATTTAATAGGTTTAGGTTTAGATTTGAAAGACTTATCGCTCAAAGCTTTGGAGATAATAAAAAAATGTAAAAAGGTGTATCTGGAAATATACACAAATGAGTTTCCTTATTCTACTAACGAACTTGAAAAATTAATTAATAAAAAGATTGAAAAAGCAGGAAGGGACATGGTTGAGCAAAAGGCTGATATTATTGAGGGAGCAAAAAAACATGATGTTTGCTTACTTATTTATGGCTCACCTTTAGCAGCCACAACCCATATTGAATTGATATTAAGAGCCAAGGAAAAGAAAATTAAAATTAAGGTAATCCACAACTCTTCTGTATTCAGCGCAATTGCTGAAACAGGCTTGCAGCTTTATAAATTTGGTAAGACAACAAGCATTCCTGCTTGGAAAATTAATTATAAGCCAACTAGTTTTATTGATATTGTTAAGGAAAATTTAAGTATAAATGCCCATACCTTGCTTTTAGTTGATATTGGTTTAAGTTTACAAGATGCTTTATGTGAACTAAAAGAGGCAACAAAAGACAAAATTAACTTAAACAAGATAATAATATGCTCTCAACTCGGCACATCAAACCAGAAAATTTTTTGTGACAATATAGAAAAATTAGAAAAGCTTAAGATCAAGGCACCTTTCTGTATAATTATTCCTGCAAAACTGCATTTTCTTGAAAAAGAAGCTTTAGAAGAGTCGAGTTGGAAATAAATTGTAAAAAGAGTTCAAATAACCCAATTAAAACAAAAATATTTTTAAAAATAATAGGATCAAAAGAGAAAGAACAAAAAGCAAAAATCGAAAGATTTATAAATATGTAAGTACATGTAAGAACATGAAAGATAGAAAACGTATGAAGAAACTACGTAAAAAGAGAATCAAATCTCTTCAGAAACAAGTAAATAAACACAAAGAAAAAATTAAGGGAGAGAAAGGGAGAAAAGACACAACAAAAGATTATTGGAGAAAAGAAATTGATGAAAAATTTTTAAAACAAATTGAGGAGGATGAAAATTATTTAGAAGAAAATGGAAGTTCGAATTAAAAAAGCAGTCAAAGCAGGAAACTCTTCGGCGGTCATACTCCCGAAAGCATGGCTAAACAAGAAGGTAAAAATTGAATTAGTAGAAAAAACTCCTGAAATGATTTTATCTGACGTTATAAGTATTGTTAAAAAATACATAGATTTAGAGGAGATAATTGGTGTATATTTAGTAGGGAGTTATGCAAGACGAGAAGAAGAGGAGACTAGTGATATAGATATTTTAATTATAACTTGTAATATTGATAAAGAGATGATCAAAGAAGGCAATTATAATATACTTTTAATATCCTCAGAATTATTAAAACAAAAATTGAAACAGGATTTATTTCCTATTGGACAGATGATAAGAGAAGCTAAAACTATATTGAATTCTGCTTACCTTGGTTCAATAGAAACAAAAATAACAAAAAGAAATATAAAATGGTATATTGATACCACAGAAAACAAATTAAAAATAATAAAAAAAATCATTGATAAAATGAGAAATAATAGGATATATCTTAGCGATAGGGTTGCTTATACTCTCGTTTTGAGAATACGAACACTTTATATAATCAAAAAACTAATTAAAAATGAAAATTATTCAAAAAAAGATTTTATAGAATTAATAAAAACTATATCTGATGGAACAAATGCTTATGAAAGATATTTGTCTGTG
>CAZSMI010000014.1:0-13822 GCA_964607815.1 Candidatus Woesearchaeota archaeon | reverse complement strand
TTTGAACTTTACTTCATACTTTGTTGATTCTACTTAATAATTTGTTAACTAGAGTTTCTAAACTTTTCAGGCTTGAGAGTCCATCAAAAGTCGCTAAAAATTTCTGCTAAAATCTATTGAAAATGAAGCAATATATAAATCCTCCTCTTTTTTGGAATACAGCAAAATGGTAGAAAATCTATTTTTACGCTACTTATTTTACGCTACTTATATTTCTACTGGTTTTTAATTTTAAAATAAACAGCCAAGGTATCTAAAAGATTTAGTTTAATCTAAAAATTTCAAAACTTTTTTCCTGAATTTTGGAGGATAGTGTTCAAGATAACGATTAAGTTTTCTCTTGTCTATCCTTCTTTTTATTTTTTTCAAAGCTTCTTTGCTTAATTTTTCTCTAAAATAGACCATATCAATAAAAGTTTTCTCTATGTCAGAATAAGGAAAATAGAAATTACCTTCTTTATGATAACTAAAACCAAAAAAATATTCTTTGTTGAGTCTTCTTATCAAGACATTCATACCCATTACCTTACGTATACCCTGTCTGATCTTCCTTGTAGTAATTATAATAGGGATTGTTTCTTGTTCCCACAGGTCATGAAAACTTATTGCGTCCTGTAGGCCGAGATATGCTGGCTTGAAACAAAAAACAGATAAAGAAACCTCCTCATAAGAAGTATAATAACCTTTTGTTAGTCTTTTTATCTTACCTTTCGATATCAAATTTCTAATTAGCTGCTTTGTGTACTGTTTAGTTTTCTTTTTATTTTTTACTATTCTTGCGATAGACGAAGAACTAACAACTGCACTTTTCCCAAACAAATTTTCTATAACCCTAATATATTTCTCTTTTCCCATTTTATACAAAGCTCTTTATATATTGTAACATTTCTTCAACATCTGGAATTAGCCCTTCTATAATCAAGATTTTAAGTTCCTCCTTGTCAACAGGCATCCCGAGTTTGTCGAATTTGTTAACTAATCTCCTTAATTCTTTCTTTATCTTTCTCTTGTCCTTAACATACCTTAACAAAAAAAATATGTCATAGAGGTCTCTTGCCTTAATTCTTTTCAGATAAGTCTCAATTTTTTCTTTTATTATTTCTTCTGGAGTCAAGGTATAAACTATAATCAAGTTTCCTTCAGAGGTTTCATATTCTCCCAGTACTCCTCTTATCTTCCTGAACTTCCTGAATGTTGCTTCAAATCTGACAGATGTTTTGTTGAACTGCAAATCTGAGAAAATGCTTCTATCGCTTATTTTTTTCTTTACTACAATAAAATCTTTTTCTCTTAACTTCTCAAAAAAAGTTCTGATTTTATTTATATCCCTTTGTAAATACACGTCAATATCTTCTGAAAACCGGTTTCCCTTGTAGCACCTCCAAATGCTTGTACCACCATGCAAAACTGCTTTTTCAAATGTTCTATAGAGCTCTTCAATAACTAGGTCCTGAGCTCTTGCTATCTCTCTATGTCTTTCTTTTTTTAGTCTTTTTACGAGAGGGATCATTTTTTCATTAATTAACCAAAGTTACCAATATATATAACTTTTGTTTATTTATAAATTTTTCGGTTTTTTGAATTTGTCAAATCAGAAAGTTTTAATTTGTCTATAAAACGAAGAAATAGTAGGAAGGAAAATAGAAAGCTAGTTTTTATTTCCTTAGCATCTTTTTTATCACTTTTTCCACCAAATTATTCATTTGTCTTATATTCAAATTGGAGGTATCAATTATAATATCATAATTCTCAAGCTTGTGTGGGTTAATGCGATAATATTTTTTGTATCTTTTTATATCACTTTTTACTCTTTCTTTGTTAGCTTCTATTACTTGTTTTATTGTTCTATACTTCTTTTCTGTTTTTCTTTTATGCCTGAATATTCTCTTAGCGCCAATTGCTGGTTTAACATTCAAAAATATTTTCAATGAGTTTGGAATAAAATACCATCCTAGCCTTGAGTCAATAACAAAATTTTTTTCTTTTTTTCCAATTTTTCTTTGATATTCATCTGCTCTTTTATCAGTAAAGGCTTTCTTTTCCCCTAACTTGTTGAGGTCAGAAATCTTCATGCCAAGCTCGCGAGCCATTTTTCTTCTGAAATCTCCAATAGAATAATGTCTCAACTTGAGTTTTTTAGCTAGATACTCTGCAACAGTATTTTTTCCAGCGCCTGGTAAGCCGCTTATTGTGATTTGCATTTTTTATAACCAAAGACTATTTCTTCTATTTCTTTAAGTTTTTCTATATTAAGTTGATAAGCATCTCCATATTTTGTTTTTCCGTATCTAACGATAAGCCCTTGTTTCAAGAGATCTCTCAAAACATATTTTACAAATCCTACAAGATGTGGAGGGATACCTCTTTGCAATGTTTCAAGCAACAAATGCCCTTTTCTGAATGCCTTACATGAATATAATTTTTTGATGATATTCTTTTTTATTCTTTCATAATCCTCTTTTTTGATATGCATAATATGTTATTTTGTTTTTTGTTTAAATATATTTGCTTTCCCCTTCCAAAATATTTTTTTAGCCTTCAAGGGCTAAAAATAGAAAGATTTAAAAAGCCGAGTTTACTATATATTTACATGGAAAATAAAACAGTTTTTTTGGAGGTATTTGGGGGATCACCTTTACTCAAGGTACTTGACTTCCTGGTTGTAAACGAAGAATTTGATTATAGTATGGTTGATATAGCGAGATTTTCAGGAGTTGGATATGCTACCTTAAAACTTTTCTGGAAAAAGCTAGAGAAAAACAAAATTGTGATGCAAACTAGAACAATAGGAAAAGCAAAAATGTACAAGCTTAACACAAAAAATCCAATTGTTAGCAGGATAAAACAATTTTATTGGGATATAACAAAACATGCGGTAAGAAAAGAGGCTGTTTTGAGAGTGTAATCCCCTTTTTATTCCTTATTTCATACTTGCTATTTTTTCATACCTTGCCTTAAGTCTTGGTGAAAGAACATCTCCAAGTATATTCAAAGCTAGTTCTGCTTCTTTTTTTTCTTCTTTAGTAATTTTTCCTATCTTATATTCATAAAAGAAGAACTCCTGCTCCTTTTCCTTAACTTCCCGGTCTTTTACAACCTTTTCTTCATATTCTGCATATATCACTAGCTTTTCTTCATATTTGTTTATATTTTTGTACTTACTCCAGAAAAATGCAGATTCTGCAGTCCATGCTGAGAAAATTATACCAAAGAAAATTTTTCCAAAATTTTTTCTTACTTTCCCCATTTTCACAATTTTTTGAGTTCAAAAATGCTATTATCTTTCAGCAAATATATGGTAGGACCAACCTGTCTTATCGCTTGATAGCCTTCAGCGCTTTCTCCTATCTTTATCCTATAAGTTTTTTCCCCTTCTAAAAAAAGATATCTCTTTCCTTCTATCAGCAGCTCTCCTTTATAATGAAGAGGGCAGAGAAGGCTTTTCTTCTCGAGTTGAAAAATGCTCCCTTCTTTTGAGAGATAAATACTATTTTCTTTTTTATCAAAGATGCGGTAGCCTTCTATGATCTCACTTATTGTTGCTTTGTGGGGCTTTTTTCCCTCAACAAAGAGATATTCTATTCCATTGATCTCTAAATTTCCCCTATAGCTAAGCTCGCATGTTCTTTCTGGCAAAGAAATTGTTTGGACATAAGGCTTTTTTACTTTTGCAATAAAAGGAATTAAAGGAATTTTTTCCTTCTCAGATATCAAAGGCTTATAGACAAGAGAAGGAGCCACTCTTTCTTCCAAGGGTTTTTCTTCTTTAGCATGCTTGATAGTAATATCTTCTCCTTTTACCTTGATAAGTTCTGGAGGTTTTGTGACCAAAGTCATTCTAAAATACTCTGAGGAAAAAGGGTCTCTTTGGTTATAAATAGAGTAAATTTCTTGCTTTTGCTGCTCTGCTGCTGGCTTTTTTACTTGTACCTGCTCTGTTACTTGCTGCTCTTTTTCTTCTTTTTCTATTATCTCCTCAATTTTTCCTTGTCCTTCGAGAGGCTTTTCCTTTACTTTTTTGTATTTATAATAAAAAAATCCTGCCTGTGCAATAAATGTTGCAAACAAAAAACCAAAAAATAGCTTGAGACCATGCTTTCTCAATTTTGCTGTTATATTACTTTTTCCCATATCTTTCTTGAAAAGTTTCATCTATTCAAAAATAAACTATTGTTTATTAATTTTTCTTTTACTTCAAAGCTTTTTCAATTTCTTTCTTGGCTTGAGCAAAAACCTCTTCTATGCTTTTGCTTGCATCAATGAGGACTATTTTTTCTTTAAGATAGCTAAGCATTAACAAAAATTTTTCTCTTACACGCTGAAGCTTTTTTGCTTTTTCAAAAACTGTTTTTGTATCAATGCCTTGAGTATATTTTTTTTCTAGTCTTTTCATTGCAGTTTTAACAGGAACATCAAAAATTAGAGCAAGATTAGGTTTCAGAACATTTTTGAGATAAGCTTGCCATTTCTTCTGGGAAAGTTGGTAGGCAAGTGTTGAGTAGTAATATCTTTCACATAACACTATCTTTCCTGATTTGAGGGCAGGCATAATTTCTTTTGCAACATGTTCTTCTCTGTCTTTTGTAAACAAAGCTATCCATTCCTTTTTGCTGAGTTTTGTTTTTTTATGTAAAAGCATTTCAAGTTGCTTGCCATATCTGCCTTCAGAAGGTTCATGTGTATGCAAAACATCATAGCCTTTCTTTTTTAGCCAAGAAGCAACGAGATTTGTGATTGTTGTCTTTCCAGAGCCGTCAACGCCATCCAAAACAACCATTACTCCATCCTTAACTTTTTTCATAATCTAATCAGACAAGATTATTTTAAAAATTTTACTTAACCAAAAATTGCTTCAAAAACTTCCATATAATTTCATTTAACTTTTCTCTAGAAATTCTCTCGCCATTATCAAGGCAATTTACTATTTTCCAATTTTTATTTCTTTTGGCCATATAAAGATATGTGCTTCTTGTATTTTTCAAGTGCTTTATGCTTCTTTCATGCAAATCTCCTCTTTTCTTGCCTTCTTTCTCACCCTGTTTTTTCATCGCCCTTATAGAAAATTCAACAGGCAGATCTAGATAGATAACAATATCAGCTTCTGGCAGTTTCATCTTTTTCAGCTCAAGCTCATAAATCCATTTTATCATTTCTTCTCTTGCCTTGCCAGAAAACTTTCCTGCCTGATGTGCTATATTTGATTCAATATATCTATCTAGAATAATATTTTTTCCTTCTTTGAGCAATCTCACTAGTTGAGGTTTTGCATTTAGCCTGTCAGCTGCATAAAGCATAGAGGCAAAATAAGGAGAAACTTCCTCAAGAGAGCCATATTTTCCTTCAAGATAAGCTCTTATTTCATTGCCGTAAACTTTCTTGTATTGTGGAAAACTCAAGGTTGCTGTGGGATAGCCTTGTTTCTTTGCTCTTTTGACAAGAAGTTTTGTCTGGGTTTTTTTTCCACTTCCATCTGCTCCTTCTATAACCACAATCTTTCCTTTCATGGTAAATATTTCCCTGTTTTTAAGTTAGTTATTAATCTGGTTATATACTCTTTTGTAGAAGAAGGAAATTTCCAATAATCTTCTTTCAATAAGTCCTCAAGCTGGGGAACAATCAACTTATCTCTAGCTTTCTCACTACTCCATGACCTTTTTATTATACTTTTCTCATCACTAAAATTTTCAAAAAATTTATCAGCTCCTTTTTCAGTATAATCCTGGCCATAAATATGCAAAGAGGAACTATAGTCAGTGTAGCTGCCTACTTTTACCTCTTTTCCCATCTTTTCTCCTAGCCTTCTTGCTAAATCATCTTGAAAAAAAGTTAGACCAATAACATTATCATGCCAGGCTTTATAGAGATCTCTAGAACGCCATTTAGTATCCATGTGTAGATAAATTTGGTTTTCATCTTTCGTACATCTTAAATGTACTTCTCTTAGACAAGGCAGGTCCTCTTTCAGGAAAGGATCAATTTCAGGAATAGCAGTAGAAGCTACAGCCCTTCTAGTAACAAGATCTTTGGCTAGCCTATCTAGAATAGTCTCTATTTGGTCAATACTACCATTTTGTGAAGGATAAGCGCAAAGCCGCTGATGATAAGTATAAGGCCATTTTGTATCAATCTTGCCTTTCTCTATCCCCTCCTTTAATTTATTTATTGGGACAACTAAATGGTCTTTCACCCCCATTATCTCGGCAATATATTTGCCGAGTTCACAATAACTAAGTGGAGGAAACCTTGGTTGATTAAAAGGATTGGAAATTTCTACTAGTACTTTAGCATCCTTACTTGGAGGGTCGATAAAAATACCATCTTTATTTTTTCTGTCATATTGTGTTCTGATTTCAAGGCCATGATCATTTACTGCTTTCATTGCCCTATAAAAAGCTAAAGGGATATTTTCAGCAACAACATGTAAGGTAGGACTTCCTAATGCCACATTTCTTCTAGAAGAATTTTTCTCACTCATTTTTCAATAATCAGACGAGAAAATATAAAAAGATTTGTATTGTTCAAAAGATATGAGCTATCACATTACTTAGACATTACTTAGAAACAATTTCAACAATAACTTCTCTTTCACGAGGGCCGTCAAATTCTGTCAAGGCAATACCTTGCCATCTTCCCAACTGCAACTTACCTTCTGATATTGGTATTATCTCAGAAGGACCAAGAATAGCAGCTTTTATATGAGCATGCGCATTATTATCAATTTTGTCATGTTTATAGTTTGCATGTAAAGGTATAAGCTTGTTGAGTGTATTCAAGATGTCTTCACACACAGCAGGATCATAATTCTCATTTATTATGATAGCACAAGTTGCATGTCTTGCATACACCATACAGAGACCCTCTTTTATTTTGCTTTTTTCTACTATTTTCTTGACTTCCCTTGTAATATCAATTATTTCTTGCTGCTTTCTTGTCTTTACTGTTATTTGCATAGATTTTTAAATTATTCTTGCTATTTAAAATTTATGAGACTTGTTACTTTAGAACCGAAAGGTGATGTGATATTTGTCGGAGATACACATGGCGACCTAGAGGCAAGCAAAAGGGTAATAAGTAAGTACATGAAAAGAGATAACAAAATAGTCTTTTTAGGGGACTATGTTGATAGGGGCGAGTATTCAAAAGAAAATATCGATTTTTTGCTAGAGTTAAGAAAGCAAAATCCTAAGAGAATTTATCTGTTGCTTGGAAATCATGATGCCTATGGCATTTTGAGATGCCACCCTGCAAATTTTTGGGAAAGTCTGGTGGCAGAAGAAAAGAAAAAATATTTTAGCATATTTGAAAAATTTCCTTTAGCTATTTCTATTGGTAAGATAATAGCATTACATAGAGTTCTACCAGATACTGAAAAAATAAGTGATATAAACAAGATTAGTGATAGAGATGAGCACTGGATGCAGATTTTGTGGGGAGATTTTCAAGACAGAAAAGGAAAATATCTTGGAGAAGATTATCAAACAGGAAGACCACAATTTGGCAAAGGTTATTTTGATGAGATAATGAAGCGCTTTGGAAAAAATATTTTGATAAGAAGCCATCAGCCAAATGCTCCTGAAAAAATGTTTGATAAAAGATGCTTGACTATTTTTACTTCTTCAGCTTATGGAAGAAAAAGAACTGTTGCAATAGCAGATTTCAGCAAAAGAAAAGAAATAAAAACTGTTGATGATTTGGTAATAGAGGAAATTTGAAAGGAAAAAATATGAAAAGATGGAAAATATAGACTCATATGAAGAGAAAAGAAAAAAAAGCAAGAAGAATAGCAAAAAACATTGTCGGAACAATGTTTGATGCTGAGATAAGGCCATACCTTTGTTTTTTGCACAAAAACAAGAATGAGAATAATTCATTAGTAGAAGATCCTGCTTATTGGCCCTCAAAGGGAATTGCCGACTTTTATAAAGGCGCCCTAATTTTTGATGATTCTAGCTATACTACAGTATTATCTCCAAAAATAGAAAGGAAGAATAAAAAATTGGAGTTTGTTGATAGCGGAAAAATAGCAAGGGGAGAAAAAATAGGTAAAGATTTAGGTATGATAATAGCAATAGAATTTCCAAAAGTTGATAAAGATGAAATTCTTTTTGTAGACCTGACAAAAAAAAGTTAAAAAAGTTAAAAAAGTTAAAAAATGAGAAGAAAAAAAGAAAAAACAGAAAAAGAGCGAAAACCAAAAGAGCGAAAACCACTTGTTATCTCGCTTGGCGGCTCTGTGATTGTTCCTTCTGATGTTGATTATGTTTTTTTGAAAAAGTTCAAAAAACTTGTTTTGGAAGAAGCAAAAAAAAGAAAGGTTGTGATTTGTACAGGAGGAGGCAAAACTGCAAGGAATTATATCGAGGCACTAGGAAAAGTTAGAGCAAGTAATTATGAAAAAGATAGCATTGGGATAGCTGCAACAAGACTAAATGCAACATTGCTCTCTTTTTTTCTTGGCCTGCATGGAGATATTTCTCTATCATTAAAAGAAGTAAAAAAGTGCCTGAAAAAAAATAACATAGTGATTTGTGGCGGCATAAGGCCAGGCGTGACAACAGATGGAATAACAGCTGAAATCGCAAAAGCATTACATGCTAGCATGCTGGTTAATATAACTAATGTGAAAGGCCTTTATGACAAAAATCCTGTAAAGTATAAAGATGCAAAATTGATCAGAAAAATAAGTTACAAAGGCTTTACGAAAATGTTGCGCAAGGTAAAAGAAAAACCAGGACAGCATTTTGTTCTTGATAGCTATTGCACAGACATAATTCAAAAAGAAAAAATTATTGCAGTTATTCTAGGCAAGAATATAGCAAATATAGAAAAATTTTTGAAAGGAAAAAGATTTGTTGGCACAACAATTTCCTAAATCAAAAAATTTATTTTTCAAAAAATTTTTTCAATGCCTTGTATTGCCAGACAATTCCAAATACATCTTTTTCTTGCATGGCGATTGAGAAAGCAAACTCCTTATTTTTTTCTTTCTCAAGGAAAATTGTCTCATTTTCTTTGTAAAGCAAAGGAATTCCATAACTGTTATAGCGAAAGCTTAGTGATGGCTTGTCTGGCTTATCCTCATATTCATGATAAGATACTGCAATCTCGAAAGGCTCTGTAATAGGTGTTTTTTCTTTGTCATCTCTGTTCCCAAACGCACTTATCATTTCAAAAAATTCGTGAATTTTTTCTTTGTTTGCCCTAAAATTAATGTTAAGGTCTTGATAAGAAAAGTGACGGGAAAAGTAACGGGAAAAGTTTAGAGAGTATTTTTCTATTCTTCTTGTTTCATAGCCAGAACCAGATTCAAAAAGAGCAAACCTTATACCACCTCTTATGCCACCTTCTAATTTTTTTCTATTCTTGTTAAGCCATGCTTTATTTTTATCTGCATGCTTGCCTTTTCAAGTTTCTCTGATAATATCGGAACTTGTTCTATCATCAGACTTGCTGAACTTGCCAAGCTTTTAGAATTTGTCATCTCTCTAGTTTTTCTGCCTCTTTTTTCTTTTTTGCTCTTTTGTTTTTAAGATATTTAACTTTTTTAATTTTTCTATTAGTATTTAACTACATGCTAGGATATGCGTAAACTGGCAGTGTTTTCAAAGACAGCTTAGAGATATCTGAGGTGTCAAAAAGAATAGCGTGCAAGGTTCTGGTCATTTGTCCGGGATTCACACAAATAGTTTTTCCAATTTTCTGCTTATATTTTCCTGTTAGCCAGTATGACTCATGTATATGGCCATGCAAAGTTGCAATTGGCTGATATTTTTCTATAAAACTTCTTATGGCAAAAGAACCAACATGCCCTCTTTCGCATACATCAAGAAAAGTATTAGCAGGAGGAGCATGCATAACAAAAATTGTTCTTTTAATTTTTTCTTTTCCTATGACTGAGACAAGATTTTTTAGGTCTCTTGAAATAGTATTTTTTCTAAAAGTTTGATTGTCAAGATTGACTTCTTTGATCTCACATTTTCTGCCTTTTCTATAGCTTTTATAACCAACAAAGCTTACTTCTTTTGCTGGCTCTTTTTCTCTATCAAATTTTTCCCAGTCTTTTATGCCAAATGGTGTTAGGTCAACATACCCATAACCTGCAATAAAAGTATTTTTACAAATTTCATATATATGGAAATTTTTGTCATAAAGTAGTTTTACTAGACCATCATGCTCTGCCTGCTCTAAAAGGTCAAGATTGCAAGCAAGGTCATCATTTCCAAACATCAAATAAATAGATTTTCCTGTTCTTTTGAATTCTCTTACTTTTGGAACAAGATACTTTTTTATAAAGTCTCTTTGTACTGAAGCAAGCACATACATGAATGCTTTATTGCCTTCATACTGCATTTTGTATGCCTTTTCCTTTTGCACACTTTCAGGACTTACCTCTTTTGGCAATATATCACCCCCAATGAAAATATCTACTTTTAATTTTTTTGCTTCTTTGAATAACCGCTCATACAAAGGGATATTACCATGCAAGTCAGCAATATAAGCGACTTTCTTTTTATTATTTCTGTTAGCCCTCATTCTCCCTTTTTTTTCTCTTTTTTCTTGACTATCAATTAAACAAATATCTTGAAGAACCGATAAGTGTGCAAAATATTCCTGCTGTCATAGCTTGCCAGTTTTCTATTGCAAGACCATATCCTACAAAGAAAACACCACCATAAATATTTGCATTAGAAAAAACCTTGTTTGTCACAACTTTAAGGAGCATTTTCTCAAGTTTGCTGAGTTGCTTTTCTTCTTCCTTTTCCATTTTATTTCTAATACTTCTAATACATCTAGCTGCTCACCTCTTTTTTTCGCTTTTCTTTTACATATCCCTCAACAAATCTGAAAAATTTTCTTTCATCATCAAAAATTTTCTTTTTATAATGTTTTTCAAAAGGTCCTAGATGTGGGATTTTTCCTTTTGGGACAATTAACCACACATCTTTTCCCATCTCAGATCCCTTGCTAAATTCACTTATTACACCTGCAGAGAAAACTAATTCAGGAATATAAACAATAACTTTGTCAGCCTTTCCGACAAACCAGTACAAGTCGCGATGTACTATATGGGACTCTTGTGTTTCTGTGAATTTTTCTCCTCCATCTTCTATTGTTTCTATTGATTTTGGATTAAGGACAGCAAAATAATTCCTAAGGCGAGAAACAAATTCATCACTTTTTTTCTTATTTTCTTCATTATGTAAGTGGCTCATTGGAAAAGAGGCATATACCAATTCAGTCTTAGGTTCAAACATTAGCTTGTAAAGCAAAGAAGGTGGCTCATTACTGCTTATAACATAGTGTTTATCCCCTTCTCTCTCTGCCCAACCTTCTGTTTCGTTTACTTCAATATTCTCCCATAAAAGAATTTCATCTAAACTTAGTCTTTGGTCTTTCCATTGTTCAGCATGCTTTTCATCACAAAGCTTCTTTTTTACACTCCCCGGATCATTTATTATCGTAACAAACATGTCTGGCTTTGTTTTATCCAAATACATCCAATTATTGGCTCTTGTGAATACCTTTTTCCAGTAAAATTCAGCATGACTGCTTATAATAATATTTTGATGATTCTGAAAGTCACTGACAGCACTCTCAAATGTTGCTCCAACAAACAGTTGTCTATCTGCCATTGATACATTAAGAATATTCTCTTTGTTTAACTCTTTTCCCAATTTTTTTGCATATTCGAACATCAAAGGGCCAATATCATATATTTTTATCTTTTCACCTTTTTCCTCTGCATAGCCTTTGACTTTCTCTAGGTATGCTGTTCTATTGCTTCCTGAAATACCAGTACAAAAAACTCTCATTTTCTACATAAAAAAGGAAAGCTGTTTTTATAAATCTTTCTTTTTTGTAGTAATAAAAAAGTGACAAATATATACTCTAAAAACCATATTACAAAACAAGTTTTGACTTGCAAGAATGTATTTAAATAATATTTTCTTGATAGTAGCATGGGAGAAAAACGAGAAGAGAAAGTTTCTATTGATAAGAAGATTGTTGAAAAAAGAGGAGAAGGAAAAACAGAACAAAAAGCAGAAGAAAAGGCAATACAAAAAACACAGAAAGATAGTTCACATAATATAATTGCTCCAAAAACCAAGAAAAAGAAAGAGCTAACTTTCCTTTATCTTGCTGAGATGGGCTTTGGCACAAATGCTTATGATCCTTTAGCAATGAATGGTTTAGCTTTTTTTTTGAAAAAAAATAGATACAGAAAAAAACTTAATGCAGTGATAATGCAAGGCAGCCTGATGCCGTATGTTCCTGATTTCTATACAAAAACAGCTTCACAAGACCAAGTTTTCCTCGGTAAAGACCCGGAAAGGGTAGAAAAAAGGAAGAGAAAAGAGCCTATTGACGAGTCAGGGCTTGTGACATTGGAAGACCTAGCAGAAGATAAAGAGTATCTTGATGAAGGAGACATAAAATATTATAAAACATATTTGGAGGATGGCATAAGAGATAATGAAGGAGCAATAAATGCTACAAAAAAGGAAATGCTCAAGCTCAAGAAAGTTATTGGTGATACGCCAGTTCACTACCAGCATGGAGAAGAGGATAGAAAAAAAGTAGATGCATTGATCGAAACTTTAATCGGCCAATATGAAGAAAAAACAAAAACTAGACTAAAAGCAGATTATGAGCAGCTAAAACTGGAAAGAGAAGAGCTGAAAGAAAGAATTAATCTTTTAGAAGAAAAAAAAGAGAAGATAGAAAAAAAAGAAGGAAAACCAGGAAAAAAACTTGGCCAAACAAAAAAAAGGATGGAAAAAATAGGAGAAGAAATAAAAAGTCAAGATATAAAGCTGAGAGAGGTAGAGCATGATCTTGTTGCTACAAGAAAAAGAGCAGCAACTGGTTTCAGAAAATTTGTTAGGGCAGACCAGTACAATCTTTTCTTTAGGAGAGCAAAGAGAATGCATAATTCCGACTTGTACAAGGCTGCTCCTGGAATGGATTTTCATGTTCATTCAACAAGTGAAAAAAGAATAGGAGCAAGATGGCTTGGAACCATAAAAGACAAGGAAGTAAAAGAAGAACCATCCTTGCTAAAGATCTCTGGTCTTGAAGTCTTGCTGGCCCATAATTTAAACTTTCGCTCAGACAATGTTGGAGTAACCACATTATCAGAAATGAAAATTGATAATAATTTTATGAACAAGATGAGAAAGTTGTATGGCAAATCAATTGGAAATGTTCCAGATATATTCTTGACAAGCCATAATGCAGGCGGATTTATTGCACAGCCTCAACCTAAATACACTGAGAATACAATCGAGGGCGAGAGACGTGAAACACCGGAGATATGTATGAATATAAAATTGCCAACTTTTCAGTCAGTCCCACGTTTGATACAGCTTAAAAGCAAAAGAATAAAAAACTGGCATACAAAACGTTTGGATGAGAAAATATATGCCTCAGGAGCAGTGATTCATAATATAAAAAAAGATGGAGTGCATGTTTTGGAGTATGTAGATGTTGCTGGTTTGATAGAACTTGGCAAGCTGAGCAAAAAAATAGAGGAAAAGATGGCCCTGATAAAACAATATTCTTTGGAAGGAAAGGGGAAAAGAGGGAAAGATATAGAAAAACTAAGATCAGAGATAGAAGAACTCGGGCAATCCGCAAAATTAGATACCATGAAAATAGAAGCATCTGGAGATGACGAGATAGGGGTTGCAAATTATCCTGGAAGGCCAAGCAATTATGATTTTATAGAAGCAAGCCAAAAATATCAACTCAAGAATGGTCTGCCAGATATTTTTATCCATAGCGAAGGTATACATGGAACTATCCCAGGTATTTTTGACAT
>CAZSMI010000013.1:0-13827 GCA_964607815.1 Candidatus Woesearchaeota archaeon | reverse complement strand
AGAACAATAAACTTTATAAAAGGCTTTTTCTAGTAAAAAAAAGGAGGTAAGATGAAAATAGCTGATTTGAGAGCAGGACAGAACAAAGTTGAGGTGAAAGCAAAAGTTACTGATGTTGGTGAAACAAGACAATTTGAGAGATTTGGAAGAACTATTAGAGTAGCAACAGCGACAATAAAAGATAATTCTGGAAGTATAGCTTTGAGTTTGTGGAACGAAGATGTTGATAGAATAAAGAAAGGAAACAAGATAAAGATAAGCAATGGTTTTATAAAAGAATTTCAAGGAGAACCACAACTTACAGCTGGAAAATTTGGAAAAATAGAAGTTCTTGGAGCAGAAGAAGGAGAAGAAAAAGAAGAAGTAGAAGAGCCAGAGGAAGAAGCTGCTGAAGAAGAAGTTCCTGCAGAAGAAAAGGAAAAAAAGATAGAAGAAGAGGAAGTCGGAGAAACAGAAGAATAAAGAAAACTAAAAGTTTTTTCTATAAACTTTTAAAAAAGTTTAACTTTTTTATTTATTATTATTTTGATTGTTTTTTCTCGCTATTAGCTGTTGCCTTGATTAACAAATAGGATATTTTCCTTTTGCTAGTTCTTTTGTAAACTTGCCAATATTTTGTAATTCGCTATTGATTATTTCCCTAACTTGCTCTGCAAAGCCGGATACTTTATCTTTAGGAATGAGTTGGACTGCTGCAACCATTGGCTGGTCAATAGGCTTTCCTATTTGAGAACAAAGCCATACATAAACCTCTTCTATTTTATTAACTTGGTCATAGATTTCATTTGCTATTTTATGTGTTAAGACATTATAGATTTTTCCTACATGGCTTACTGGATTCTTGCCAGCGGCTGCTTCTGTTCCCATAGGCCTGTTCAAGGCAATTACCCCATTTACACGATTGCCTCTTCCTACCTCGCCACAGTCAGCATCTTCAGCGCTTGTTCCTAAAACAGTTAGATACATTCCTCCCATCCCTCTACCTTTTTTGTCAAGAGTATTGTAGTAAAGCTTAACTCTTTTGATCTTTTCTTTGTCTATCCTTTCTTCAACAAATCCTTTTACCCTCTCTAAAACTTCATCTTTCTTTCTGAAATAGTCCTCCTCTGATTTAACGAACCTGTCAATCAAAGGCATCACAAAGGTTAAATATAAGTCACTATTTTCTCTGTAGCCCATTACCTTGACATCTTCTCCACCTTCTAGAAATTCCTTCTTGAATTTTTTAGAATTCAGAAATTTTTCTGTTGCAAGCACAATTTTTTCAGTTTCGCTTAGGGGAGCATAGCCTACTGCCGCACTAGTATCATTTGCTCCCAGAATTTTTCCTTTTCTCGCGAAAATATCGGAAAGTTCAGCAGATCCTGATTTTATTTCTACCTGATAAATCATATGCTTAGTAGGATTTACAAAGCGTAAATTTTTACGCAGCCAGTTTTTTGCTGCATTTATTGCAATTCCCCCAACATCAATTTTCTTACCACCAACGCTATAAGTTGCTCTGTCTCCAAAAATGAGCCTCATAGGCTCTGTTATGCTACCACCACCAAATTTTTTTTCTGAGCTGCCTGCCACTAACAAGCCTTTATCAATATTATGATGCATAATTGCTCCGAACTTTTTTAGATATTCCTTACATAAATCTATGCTTACAGACTCCATAATAGAATCGCAAATAGTGTCGGGATGTCCTGTTCCTTTCCTCTCGACTATTTCCACCTTTTGCTTTTCTATCGGCACTTTCCGCAACTCTTCCACTATAATATTTCTCTCTTGCATTCAGACAAGAAAAAAATAAGATATAAAAACTTTTGGTTTACTTAATCTATTTGGGCGTGAGTAGCAAATTTTAGTAAATCTTAGAAAGAAATTGTCAATAATCGTCAATAATCAGATAAAAGACAAAAAATACCTAAAATCACTAAAAGATTTTATCATAGCCTTACCAATAATAAATAGATATGTTTACTTCTTCAGTCATTGAATTTACTTTGTATATAATCTTTGATATTTTTCTGAACAAGTTTGTAATCAATCTTGACATTATATTTCTGGGCAAGTTTTCTAAGATATTTTTCTTTCTTCATCTTTTCCATCAACTCGTAAGTGTTCTTTTCAACATCTTTCGTTTTCTCAAGATTTCCAAGGTTTATGTCTATGTATTTGCGTAGGTCATTTGTAAGCAAAAGAACTTTTGATTCGAGCCCTTGTTTCTTTTCTGATCGTTCTCCTGGCTCTTTCCCTATGAACTCATCAAAATTAATTTTTCCTCTTCCATACTTTCCTTTGATTTTTCCATTTTCATACCCTATATCACCAAGATGAAAGAAATCAGGAGGATGAAAAGGGAATTCGTCGAAAAAATGGTCAAGGAAATTACTAAAATATTTCAAGAAGTCATCAGATACTCTTTTTTTGTATATTTCTGGGAAGAAATCTTGGATACTAGAAGGTGGTAGCTTATTCAAAAGGTCGGCAAGATCATCATCCATTGCTGGCTTCCTAGGACTTCCTGTCTCTTTTAAATGCCAAAGTTCATCCATGAGTTCTTCTGGCAAGCCTAATCTCTCAAGATCTCTTAAGGAGACTTCCAGGAATTTGTCTCCTTTTCTGATAAAAAACCTTCCGTCTTTGAAAAAAAGATGTATCCACATTTTTTTCTATCATATCAAAGCTTACAAACTTAAAAAACTTTTCTTTCCTTACCCAAAATAATCCCCTTTCTTATTTCATTCATCATTTTCAACTTTCAGAAGTGTGAGAATCATAAACTACATAAATTTTTCGATATAAAATCTAAAACTTCAACTGCCTTAGCCTTTTGACTCTTTCTTCTGTTGAGGGGTGTGTTGAAAACATTTTTGCCATGCCTTTTGCAGAAAAAGGATTTACTATAAAAAGACATGCTGTTGCATTATTTCCTTTTTTCAATGGTCTTGCTTTTGCATAATCATCTAGTTTCGACAAGGCAGAAGCAAGAGGCCTGCCATCTTTCAATAATTTTGCTGCACTTTCATCAGCAATAAATTCTCTTGTCCTGCTGATAGCAAGTTGGATAAGCAAGGCTGCAAGAGGCATGAAAATTGCTACTACAATTAGAGCAATAATTCTTATTATACCTCCATGTCTGTTATCTCCCATCCAAAGCATCATTCTTGCATAAAAAGCAATATATCCGATAACTCCTGCTATTACAGCAGCTATTGTTGTAATGAGAATATCATTATTTTTTATATGGCTGAGTTCATGGCTTAGCACTCCAGAAAGCTCTTTCTTGTCAAGCATTTGTAAAGCACCTTGCGTAACAGCAACTGCTGCATGTTTAGTATTTCTTCCTGTTGCAAAAGCATTTGGTGTTTGCATAGGCAAAATAAAAATTTTTGGTTTTGGCAACTTTGCCTTTTTACTTAAATCTTCTATACAAGAATGCAATCCAGGATATTCTTTTTTTGATGCTTTTTCTGCACGATATATTGCAAGAACTATCTTGTCAGAATACCAATAAGAAAAGAAATTCATTGCCAAGGCAATGAAAAGAGCAATAATAAAACCTGTCTTGCTTCCAAGAAGATATCCTACTCCTAAAAGCAAGGCTGTCAAAAATGCTAACAGCAAGAATGTTTTTATTCTTAACATTTTATTATTTTTTATTTATTTTAATATAAAGAAACACTTTTTATATCTTTTGGTCTTTTGTATTTGTTTAGCTTTCTGAAGCTCTCTAATGATAAATTTTTTAATGGCTGGACCCTAACTTTCTATTCTTTCTATCCTCTTTTAGTCCTTTCTCCTTCTTCTATCAGCTCTCTTTTGTAGTCCTTAAACATTTCTATTACTTCTTCTATATTAGACGGATGGAGTAAGTCCTTATAAATATTAAACAATTTTTTCTTCTTTAATTCTGCAAGAAAAAGATAAGCAGCTTTTTCAGGATCTTCTTTTGTTGCTTTTTTGATTTTTAGGTTATTAGAGCATTTTTCTATTTTTTCCTCTAACTTATTTTGATATTCTTTAAATTTCCTGACTTTTTCCTTGTACTTTTTTTCTTTTTCAGATTCCCCCCTATTTATTTGCGATGCTGGTTCAAATTTTTCTACCAAAGAGGTATTTTTTGTGTCTATAAGAAGGAGGAGATTTGAGTTATATAATTTTTCTACCTTTCTGGTTTTTTCATCAAAAAATTTCACAATATTTCTAAGCGATTCTTTCATGCCCTGTTCACTCCAACCCCCGTTATACTTAAAATTATCTTTCAGCAGTTTTTTTAAATCAATATCCTTTCCTATATTTTTTGAAGGAGAACCACAAGGGAATATTATTGCTGAGATTCCAATCAATTTCCTTTTTTTTGAAGCATAGTTTTCAAGGTATGACGAAAGAGACCTCATATGGTCTCGAAAATATTCTTCTGCTATTTCCATTGGTATTGGTAAGGTTTCATTTGGAAAAGTATAGAAAGAACCTTTCTTTGTTAAGGTCAAAGCATAACAATATTCTTTTTTCTTGTCTTTCCTACTAAAATTTTTATTAATAAAACTTTTCTCTATTTCTTCTTCTAGTTTGCCCTGCTTGGTTTTTTCTTTCTCTTTTTGTTTTCTTTCTTCATCCCTATTAGAATATATACCAAAAACAGTTTCTTCTATATTCCTACTATGTTCTTCCATGTCCGGAGTTGAGGTTAGTGAGAAATGACATTCTCCTTCCCCGATATTATATAAGGTTTCGCTTTCTCTGCATCCCTTGTCAAGAAACTTTACAATGGACTCGAGTGATTTTTTAATATCTCTATTGTTGCGTTTGAGACCATCAAGAAACATCTCCTTGAAGTCTGTTGCTTTTATATTTGGAGAAGGCAAGCCATAAGGATAAATTATTTGAAATACACCATTACATTTAGTTCCTGTCTTTTTGCCTATATAATTTCTTTCTGTATTATATGCATATAAAAAATCAAATTCTTCTTTGAAACATTCTTCTGCTGTATCAAGTGACATTGTTATTGGGCTATTAAAAGGAGAAACATAGATAAATTTTTTTCCTATCAATCCTACTGCATGACAATAATCTCTCTGCTCTTTTTCTGACATTTTTCAGGTTATGATTTCCATATCAATCATAACTCATTAACTACACTGTCCTCCTGAAGAAGAACCTGTAGCATAACCAAAACCAGCTGATTCTTGGTCGGTTGATAGCTGAGTAGAACATTCTTCTGGAGTGGTATTGAAAGCAGAACAAACTGCTTCTTTTATTGCTTCTGGAGACCTTGTAACACTAACAGTTTTTCCATTTATAACTAAAGTCGGAGAACCTCTAATATCATATTTCTCGTTTAGCTCCTTGTCGATATCGCATAAAGGATATCTTCCACTTAGCCAGGTACTTTGATCATTATATTTTTCAGTTATTTTGAATTCACTGTCAGCTGCTTGCATACAAGCTTCAAGTTTTGTTTGGTCTATATTGCCGAGACAATCTTCATATTTTCCTTCTTTCAAAAAGCATGCTGCATAGTCAGTAAACTTATCATATTGCTCTTTCTGAATACAATATTGTCTCAAGTTCTCATCGAGCTCTTTTTTTGCATGCATTGCATAATAAACAAACCTTATTTTGAAATCTGCTTTGTCTTTCAAAAGGTTCCATACTGGTAGAATAGCTTTTTCTGACTGCGTACCAAAAGGACAATAGCTCATGATAAATAACTCGACAGCTGGCTTGTCAGATTTTGGAATTTCTTGTGCCTGTTCTGCTTCTCCTTCGCTAGCTTCTGCTTTCATAGAAGCCTCAAACTGATCATAATCCACAATTCCCATTCCTGGTATGCCAATAAATTTGCCGTCTTTTGTTAAATAAAAAGGATACTGATTGTTTTGATAGATAATGGTGATAATATAAAGGCCAGATTCCTCCTTTACTCCTGCGCTCGTTGCTGTTCCTTGACTTATAAGATAGTTATTCATCAGACCAAGAACTTTCTGCTCTGCTGCGTCTAGACCAATTTCTTCTATAGCATGACCAGTAATTCTTTTTATAGGAACAGCTGCCAAGAATATAGAAATTATAAGTAGCACTATAGTAGAAATCATCCAAAAATTTATGTTCTTTTTTTCCTTTTTTGCTTGTCCTTGTTTTCCTTCGTCTTGCTTTTTCTCTTGTTCTTCTGCTTGTCCTTGCTCATCTTGTCCTTCTTGTCCTTGTTCCTCACGCCTTATTTTTACCATTTTTTGTTAATTTTTGTTATTATTTTCAAGTTAAAACCATATTTAAATCTTTTGTTCAAAAATTTAATAGGATGCGAAAGTTTTATATGCTTAAAAATCTTTCTAAAAAAAGATTTTTAGTAAAAAGAAAAAGAAAAAAGAGGAAAATGCCTTATAATATAATAGTTGGAAGAGATGAAAGTGACAAAAGAAAGTTTGGCGATAAAGGTCTTGTTTTTATAGGGAAGCAGTATGTAAAGATGGGCGAGCTTACTAGTTTGAGTAATAGAATGCTTTTGGATGTTGCGAGAAGCCATGTCATATTGGTTGCTGGCAAGAGAGGTAGCGGGAAATCCTATAGTTTAGGAGTAATAGCAGAAGAACTTTCAAATTTGCCAGAAGATGTCTCAAGCAATATTGCTTCTTTGATTTTTGACACAATGGGAATTTTTTGGACAATGAAATATGCAAATGAAAAAGAAGACGAGTTGTTGAGAGAATGGCAGCAAGAGGCAAAAAAATTGCCTGTAAAAATTTTTGTCCCTTTTGGTTTTACAGAAGATTATGAAAAAAAAGGCATACCAGTTGATAAAAGCTTTGCTTTAGATGTCAGAGAACTAAGTGCAGATGACTGGTGTATTACATTTGGACTAGAATTTACAAATCCAATAGCAATAGTTATTGAAAGGATAGTAACAGAATTACAAGAAAAAACTAAAAGTTATGATATTGATAATATTATTGATGCGATAAAAGAAGACAAAGAAGCTGCAAAACAAGAAAGAGATGCTGCTATTAATTTATTTGGTGGAGCAAAAGCTTGGGGGGTCTTTGCAAGTAGAGAAGAAAAAAGCACAACAACGAGAGAACTTGTTCAAGGTGGAAGAACAACAATAATTGACCTGAGCTGTTATAGTAGCGTAGGCTTGTTCAATATTAGGGCATTAGTAATTGGGCTGATAAGTAGAAAACTTTTCAAGGAGAGGATGAGTGCAAGGAAAAAAGAGGAAGTAGAAGCAGTAAGACATGGTCTTGACTATCTTTATTATAAAGAGAAGAGAGAAATGCCTCTTGTTTGGATTTTTATTGATGAACTGCATGAGTTTCTGCCAGAAAAAGGAAGGACAGCTGCAACAGATGCCCTGATACAGTTGCTAAGAGAAGGAAGACAGCCAGGTATAAGCCTTGTAGGAGCAACACAACAACCTGGAGCTATCCATAGAGACATTATGACACAATCTGATATCGTAATCTCTCATAGAGTTACAGCAAAGCCTGATATTGATGCTCTTAATTTAATAACACAAACCTATTTACTTGAAGATATCAAGTCATACATGAATAATCTTCCAGCTTTGAAAGGCTCTGCCATAATACTTGATGACAATTCTGAAAGAATATATCCTATGAGAATTAGACCAAGATTTACATGGCATGGTGGAGAAGCGCCTACAGCAATAAAAGTTGAGAAGAGGATATAATAAGATTTAGATAGGCTCAGGCCTAGCACTTTATCAACTTTTCTCTATTGGTCTGGCTGTACAGTTAAAGATCTGATAGCTGTTAAAGCTTCAATAGGTACTACAATAACCTGGAGGATAGTGGGAATCATCGCACTAGTAGCTTTACCTTTTGCTTTTAGTGAGCTGGTTGTTGATAGAATTAAATTTTTTAAAAAAGGACTAACAAAAAGGTATAAAATTTTTAAAAAAGAATCCAAACGCTTATCTTAATTTTTTTCCTTGCATCCTGTCCAAAACAAAAAGCATCAATGCTATTGTCAAGACTGGCTGGAAGACAAGTAAGCTCGCTAAAGAGCCAATCCATCCAGTAAAAGGAATAATGTTGGTTATCATGCCTGCTCCACCCATCATTAACATAAATAATATAACCAAGCCAAGAAGAGAAAAATAATTTTTTCTTACTATCTGACAGCTCCTACTTATACTTCTTCTTATACCTAGATTTTCCGCTACCAGACAGAGAGGTGCTAATATAAAAAATAATACCAAAAAAAAAGCAATCAAAATACCTAGAATCAGGAGAAGAAGCCAGACTGGCTGTCGTGTTATGAAAAATGGCAAGGAAGAAATACCTATTAGAACTGCATAAATTCCTATGGTAATAAGAGCAAGAAGAATTGACACACCCAAAAATCTCCAGTAAAAGTATTTTCCATATTCATGCATTGTCCTAAGAGAAATTTTTTTCTGCCATAATTCTTTTGCCATTCCTATAGCGCCTGGAGAAAAATACGCACTGATGAAAAGCAAAGCCACAACAAAAATTACTACATAAATAAGAATAAAGTTCATAAGAAAGGTCAAGCCAAAAAAGTTAGGAAAAGTAGGAAATGTTTCCAAAGCCGTGTCTGTAGCCATGCCTGTAATCCCACTAAAATAAGATTTCAAAAAACTAAAAAAGATAATAGCTAGAAGAGGAATCATAAGAATTAGAGCAGCTACATAAAGAAAAACAAAAGGCAAAACAATTATAAAATTGCTAGTCCACGCTTTGAAACTTCTTTTTATTATATCTATTATCCCTAACATTTTTGAATACTAATATTCCTCATACTTTTTATTCTCCCCTTTGCTTTATTTCTGGTTTATTTCTTGGCGCCTGCTACTATTCCCAAAATTCCGCCGATTATTCCAAGTATGTTAAGTCCTCCAAGTACACCAAATATCAGCGCAAACAAGCCGCCTTTCTTGCATGTTTTAGCATCTCTCATCCAGAGGCCGCCTATTAGCATAAGCACACTAAAGACAATATACATAATTCCCCATACAATCAAGACTGTAGGAGATTCTGTCACTTTTACTGTAGGGATCTTGGTTACAAGAGCACTGCCAGCTGCCATCATTATTCCAAGGAGAATCCCTAAAATACCTCCAATCAACGCCAGAATAAAACCAACTTTCGATTCAGCCATTTTCACACCTCTTTTTTACATTATCTTTTCATAAAATATAAGAGTTTTATAAATGTTTCCTTTGCTAACAATAAAATCAACTCTCACACGATATTTGTAAGGAGCAATTTCTCCTGCTTTTTTCCATCTTACTATCTTGACTTTCTTTCTAGCCCTTTTTGCTTCCCTATCAACCTTGTTAATTGCTTTTTGTGGAATTTCTTTTTCTCGTAAAAAGTCATAAAAAAAGATAAGAGAATTTTTCTTGCTGACAGAAAAAGCCTCTTTCAAGAAAGTATAATGAAGTTGAGGCCTTGGCATAACAATAATATTATATTTTTTTGGCATTTTGTATTTTTTGATAAGTTGATTAATTTTTTTAACATCTCCTTGAATCACTTTCACATTGTCTAACTTGTTCAGTTTTACATTCTCTTGAGCATACTTGCTTGCTTCTCTGCTTAGCTCAACAGAATAAATTTCTGCTGTTGGATTGAATTTTGCAATTACTAAAGAATAAGGTGCTACTCCAGCAAACATAACAAGAATTTTTTTCTTTTTTTTCCTTATGTTTTTTATTTTTTTTGCAATTTCTAGCCTCTCACTAGAGAGGCGAGGAGAGAAGTAACAACTCGTAACATCTAGTTTCATAACACAGTTATTTTCTTTATGTATTGTTTGAGTTGTTTTTTCTCCTGCTAAAAATTTTGTTTTTATTTTTCTAAGCTTTCCTTTAACTTTTCCAATTTTTTTTACAACAGTTTTTATATTTTTATGAGTTTGTAAAAGTGCTAAAGCGATAATTTTTTCTTTGCCTTTGAGCTGAGATGGCAATTGTAATATTGCGATATTTCCTATAACGCTAAATGCTCTTGGCATTATCTCAAGCTGTTTTTTTGTTAACTTGCTTTTCAAGACATCTTTCAAGTTTTGCTTTTTTTCCCTCATTTTTTTTCTTTTCATAAAAGAAAAAACTATTTAAAGTTTAAAAATTCTTCTAAGAGAATGATGATTTTAATCAAAAATACAACAGCATTCCTTGGAAAAAACTTTGAGAGGCATGATAACATAGATATCTTGATAGAAGATGATAGAATAAAGAGAATTGGTAAAATCAGGGAGCAAGCTAAAATTCTTGATGGAACAAATTTCTTTGTAACACCTGGTTTTGTAAACGCCCATTTTCATCCCTCACAACAACTAAACAGGGCCTTGGGTATAGGGATTAGCCATGATAAACAAATGGACTTGCTCCATGCTTCAGACAAAATCAAAACAGCTGCTGACAGATACTGGCTTTCTTATATTGCAGTTCTGGAAGGTCTAAAATCTGGAACAACTTGTTTTAATTCTGTAGGTTCTGAAATTGAAACACAGATCAGGGTGTACAAGAATATGGGAGTTCGGGCAGCATGTATTCTTTTTCCTAAAGATATAATAGCTAAAGAAAAAGAAAAACAGATAAGAGCATACGCATGGAAAACAGCAGAAAGAATAAGAAAAGCAGAAGAACTGCATCGCAAATACCATTCAGACTTAGTAAGAATTCATTTTGGGGCTGTTAATGTAAGATATTGTTCTGATAAGTTGATAAAAGGTATGTTAAGGCTAGCAGAAAAATATGGTGTTGGTTTTCATATGCATGCTGCAGAAGGAAATATTTATGTTAACAAGGTTAGAGAAAGGACTGGCTATACACCTGTAGAGTATTTATACAAGATTCATGCTTTGAATCATAGAGTTTCTCTTGCTCACATGACCAAACTTACAGAAAAAGAGATTGAATATCTTGCTAAAACTAATACACATGTAGTTCATTGTCCTAGGGCAAATTCATATGTTGCAGTAGGATTATGTCCTGTTAAAGAATTATTAGATAAAGGTGTAAATGTTGCTTTGGGTTCAGATGCCGCTATTAATAATAATTCAAATGAGGTAAGAGGAGAAGCACATGCAGCTTTTGATAAGATTGCAGACAAATATGAAAAAGCAGATATTATTGATTACTTAACTTTATTCAAAATGCTGACAATAAATGGTGCCAAAGCTATGGTTCTAGAAAATGAAATCGGAACAATAGAGGTTGGAAAAAAAGCAGATCTTGTACTTTGGCGTAAAAATGATTTGCCTTTTATTCCAGGCTTCAATTATTTGGCTGACATGATTTTCACAGACTCTTGCAGAGCTCATACAATATTTATTAATGGCAAAATTGTTTTGAAAAATTATAAAACAACTTTAATAGACGAGGAGGAAATAAAGAAAAAAGCAATGCTGATCTGTAAAAAATATTATGGGTTGTTCAAGAAATATGTTGCTAAGTATATCTAATTTTTTCTGAGATAGAATAAAAATATTTATAAACTTCACATGCTTCTACGAAACATGAAAAAAGGAAAAAAAGTAAGTATAGCAGTATTAACCTTTTTGTCACTCTTATTGTCTTTATTATGCATACAATTTGCAAGTGCATATTATCCAAGATTTGGATATTATGGAGGGCCCGCAAATTTGCTAAGCAATGAATGGATTGTCTTTGCTATTTTCTTTATTATAATTTTCGCCTTGATTTATTTTTCTCTTGGCAAGGCATTCAAGGGCAACATAGTAATTCCTGTTGTTATTGCAGGAGCAATAGCATTTTTGGCAGCAGCAGGAATACAAAGAGAATGGTATTTCATGCAACAACCGATTATAACATGGGTAATGATTATTGTTGGCATACTTGTCTTGCTTGCTTTTTTCAAGGCAATAGCAAGTGGCATGGGGTTGTCTGGACTTTTTGTGTTTATATGTTTGCTTTGGGCATTCTCACCATTGATCATTGACTCATTTTCTCCTATAATGATATCAAAACTGCCTATGGGACTTATTAGTTTTCTTGAGGCAACATACTGGCTTGGAGTTATATTCTTAATAGGTGCAATAATTTTGTTTATACATATTATGAGAATGAGAATAAGACATGGAAGACCTCTCTTTTATTAATAGAAGTCTATTTTTATATTTCTTCCCATTCTCCTGAATTATATTTGCAACGTGTAGAATATGTAGCGGTTAATTTATGAAATTTTAGTGGATAGGGGCAACCCATTTTTTTCATTTCATCTACTGGATTATAATTAGAAAAAATTTTTTCTAAAAAACTTCCACCACGAGATTCTTTTATAACCCTCTCTGCCAGTTCACATTTACCTAATACCCTACCATCTTCACTTTCACGAATTATGATTTGACCCGAACCTCCAAATGGACAAGGCCTATAATCAAGTGGTCCTTGTCTTGTTTCATATATTATCTTGTCTCTCATTTTATTGTTATTTTAAAGTTTAGACATATTTTTAAATTTTTCTGTATCTTCAGAAAAAAGATAGTTAAATTTTTAAATACCAAAAGCTTTTAAAAAAGAGAAAAGAGGTAAAGAAAAAGAAAAAATGAAACCTGTGATGGTTTTGGTTGGTGCAATAGTGACTTTTCTAGGGCTATTACCTTTTTTGATGAAGATAGAAGCAATAGCAACACGCTTTGCTGTTATTGCTCCAGAGAGGATAACATATCATATAGCTATACTTGTTGTAGGAATACTAGCGCTGTTATATGGTCTACAAGCAGGACGCAGAAGATAAATAGGATAAATAGATTTCTTGAAGTAAAACAACTACTAGAACCATTTCTCAAGCTGAGACTGCTTTTGTTCCTCTTTCGCTTTTTCGAGTTTTCCAAGAGCAGAATCTACTCTTTCCTCTGAAAAATCATGTTCCTTGCATAAAATTTTTTTTACTGCTTCCTTGCTAGGAGAAGAGAATTTTATTTTGTAGTTCTTTGTTACTTTTGGTTGTTTGAATAAAGAAAAAATTTCTTGCCAGTCAAATTCTGCTTCAGGAAATTGTCTGAAAATTAGGGCTGGCTGTTTGTGCTGTCTTACAAATTGCAAGGCTTTTTTTGGCCCTATTCCAACAATTCCTTTAGGATTGTAGTCTGTTCCTACTAATATGCTTAAACAAATTAATTGCTCTTGTGTTATCTGCAAGCTGTTCAAAACTTTTTGTAATTCTATTAACTCAGGATGTATGGGAATGTATATTCCAGTTGAGGTTCTTCTTTTTCTTGCAAGCGTTAAATTTTGTATTAGTTTTGGGGAATTAAAAAGAAGAGCATCATAATCTTGGGAAGCAGTAGCATAAATGTCTTTGTTAGTCTTGCACATAAAAGCAGCCTGTGCTTCTCCCTCGCTTGGCGCTTGCACAACTGGTATGCCCAGAGCTTTCAAAAGATTCTTGCTTTCTTTTATCATCTCGTCACTTAGCATTGTTAATTGCTTTGCATATTTTCTCATTTCCTCAATATCCTTTCTTTTCTTTGCTTCCTCATATTTTACTTTTGCCTTTTCTTTCTGCTCAGTTCTTCTCTCTTTTGTTACTCCTTTGAGTTTTGGCGGAACCCCATCAAAAACATATATTAACTTGATACCTTGTGTAAGCAAGTTAGTAGAACGATAAAATAAACCAGAAAGATGTGATGTAATTCTTTTTTTGCTGTCCATCAAAGGAGTTCCATCTACTTGCCTTATTGTACTCAAAAATTGGTAAATTGTGTTGAAGGCGTCTATCGCAATTATCTTGTCTTTTAATTCTGCGAAGGAAATTTCCTTTCTTGGTATTATCTCACCTATCTGCAATCCCATAAAAAAAGCAAAAAAAATAAATTTAA
>CAZSMI010000012.1:12991-16545 GCA_964607815.1 Candidatus Woesearchaeota archaeon | reverse complement strand
TTTTTCATGCATAATAGCAAATATTCTTATAATATTTTTTATTTTTTTCTTTCTTGACTTTTTGCATGAAAGATTTCTAAGATTGAGAGCTTACAAAAAGTTATCTATCTTTACCCTAGAAAAAATGAGGAAAAGAAGCAAAAAAGTAGAAAAAAATATTGGTTTGTATGGTTTTCCTGCTCTTACAATTTTTGTTTGTATTCCTCTGCCAATAACAGGAGCATGGACCGGAAGCATAATAGCATGGCTTCTTAACCTGGAAAGAAAAAAAAGTATTGCTGCTATTTCTGTTGGTGTTGTAATAGCAGGAATAATTGTTACCCTTATCAGTCTTGGGATAATAACTATGATAAAACTATAAAAGTGACTAGTAATGTATTATCTAAATGTATTATCTAAAAAAGATTATCTCTTTCTTATTTTCTTATTAGCCTCTTAAAATATAAAATATCAGACCAGAAAGGTATTTCCCTAACACGGAAAACTTTTATTGTCAAAAGCCATATACAAAAAACAAATATCACACTAAGCAAATGCCAAAAAACAAAATGGGTTATGTCAAATGCTGCGCTACCTTTAATAAACATGATTGTAAGAATAAAAATTCTTGCTATGTTAAGAATAAGCAATAAAGCAAAGTCAAAAATGAAAATTTTTATTCTGCGCAAAAAATTTATATTTGGTGTAGCAAGATTAAGCAAAAAAAGTAAGAAATAGGCAGAGCCTGCAATACACGATTCTATAATCTCTATTGCATGAGTATTAACAAAAAGGAATATCCCATAAATTTTTACAGAATAAAATAGGCCAAGAAAAAAAGCAACTGGATAAATTGTCAAGGGTGTGAAAATAAAATAAAATACAAACAGGTTTTTGGCTGATAAAAGCAGCAAAAAGGCGTAACGTGTTATTATGTTGGTAATCTTTGTTTTGTTTTTCTGCTTTTTTTTCTTTTTCATACAAGAAAAAAAGAAAAAGTTATTTAAATAACTTTTTCTTTAACAAAAGATGGCAAAAAAGAAGAGGCAAAAGAAAAAGTATTTAGTAGTATTATTGATATTACTCTTGCTAGCTATCCTTTTCTCCTGCTTCAAATATGACAAAGCAATTGTTTTGATAATAAATAGTCTGAGAAATGTTAGACTTGATAATGTATTTTTATGGCTTGCTGGAGCAAGGCTTCCTTATATTGGTTTTGGCTTGCTTGTTTTAATTTTAATGACCCTACTTTTTACATTTGAAAAAAAGAGGAGATGGCTCCCTCATTTGTGGATAGGTTTTTTCCTTACCGTTGGAATAACTTTTTTTCTGAAAGCAGTAACGACAAGAATAAGGCCTTATCTTGCCTTGAGCTTAGCAACTCCTTTAAAAGCTCTAGGTAGTTCATTTCCTTCTGCTCATGCAGCAGTAGCTTTTTTTGTCTTGCCCCTTCTTGGCAAGGAATATCCTCGTTTCAAGTACGTATGGTTAGTTTTTGCTTGTTTAATTACCTTCAGTAGAGTTTACTTTTCCTTGCATTATTTGAGTGATGTTATTGCAGGAGCAATACTCGGCTATGTCATTGGCTTATTTTTTGTCAAGATAGAAGAAAAATATGGGCATGGAAAAAAATTGTACGAAAAATTGAAAAGGAGAAAAAGGAAGTAAGAAGGTATGTAAAAAGTATAAAAATTAGAAAATTTGATAAAGAAAGAAGTAGAAGATTTAAAAGAAGAAATAGGAAAAAGATGGCAAGAAAAATAAATGTTACTGCGCTAGGAAAAAAAAGAGCAGGAATGCATGTTTTGATTGGCGTGATTATATTGATTATCGCAAAACTAAATGCAGTAAAAACCATGTGGTTTTTGTTCTGGCTTCTTATTTTTGGAGTTATAATCTCTTTACTTTCTTTACGTTTTAAGTTTCCTTTTTTTTCTTTTATGTTAGAAAAATTTGAAAAACCCCAATACATTAGAGTTTTTCCAGGCAAGGGGGTATTGTTTATTGTTGCTGGTTGTCTTCTTGTTTTGAAGCTTTTTCCAAAAGATATTGCTTTGGCAAGTATAGCAATCTTAACATTTGCTGATCCTGTATCACATTTGATAGGCTCAACAGGCAGACTACGTTATAGAAAACCTTTTGACAGAAGGAAAAATATTGAAGGGACAGTTGCTGGAATTTTTATTGGCTTTTTTACAGCTTTGTTCTTCTTTGAGCCAACAAATATAAACATTTTTATTGTTGCTTGTGCGGCTTGTACAGCGATGTTTGCAGAAGCGCTCATCCTCAAGTTAGGAGGAGATGACGTAGATGATAATATAGTTATTCCTCTAGCAGCAGGAACAATAATGTATTTGCTTTTCAGTTTTTTATAAAAGTTTGAAATTCAAAATAAAGAATTTGATAATATAATAACTATCAAGGCCATTTCAGGTCATCACCAACTCATTCTGAAAAAATTGAAAAAAAATAACTTGAATTATAAAGCTTATAAATCTGGAAAAGAATTAAGATTTATCAAAAATTTATTCTATGTCTTCATGCCACCTTCTTTCTCTTTCCCTTGCTGATCCTTCCCTTCTTCCCCATGTTCTTCTGGTCTTTTTTCCTATCAACAAAACTGCCAGAACAATTATTGCTATTACAAGGATAGCATTGATTGTTACTAAAGGCTTATTCTCTTTAAAAGCTTTTACAACTTTTCCAGTCCATCTTGTTATTTCTGATTGCTGTATGTTGATAGATACTTCTTCCTCACTAGTTTTGCCTGCATAACTTATCTTTGCTGTAAGTTTTTTTATCCCAAGAGCTCCTTCTAGGGGAGTGAGATAAACATAAACAAATTCTTCTTCATCTTTTTCGATTTCTTTTTTTTCTGGCTCTATTTTGTCAAGAGTTGCCCAGTCATCATATCCGCTTACATTTACAGTATAATTTGTCTTTATATTTCCTGTATTTTTTATTTTTATTTTCAAAACAAATTGCTCTTCTTGATAAGGCTGGCTTACTGGCTGTGCTGTTAAAACAGCTGAATAAGAAGGAACAAAACAATTTCCCTCTATTTTCAATGTAGCAAGTTTTGTTTTGCTCTCGCCATATATACCATCATCTTCATCATAAAGGACATTTATTGTCAAGGTATAGTTCTTTTCTTCTGCATCCTTTGGAACTCTCAAGCTAAGCTTAACTTTCTTGTAATCTCCCTTGTCAAGATCAAAAGTCTTGCTTTCATCTATACCAAGTTGGGTATTATAAATTCTTATTTTTGCATCCTCCTCATCTTTATCACCAGTATTTACTATTTTTATTGTCATATCAAAATAAGAATCACACTCTACGCTGTCTGGCAACTCGATAGAATCAATAACCATATCATGTGTATATCTTTTTATGTCTATGCTGACAGAGTCCATATAACAGTGTTCATCTTCATCATCATATGCTTTAACATAAAGAGTGTAGTCTCCTGCTTCAGCATCTGCAGGAACTTCTAAGTCAAAATATACTGTTTCCTCATCATCTTCTCCTTTTTCTTCTAGGTCCACTTCTTTTTCTTCTTCGTCACCAACAAATTT
>CAZSMI010000012.1:5382-12891 GCA_964607815.1 Candidatus Woesearchaeota archaeon | reverse complement strand
CCGTTAATGATCTCAAGGTCAGCTGATACAAGACTTGTTATTGCTATCAGGAAAATTGTAAATACAAACAACAAAAATTTTGCTTTTTCCATTTTTCTTTTCCTTGGTCTTTTCCTTTTTTTCCCTTTCCTTTCCTTAACCCGCTCTGTCGCAACTTGAAAGTTGCTAACCTATATAAATCTTTCGGTTATTTTGATAAGAAAAGTTTATATAAGATAAAAACCTTTAAAAAGTAAGTGATTTGGATAAAAAATAAAAGGAGGTGAAGATGGCAAAAAAGAGTGGAAATCTGCTTGGTGCATGGGCATTTCTAGTGGGAGTTATACTGGCAATAGTTTTCGCTTTTGTTCCTATGACTACCCCTATAGCGATAACCTTGTTTGCACTCGGTGTATTAATTGGTTTGTTGAATATCATGGATAAAGAGATACAGCCTTTTTTACTTGCAGCAGTAGCCTTGGTTATTGTTAGTGCTTTTGGCGGAAGTGCTTTGGCAAGTGTAACATATGCACCAGAATTGCTTGGCAACATGCTCTTGTTGTTTGTACCAGCAACAATCATAGTAGCCTTAAGAAGTGTGTTTGCAATTGCAAAAAAATAAAAGTTTTTTCTTTTTTATTTTTTTATTTTTTGACTTAGCTTAGCAAAAGCTGTTTGATATTTGATAAGATAGCTAGTAAAGTTAAGGTAGTTAAGAGATTATTGAAATTCATTAGATGTCAAAGCTGTGAAGATAATCAGATAAAGATAAGGTTCTTTTCTACTCTTCTAGTTTACCTGTCTACAAATTATCTGTTTACAAATATTTCTTGATTTCTTCATAATTTACTAAAGTATTTGATGGCACATCAAAAATTAAGCCGGGACATGCCAAATTAAGCCACGCTTTGCAAGAAAAATTTTCCATTTCGTTATTTATTTCATTGGCAAGGAAAAGAGAAACTTTTTTCCCCTGTTTTTCCAAAATTTTTTTCAGTTTCAGGGCAAGAGGAAAATTTTGTTGTCCTGGTTTTATTGAAATAAGGATACCTATTTTTTCTGCAGAGAGAAATTTTTTTATTCTTGCAGTTTTTTTCTGTTTTAGTTTTTTAATTTCATTTTTGCTTACCTTTTTTATTTCGCTAGTTAAGATAAAAATTGGCTTATTAACATTTAAGGCTAGTTGTAATAAATGAAATTCTCCTGAGCTTACCAGCAAAAAAGCGTCTACTTTATTTTCAATTTTTTTCGCAGCTCCTATATCACAACCCAAGACTTGTCCTTTATATTCTGCTATTTTTCCTTTCGCAAGAAAAACCTTTTTTCCTTTTTTTTCTAACAAAGGAGCAATTTTTTTCATATCATCGAGATATTGCAGAGAACAAAGTAGGCCTATTTTTTTTGGTAATTTCTCTAATCCTAATTTCTTTTTTTTCAAGCCCATAAAATTTTCTGTTTTTTTTCTTGCTGTTTTTTTTCTTGCTTCTACAAACAAAATTTTCATGAAAAAAAGAGAAAACAAGGATTTAAAATATTATCGATATTTATCAGATAAGGAAACGATTTATAATTAATCTATACAGACTTATAGGAATTTTTTCTTGCTGCCAAGCCTTTTAAAGAAAAATCATTAAAATTAGTTCAAAATTAGTTTTTACTTTTCTACTTCTTCTACTTTTTCTCTTCCTTTAGAAATTTCTGCAAAACTTGGAGTTACTATTATAATGTCCTCGCCAAATCCTGCTATGTCACCCTCTAAAGCATCACATGTTTTTTTCAGTTTTGCTATTGCTCTTTTCAGCTCAATTATATCTTTTTTCTTTAGCTGTTTTATGTTAATTAATGCGATAGTGTAGCCTTCTCTTAAAGAATCTAAAATAGGATTAACATCATCAAACTCTCTCAAGACAAAAGGTCTTACTATAATCTTTGCCTTTTTTTTGATTGCTTGCCCAACATCTATTTCTACATACTCTTCCTTGGGCCTAGTTTTTTTCTTGAATGCTTTTGCAAAACCCTCTTTTATTCTTATAAAATCCATTTTATAATAAATATCCTCTAACCTTTATAAATATTTCTATTGTACTTTCCTTCTTTTATTTCATATTCTTTCTTCTTTTATTTCAACTTGCTCATTACAATGCTTCTTGTCTTTTCTAGTTTTTCTCTGAAGAATTGCTCTTGTTTTTCTATTGCTTTTATTCTTAATTGCAAGACCTCTTTTTTTCTTTTCAGCTCTTTGCTCAAATTTTCTTTTTTTGCTTTCAGCATTACTTGCCCAACTATCTTGTACACATCATCTTTTGTTTCTTTTATCTCTGACAAAGCATTATCTGTATCATTAGCCTCAACTTGAAAAACTTGTTTTTGCAACAGAAGATTTTGCAAATTTTGTTCTAGAAACTGCAACTCCTGTATTCTTCTTGCAGTTTCTTCATCAATTTTTTGTTCTGGCATTTTTATTAAACAGCTTTTATTCTCGTTATGTGCTTGCGTGGCTTGAAAAATATCTTACCACCACAAAAGGGACAAACAAATCTTCTCTTCAAAGTTTTACTTGAAATTTGTTTGCCACAAAAAAAACATTTGTAAAGAGCCATTTTATACTTTATCTTATTAAATCACATTTTTAAATTTTTGTATTTCAAAAATTTATTGTTAATTTTTACAATTCTTTATTAATTTAAGAATAGATATTTGTTAATGATTTATAAGGGTATTTATTGATTTTGAATTACTCAAGATAATATGCCCCTGATGTAAACTTTTTTTTGCATGCCTTACAATACCATATTCCACTTGCGATTCTTTTTATCGAGAATTTTTTGCAAAAAGGACAGCGTTGCTTTTTTCTTTGTTTCTTTTCTATTTCTTCTACTTTTTCTCTTACTTTCCCCCCATATCTCACAGTTTTTGCTTTTCTTCTCTTCATTTTTGAAAATGGTTAATGGTTAGATGGGGCTGCCCGGATTTGAACCGGGGTCGTCAGGTCCCAAACCTGAAAGGCTAAACCAGACTATCCCACAGCTTTATGCTTTTAGGAAAATTTTCCTGAAAAGTCCCATACATGGATAGCCTCGTTTAAAAAAGAAGCAGTCTCATTTATAAATTTATTGTTATCCTCGATATTCTAAATTTTATGTTTATATTCTCTATCATCTCTTTTTTTCTTTTGATTCTTTCTTTTCTTCTGCTTCTGCTTTCTTTTCCTCTGGCTTTTCCTCTCCTGTTATTTCTTTTGCTTTTTCTTCTTCTGGCTTTTCTTCAGCTGCTTTTTCTTTTGCTTCTTTTGCTTCTTCTGCAACTTCTTCTGCTCTTCTTTTCTCCTCCTGTTTTTTCTGAATAACCTCAAAGTCTGCTTTTAGTTTAGCTTTTTTTTCCTCGCTTATCTTTGTTTTCTGTTCTGCAATAATATCATCATATTTGCCAGAATTGATCTCTTCCAAGATTTTTTTTGGGTCTTTGCTCTCTATAAGTATGCCCATGCTCACGCATGTTCCAACAATTGACTTTACAGTGTGTTTGAAATCAGATAACATATCTTTTTCCTTGATTTTTGCTATTGCTATTATCTGTTCTAAAGCAACATTACCGACTTTTATTTTTTGTGGCTCAGCAGAACCTTTTTCTATTGCAAGTTCTTTTTTAAAAAGCTCTGTTGTAGGTGGCGTAGAGACTTTGACAGTAAATTCCTCTGTTTTTGTGTTTATGTCAAGACTAACAGGAACTTTCATTCCTTTGAAGCTCGCAGTAGCTTTATTTACTTCTGCTATTACCTTGCCTATATTTATGCCCAAGGGGCCTAGTTTCTGGCCAATTGCAGGACCTGGCTTCATGTCAGCAGCATCTACTAACAATTTTATTATCATTTTGCTATTATCTTTATCTTGATTATTTTGTTTATAAATATATTAAACATCTATTTCTATACTTCACTATTTTTCCTTTTCTTCTGGCTTTTCTCTTCTTATCACTTTTATGTTATCTATTTTCACAGTAACTGGAATTGGAACAGCTGCTTCTAGTAACTCAACGACAACTTCTTCTTTCTTTTTGTCTATTCTTACTACTCTCGCTTTCTCTTTTTTGAAGGGCTCTGCGATTATCTCTACTATATCATTCTTCTCTATGTTTATTTTTTGTATTACTGGCTGCAACAAATTCTCGATTTCAGCATAACTCACAGTTTTTCTTATAAGGCCTTTTACATATGGGAGGTTAAAAGCTGCTTGTTCTATATCATCCCTGTTTTCTGCCTCAATAAAAACATAGCCTTTCAGTCCATGCGGCCTTGCTATCGCAAGAATATTCAAATTTTTTTTGTTTATTCTTTCCATTATCAAGTCTACTACTTGATCTTCTTTGTTTGTTGTTACCCTTAATACAAATATCATTTTTTCTTGCTTTTTCTTGTTATTTCAAAAAAATCATAAATAAGGCTATCAAAAAACCTATAAATCCAATCAAAAGTATACCTATGGCAGAAACCTTACTTATTATCTTGAATTCTGACATGGTTGGCTTTCTCGTAATATGCCATACTCTAGCACATTGCACCATAAAACTTTTGAACTGAGAAAAGAATCTCATTTTTTTACGAAAGAAAATATGTTTTTAAACTTTACTCTTTTTTCTTTGAATAGTCAGTAAAGTTTCTGGAGTTTCAAAATTATTTGAGTTTTTATCAATTTTCTAGCTTATCCTTATTCAATAAATTTTATGCCAAGTTCCTCTGCTACTTCTCTTCTTTGTTTTTCTACTGTCCCTTCTCCCGGACCAAGTATTTGGGGGCTTTTTACACCAGTAATAATCAACATAACCCTTACAGTTTTTTCCATATCTTCAGAAATTTGTGCTCCCCATATCAGTGTAGCATCTTGGCCAAGTTTCTTTGATACTGCCTCTATAATCTTTCTTGTTTCTTCTAGAGTGAGATCTGTGCCACCAATAACATTTACTAATGCGCCAGTAGCATTACTAACATCAACATCTAGCAAAGGATTTTCTATTGCTTTTTCTACTGCTTCTTCTGCCCTATCCTGACTATCGCTTTCCCCTATTCCTATTAACGCTACACCACCACCTTCCATAACTGCTCTTATATCAGCAAAATCTAAATTGACAAGGCCTGCTTTTGTTATCAACTCAGCTGTACCTTTGACAGCATTAGTCAAAATTTCATCTGCTAGTTTGAATGCTGTGTGCAAAGGTAAGTCTGGAGCTAACTCGAGTAACTTGTCATTGGGTATTACAATTAAAGTATCAACAATTCCTTCTAGTCTCTCCAAACCATTTATTGCATTTTCATATCTTTTTTGTCCTTCAACATTAAAAGGCAAAGTTACAATGCCTATTGTCAATATGCCAAGCTTTTTTGCAATATCTGCTACTACTGGTGTTGCACCTGTCCCAGTTCCCCCACCTAAGCCACAAGTAATAAAAACCATGTCTGCTCCCTCAAGTTTTTTCTTCAGTTCCTGCTCTGACTCACGAGCAGCTTCTTCCCCTATTTTTGGATTGCTGCCAGCACCTAAACCATTCGTAAGCTCTTTTCCTATCAATACTTTTGTATCAGCGTCTGTGTAAAGAAGGTCTTGGGCATCAGTATTAATACCAATAAGCTCTGCTCCGGTTACGCCAATTTCTTTCATTCTGCTCAAAGTATTGCCTCCACCTCCGCCAATCCCAAAAACCCTGACCTTTGCTTTTTGTTTGCTTAGAAGTTCTTCTAGCTCACGATCAATATCTAAACTTTCACTTTTTTCAGATATTTCTAGTTCAGCCATTTTTATATCCTATTTTTTATGATAAGGCCTAGAGGTATTTAAATTTTAGTATTCTTTAGTATATAATTATCCAGATTCTTTCTTTTCTAACTTTTCTTTTTTCTTGCTTTCTTGCTTTTTTCTTACATCTACATTAATGTGAAGCAAATTTTCAACTTTTTCTTTGAACTTTTTGATTATTTCCTTAAAAAAATCTTTTTCTGTTTCTATGATATTTTTTCCTTTTTCCTCTACAAGAGAAGATTTTCCAAAAAAGAATTCTGCCAGACATAAAAGTTTTTCTTTTTTGTCTGTGATTTTTTTTGTTATTTTGAAATCATACTCAACAATCTTGCCGGCCAAAGGATTGTTGAAATCTACTAATACTCTTCCAGAAGAAACAGAAATTACCCTTACGAGTAAGCTGTCCATTGTTAGTATAGTGCCTGGAACAGGATTAATATCTTTTTTGATGAAAAATGCAAGAGGAATTATTTTAACAAGTTTAGGATCGCGGACTCCAAATGCTTTTTCTGGCAAGATTTCAATAGTATATTCTTTGTTTATTTCTTTTTCTCTCAACGCTTCATCAAAACCTTTTACAACCATGTCTTGACCAATACAAATTTTCAGTGGTTTGAGATTTTTTGCAGGTAACTTAACTTTTTTTGCTTCTTCTTTTATTGTTGTATCAAAGATGTTTCCATCCTTAATACGCGCAGTAAAATCTACTTCAACAAAATCTTTTTCTTTTGTTTTTTCCTTTTCTTCTGGCTTTTCTGCTTCTTCTGTTTTTGTGTTTTGTGTTTTCATGTTCTTTAGAGAAAAAGGGAATTTAAAATCTTTTGCCTATGTCAAATCAAGCTGCTCACTTAGCTGAAAAAAGGACTTTCAGATTTTACTTTATAGTTCGTAGTATTTCTGCTAACTTTACAAATTCTTCATTTGACAAGTTATCAACTATTTTTTCCAAAAAATTTTCTTTTGAAAGAGAGATAATTTTTCTTGCTTCCCTTTTTGTTTTCTCTTGTCTTGTTATGACCTTGAGAAGAGCATTTTTTGTTTTGCTGTACCTATGCTCAAAAATATATCTGAGAAGAAGTTGCTTTTTTGTCAAGTTTTCTTTTTTCTTTGGTATTATCTTGATAAGGGAAGAATAAGTTTTTGGTTTTGGATAAAATATTTCTGGTGAAATGCCATACAAAACTTTTATATCATAGTAGCATGGCAATATAAGAGAAAGCCTGCTTTTTTTCCCTTTCAAAATATCTGTAAAATTTTTTCCTACTGTCAAAATGCCAAGATCAAACTTATAGCGCATTAGCTTGATAAACAATGGCTCTGTTATGTTGTAAGGGATATTTGCTATTATTTTGTTGAAGGGTGGAAATTTTATCCTTAGAGCATTTTTATACAAAATTTTCAAATTTTTATTTTTGCGAACAATTTTATCAAGAGCAGGCTTGTATTTTTTGTCTATTTCTATGGAATATACTTTTCCTGCTTTGGATGCAATTTCTTCTGTCAAAGAGCCAAAACCGGCGCCTACTTCAAGCACAACATCTTTCTTGCCTAGACAAGCAAAACCAACAATTTTTCTTGTCATTTCTTCATCTATTATAAAATGCTGGTCAATATCTGGACTAAGAATTATTTTATGTTTTTTACAAAAATCTATTATTCTCTCTTTTGTTATCATTTTTTGATACCTTCTTATATAAACTAAAGAACTTTAGTGACATCCTCCTAGGACTAAAGTCGTGGG
>CAZSMI010000012.1:3070-5282 GCA_964607815.1 Candidatus Woesearchaeota archaeon | reverse complement strand
ACATGCCGATAAAATTAGTTGCTATAACTGAGCTGAGAGCAGGTTCATATGTCATAATAGATAATGATGCCTGTATTGTCAAGAAGATTGATATAAGCAAGACAGGAAAACATGGACACGCTAAAGCTAGGATAGAGGCAATAGGGCTGATAGACGAGAGAAAACGTGTTATCATAAAGCCAGGCCATGAAAAAATCGCTGTTCCGCTGATAGAAAAAAGGAGAGGACAGATACTTTCTATAAACGAGAAAGCAAGTATCATGGATATTGAAAGTTATGAAACAATAACTGTTGATATTCCTTCTCAGCTAAGAGAAGAAATAAAAGAAGGTAGCCAAGTAGAATACTGGAATATAGAAGGAAAGGATATAATAAAGAGAATTGTCGGCTAAACAAAAAAATTTAGTAAGTCCTCTAAAGAAGAAAACTTACCCTATAAAAAAATTTATCGAGATAAAAAATGGTAAAAGTCCCTGCTGCCCAGGCAAGATTTTTCAAGAATATTTTTGTATGCAAGCGGTGTAAGAGGAAGATAAAAGCAATACCAAAAAAAATTTGGGAAGGCAAGGTCAGATGCAGACGTTGCAGAGGAAAAGACTTCAGGCCCTTGAGGAAAAAATAAAAATAAAAGTGAAAAAATTAAAAAGAGGGGGAGATGGAATTTTTTTATTATGATTTGATATTTTTGGCTGTTTTTTGTTTTGTTGCTGCCATTTTTCTTATAAAAAAGAGAAAAAATGTAAAAAAAGAAAGTAAGGTCTTTTTTCTTTACAGAACGAGAATAGGGCTCAAGATAATAGATAGAATAGGCAGACGCTGGAGAAAAGGAAGAGGTATTTTAAGCTTTTTTTCTATAATTATTGGTTTTACATGCATGATTGGCTGTATAGCCTTGCTTGTACAAACAGCAAAAATTATGACTCTTATAAGAATACCTATTCCTCCAATAATGCCCCTTATTCCTTATCTTCCAAGGATTTTCAAGATAACTTTTTTGCCACCGTTTTACTTTACTTACTGGATAATTGCTATAGCAATTGTCTCTATAGTACATGAGTTTAGTCATGGAATTTTTGCAAGGATGTATAGGGTAAAGGTAAAGGCAACAGGTTTTGCTTTTTTAGGGCCTTTCTTGGCAGCTTTTGTTGAGCCAGACGAAAAAAAGCTTAGTAAAAAAACAAAAAAAGCGCAAATAGCAACTTTTTGCGCAGGTCCTTTTGCAAACATAATAGCAACAATATTTTTTATTTTGTTAATGCAACTTTTTTTTATCTCTGCATTTAGCCCTACTGGTGTAATATTCAATATCGCTGGAAAGATAGTTAATGTAAGCGATATAACAATTGTTGGAAACATGACTTTTCAAGGCCTTTCTCTATCAGAACTAGAAACATTTGTAAACAAAACAGAATTACCAACAGAATTTCAGGTTATGGTAGACAATCAGACAGTTAATTTTACAAAAATAGTTGCAAATAATAGGACATATGTTATGCCAAAAAACCTTCAACAACAAATAAAATACGAGAAAAAAAATACTATAAGTATTTTTTATGATAGTCCCGCACTCAGGCTCGGCATGGTAGAGCCTATCAGAAAAATAAATGGTATTGATATAAAAGATAGAACAGCACTAGAAAAAGAACTAGAAAAATATAAACCAGATGATTCTATATTTATCGAATGTATCGGAAAAAATTATACAATTATTTTGGCAAAAAATCCAGAAAACAAAAGCAAAGCTTTTTTGGGCATAGGTTTTTTAGAACAAACTAAATACAGGTGGATAGCTTTCTTGAGCATGTCTATTTCTCAGCAAAGAAATCCCTTCACTTACTATGAACCAAAAAGAAATGCTAATTTGACAATTTTTATTTACAATCTATTTTTTTGGCTTATTTTGATAAATTTTTCTATCGCATTAATAAATATGTTACCTTTAGGTATATTTGATGGTGGGAGAACTTTTTATCTGACAGCCTTGGCCATAACAAAGAAAAAAAGGAAAGCCCTAGCAGCTTTCAAGATAGCTAGCTATATTATCCTGTTATTATTCTTGCTTTTGATGTTCATATGGTTAGCAAACTTATAATTTTTTATGGATAATAAGATAACTTTTGAATAAGATGTCTGTTGAATAAGATGTCTTTTGATAAATTACCTTTCTAATATCTTTATCATTTTTAGGATTAAATAATAGAAAGCAAAAAGA
>CAZSMI010000012.1:0-2970 GCA_964607815.1 Candidatus Woesearchaeota archaeon | reverse complement strand
TTACCTTTCTAATATCTTTATCATTTTTAGGATTAAATAATAGAAAGCAAAAAGATTTTAATAGTGTGTTCTCTCTTTTCTTGTAGAATTGGGCCGATAATCTAATGGCTAGGATACTTCCTTCGCAGGGAAGAAATCTGCGTTCAAATCGCAGTCGGTCCATAAATTTATTTTTTTAATATTTATTTTTATTTTTGAAAAAATTTTATAAATTTTTAAGAACTTTTTAAAAATTAAAGACATTTTACCGACGGTATTTTCAAAAATATTCTGAAAATATTTTTTATATAGAAAGATATTTAAAGTTCAATGCATTAAAACTACTATAAAATTTTAAAAAAAGAGGTAAGAGATGGCAAAGAAAAAGAAAAAAAAGAAGAAGAAATAGAAAACAAGAAAATTTTTTATTTAATTTTTATTTTTATTAGTTGTTAGTATAGATTATTTTCAAAATTATGTGTCAAGGACAATTAAGAAGACACGCTTTGAATGCTTTTTTAATTCTTTTTAGATATTTTTCTCGTAGCTTATTATTAATCAAAGATGGAATTCCTCTATTTGATAAAATGCAATAAATTTTTATATCCTCATAACATAAAAAGTTTATGTTAATATGTGGGATTGATCCTGGTCTTACTACTGCCTATGCTCTGCTCGATTTTGATGGTAATATTGTTGCAATAAACTCAAAAAAATATTTTGGTCTTAATAAATTTATCAAAGCTATAACTTCTTATGGCAAGATATCTGTTATTGCTACAGATGTTGATAAGATACCAAATTTTGTTTTGAAAATTGCAAAAGAACTTAGAACAATAATAATAAAACCAGAAAGAAGAATAAGCATGAAGAAAAAAAGAGAAATAGTAAAAGAATTTAGTAAAGTAGCAAAACAGGTCAAGAATAAACACGAGCTTGTTGCTTTGTGTGCTGCTATTCTTGCTTATAAATATTTTTCACCTTCCCTGAATAAAATAAAAAATCTGAAAATTGAAGAGGAAGAAAAAGCAAAAATTTTTCTTGGCTTGCTTACAAAAAAATATGCTAATATAAAAGAAGCAAAAAAAGATCTGAATATCTAAAATCTGAGTACCTAAAAATTCTTACAATTTTTATAAGTTTTAAAGTATTTGGTTCATAATCTTGATTTATAACCTTGATTCATCGACGATAAAATCTAATGATTCAAGGGACTAGTAAAAAAACAGCTTGAAAACTTAATAATCTTAATGAGCTTAACAAAGCTCTTTTATTCCTTCTCTTGTCAGGACAACAAATTTTATTCCTACAGGCAAGGCGAGCAAAGCAGAAATTAGTGCCATATGCTCCTTTCCTGTTCCACTTGCTATACTCAAAGCAACCTCTGGTCCTTCTATTTTGTTTTTGAGTTTCTCAATTACCTCTTTTTTCAGTTCAACAATCTCTTTTTCAAGGTTAAGAGAAATAAATTCTGCTTTTTTTTCTGTTCTAAATTTTGAGGCAAATTCTGCTCCAACTAAAATTATTTTTTCCCAGTTTCCCTCGTTGATAAGACCTGCTACCTGCCCCCAGCTTCCTTTTCCACTAGACAACAAAGCAACAAGTTCCATGTCTTATGCAAAGAAAGATAATTTATAAATCTTTTCAAGAAGATTTATAAATAATAAATAGTTGTTATAATAAAATGGAAAAGCTTGAAAATAAATCATGTAAGGAGGGTGAATTAGAGAAATGTGTATCTTGTGGCGAGATTACAGGTATAAAAAAAGAGATCCATATAGATATGCGTAAGGGTTATATAGAAGGCGCAGGACAACTTTGTGATAATTGTTATAGAGGAATATACAGAAATGGAGGAATATACAGAAAATAATAAGAAAAAAATGGCAAAAGAACTAGCGCTAAGTGAAATTACCTTAAGAAGATATGAAAAGCCCTATCAGCTAGACAAAAGAGAGCTTTGCAAGAAGATCTGTTTGAGCCTTGGCCTTTTACAAGAAGGTGATTCTCGTGATATTATAGTAGATATTTTGCTTGTTCTTCTTGAGGCAAGAAAAGTCGAGAAATTTCTTCCTCTTGATAAAATAAAGGAAAAAGTTATACAAATAAGAAAAGATAACAAGTTTGAGCTGAAGGGAATAGCTGATAGTAATATAAGAAGGCAGCTCAAAAGGCTGAGAGATATTATGTTTATTGAAAAAATTTCAAATGGTTATAGGATTAGCGAGTTTGATTCTCTCGACAAGATTTTTGAAGAAAAAATAGAACGCTTTTTCCTGCCTAATATAATAAGCAGGATAAAAGAATATTTACAAGAACTAGAAAAGGAAAAATAAAAAGAAAAAAGAAAGATTTATAAATAACTAATTTCTCGTTTTTCCACCGTTATCACTACAGACTACCTTAAGGCACTTTTAAAGAAAGTATCTTCAAGGAAAGTATCGGAAATGTAGTTTTTGATGTAGGAGGCAAAATGAAAGAAGAAAATTTTCTTTCTGCAATAACAGAATTAAGAAAAAGCAAGAAGAGAAATTTTGAGCAAACTATAGATTTAATTATAAACTTGAAAAGTTTTGATGTAAAAAAAGAGAGTATTAATATTTTTGTAACATTACCTTATTCAACAACGAAAAAGAAAATAGGTGCATTTCTTGAGCATAAAAGCAATATCTTTGATACAATAACAAAAAAAGAATTTGACAGCTACAAAGGAAAAGAGATAAGAAAACTTGTAAAAAAATATGATTTTTTTGCTGCAAATGCAAAGTTGATGCCTTCTGTTGCGACAGCTTTTGGAAAAGTTTTAGGGCCTGCAGGAAAAATGCCCTCTCCAAAACTTGGAATAGTAACAACCGAAGATGAAAAAGCTTTGTCTCAACTCAAGGAAAAAATAGAAAAAATAGTGCATATAAAAACAAAAGAAAGTAGTATAAAAGTTGCAATAGGAAAGGAAAGTATGCCAGATGAGCAGATAGCAGAAAATTCTTTTAC
>CAZSMI010000011.1:14886-16799 GCA_964607815.1 Candidatus Woesearchaeota archaeon | reverse complement strand
AAAAGGCAAAGGTTTAAAAATATGAAAATATTGAAAAATCAATAAAAGAAAAAGATAATAAAAAGTAAAATCTTGATATTATTGATATAGCTTCTAAAATGGAAATGCCAATAGACCTGCAACATCAAATGATGGGTTATGATAGAACAACAACTATGTTCAGCCCAGAAGGACATTTGTTGCAAGTAGAATATGCAGAAAAAACTATTAGGTTGGGAGCAGCAAGTCTAGGCCTTGTATGTTCTGACGGTGTAGTTATCGTAGCAGACAAAAGGGCAGGAAATAAGCTGCTTTCCGATTCATACAAGATATTTGAAATTGATTCTCATGTGATGGCAAGTGCTGCAGGCATACTGTCAGATGCAAGAGTTTTAGTAGAAAGAGTACAGCTACTTGCACAACAAAATCGCGTAACATATGATACTGCCATAGATGTTGAAAGTATAGTGAAAGAAATAACAAGTATAAAACAAGCTGCTACGCAATATGGTGGAGTAAGACCTTTTGGAGTTGCTATCATAGTTACTGGCATAAATCCTGATGGTGATGCGAAACTTTTTGTAACAGATGTGACAGGAAATTATATAGCATATAAAGCTATTGCTGTTGGTGAAAATGATGATAAGATAAAAGAGCTGCTAGAAAAAAGTTACAAAGAAAGCCTGGATGTAGAGGGAGGCATCAAACTTGCCCTAGCAATTTTTAGAAAAGTGCTTGGAAGAAAATTTAATCTAGCAAGATTTGATGTTGCTTATATTACAAAAAAAGAAAAAGAAATAAAAAGAGTTGCTAGTGAAAATTTGCGTAAATATTCAAGATAAAAGGAAAAAATTATACTCGGATTAGAGAGGTTGAAAATTAAAAAATTAAATATTATTGTTTTTCTTTGAAATGACAGATGTTGTAGCGAGATTAGAAGCAAGAGGAAAAAATTTTGAAATTCTTATTGATCTAGATAAGGCCTTGGCTTTCAAAAAAAGAGATGAAGGTAGGATAGAAGATATACTTGCTATTTTCTCTATTTTTTCTGACCATCGCAAAGGCCTTCATGTCTCTGAAGCTGACCTGAAAGAAGCATTCAAAACTACTGATACAAAAGAAATAGCCAAGAGAATAATCAAAGAAGGTCAGATACAACTGCCAGCAGAATACAAAAAAGCTGAGAAAGAAGCAAAAACAAAACAAGTAATTGATTTTCTCTCGAGGTCTTGCATTGACCCTAGAACAGGAAAGCCGCATACTCCTGAAAGAATTTCCTCTGCGCTGAAAGAAGCTGCATGCAAAATAGACAACAGGAAAGTAGAAGAGCAAGCAGGAGAAATAATAAAAAAATTACAGCCAATTTTACCTATGCACATAGAAACAAAAAAAATAAAAATTAATGTGCCGAGCATATATACAGGCCAGGTCTATGGTTTGTTACAACAATACAAAGAAAAAGAAGAATGGCTTTCAGATGGCTCTTTAATTTGCACACTAAATATTCCAGCTACTCTAGAAATAGATTTTTATGATAAGCTCAACAAAATAACACACGGCTCTGCCGTGACAGAAGAAATAAAAGAAAGATAACTAGAAGTAAAAGCCAGATATAATCAATAAAAAATAAACATAAAATAAAGATAGAATAAACATAAGATACAAGTAAGAAGATGGTAAACATAGTCAAAAAATATCAGGAAAAAAAGGCAGAAAGGCTAGAGAAAAGAATAGAAAAGGATATAAAGAAGCTAATAAGAATAATCAAGGCAGGAATCCCCATTCAACAACTGAACTATATGAGGTTACTACCAAGTTTTTTGAACCTCATTACTGTATTGAGAAGGAAAAATACCAATAACAAAAAAATCAAAAACATAAAGAAGATTAAAAAAAGAGCAATAAAAAAAGCAAGAAAAAAGAGCAATAAAAAA
>CAZSMI010000011.1:11611-14786 GCA_964607815.1 Candidatus Woesearchaeota archaeon | reverse complement strand
AAAAAAGAGCAATAAAAAAAGCAAGAAAAAAGAGCAATAAAAAAGCAAGAAAAAAATAAGATGGAAAAATATCAACAAGGCAAAATAAGTGAAGAAAAAACAAGAGTTATTGTTGTGCCCGGAGAGGTTATAGCAAGCGGAGAAAGCTATTTACCAGGAGACAACACAAAAAGGGAAGACAAAGATATAATAGCAAACAAATTTGGTCTTGCAGAAAAAGAAGGCAGGCTTGTGAAAGTAATTCCTCTTGCAGAGAAATATATGCCAAGAAAAGGGAATGTTGTCATAGGAAAAATTATAGACGTGACTTTTAGTGGATGGATTGTTGATATAAACTCTTGTTATTCTGCTTTTTTGTCTGTAAAAGAATGTGCTAAGTTCCTGAACAAAAATAACTTAATAGAATATCTCGATTTCGGAGATATGATAATTGCAGAAGTGCTTGAAGTAAGACATAGGGCTGTTGACTTGACATTGAAAGCAAGGGGTTTAGGAAAAATAGAAAATGGTATAATAATAAAAATCAATTCAAGCAAAGTGCCAAGAGTTATAGGAAGAGGGGGGAGTATGGTAAATATGATAAAACATGAAAGTGAATGTCGTATTACAGTTGGCCAAAATGGAATAGCATGGATAAAAGGAGAAAAGCTAGAAAATGAGTTGCTTGCAAAAGAAGCAATAATGTTAATAGCTACCAAACCATTTGTTGAGGGCCTGACAGAAAAAATAAAAAAATTTTTGGAAAGCAAAAAATAAAAGAACAAATAATAAAAATAAGTAGGATAATAACTGAAAATGACATACAAGAGAAGTGATGGAAGAGAAGCTGACGAAACTAGAAAGATAAGGGCAGAAGTAGGTGTTGTACCAAGAGCAGACGGCTCTGCTTTGTTTGCTTTTGGAGACACAATTGCTATTGCAGCAGTTTATGGTCCAAAACCCTTACACCCTCAACATCTACAAAATCCTGAAAAAGGTTTGTTAAGATGCTATTATGATATGATGAGCTTTTCTGTTGGAGAAAGAAAAAGGCCCGGACCGAGTAGGAGAAGTAGCGAAATTTCTTTTGTAACTACAAATGCTCTGATGCCTGCTTTACAACTCGGCAATTTTCCAGGTACTGTCGTAGATGTTTGCATTTCCATATTGCAAGCAAATGCCGGTACGAGATGCGCAGGAATAAATGCTGCAAGCATGGCACTTGCTCATGCAGGAATTTCTATGAGTGACCTTGTAACAGCAGTTTCTGTTGGCCAGATAGATGGACAAATTGCTGTTGACTTGACAAAAGAAGAAGAAGACTATGAATCAGGAGGAGAAAAAACAACAGACATCCCTATATCTTTTTTGCCGCTCTCTGGCAAGATAAGTTTACTCCAACTAGATGGTGGAATAAAAGCAGAAAAACTAAAAGAGGCTATAGAAATTGCACAAAAAACATGTTCGAAAATTTATGAAGAACAGAAAAAGGCCTTGAAAAACATAATCTCAAGGAAAGAAGAAAAAATAAAAGAATAGTAAGTAAAAAATGGAAATGTAAGTAAAAAATGGAAATAGCAGATTTGACAAAAAAAAGGATAATAGAATATCTTGACGAGAAAAAAAGATTTGACAAAAGAAAACTGCTTGAGTATAGAAATATCAAAATCAGATTTGGGATATCAAAACAAGCTGAAGGAAGTGCTTCTGTTAGGATTGGCAAGACAGAGGTTGTTGCTGGTGTTAAGCTCGACATAGCAGAGCCTTATACTGATAGTCCAGATAAAGGCTCCATGATGGTAACAACAGAACTCTTACCTTTAGCAAGCGAAAAGTTTGAAGCTGGTCCGCCAAGAATTAATGCTATTGAGCTATCAAGAATAGTGGACAGAGGAATAAGAGAAAGCGGATTTATAGATTTCAAAAAACTATGTATAAAAAAAGGCGAGAAAATATGGATGGTATTTATTGATATATATCCTTTAAATGATGACGGTAATTTGATAGATACAAGTTTTCTTGCTGCAGTATCTGCTTTGAGAGATGCTTTTTTTCCAAAAATGGATGAAAAAAAGGAGAAAGTGGAATATGGCAAGCTGACAGAAAAAAAATTACCTTTGAAAGAAATGCCTTTTATGTTGACAATACACAAGATAGGCAAAAGTATAATTCTTGATCCTATAACAGAAGAAGAGGAATCAAGTGAAGCTAGAGTTAGTTTTGCAATCTCTCCAGAAAAAAAAGAAGCTATTATAAATGCTATCCAAAAAGGCGGAGAAAAAGAGCTTACAAAAAAAGAGGTTTTTGAGATTATTGATGTTGCAATAGGAGAATGGAAAAGAATATATCCTACAATTGTCGAGAAAATTACAGAAGCAGAAAAAAGGCCAGAAGAAAAAATAATACAATCAGGATAAAGATAAGGACATAAAGATAAAAAGTTAGGTTATCAATCTATTAAAACTTGGGATTTTGTCAAAGTATCAAAGCTAAAGCGTCAGAGCTAACAAGGAAAAAATATAAAAAAGCAATATAAAAAAGCAAAAGTTAAAAAATATTGATATTTGATAATAAAAAGGAGAGATTACCCTATAAATTATACTTATTTAGTTTACATTTCAAAAAATGCCGGAAAAGACAGAAATAGAATATACAAAATATGAGGTTGCAAGAATTCTGGGAGCAAGAGCCTTACAGCTCGCAATGAATGCTCCGTTGCTTCTAAAAATAACTAAAGAGCAACTTGAGAAACTTAGGTATGATCCCCTGAGAATAGCAGAACTAGAATTCAAAGAAGGTGTTTTGCCAATAACTGTAAAAAGGCCCTTACCAAAGAAACTGCCAGAAATATTCGTGAGAAAAAAAGAAAAGCCAAAAGAAAAGAAAGTTAAAGAAAAAAAAGAAGAAAAGCCAGCTGAGAAAGTAGAAGAAAAAGAAAGAGAAAAAGAAAAGCCAAAAGAAAAACCAGAAGAAGAGAAACCAGAAATAAGAGGAGCAGAAGAGCCAGAAGAAACAGAAGAAATGGGCAAAGCTGAAGAAGAAAAGGAAGGAGAAGAAAAAGGAGAGGAAGGAGAAGTTGAAAAGGTAGGAACAGAAAGCGAAATTATGGAACTTGCCAAGCCAGAAGATGAAGAAGAGCAAGAAGAAACAGAATAAAAAACAAAGTTAAAAGACAAAACAGAAAACTTATTTGGTT
>CAZSMI010000011.1:0-11511 GCA_964607815.1 Candidatus Woesearchaeota archaeon | reverse complement strand
GGAACTTTTGTCAATGCCTCATAACCATTTTTTGTTATCCTTATTGTATCTTCTATTCTCACACCAATTCTTTGTTCTTCTATATAAATTCCTGGCTCTATTGCGATTATCATATCTTCTTGTAATTTTTTTGCTAGGCTTTCTGTTTCACTCCAGCTGATAAAAGGCTCTTCATGTATCTTAAAACCAACACCATGACCAAAAAAACCAAGATATGGGATACTTTTTTTAGCATATTCAGCAACTTCTTTGATTGACCTTCCTGCGCGGATATAATTCAAAATTTTGTTTTGTGTTTCTAGAACAAGATCATAAAGACAACTTGTCAGCTTATCTTTTTCCTTATTTACAAAAAAACATCTCGTTAGGTCAGAATTGAGTTCTTTGTATCTTGCTCCTATGTCAAGCAAAACAAATTCACCATCTTTGATCTTTTTATCGCTAGCAAGATTTGACCTTTTGGAAAATGGATCATCATTTTCTGTATTTTCGCCAAAAAGAACTATAGAAGAAAATGCAAGCTGGCAGTTTTCTTTTCTGATAAAATGATTAATCTCTTTTTTCAGCTCCTTTTCGCTCATGCCTATTTTTATAATATTGTAAGCATGCTCCATTGCCTTATCTGAAATCTCACACGCATGTTTTATTTTTTCTATGTTTTTTTCATCATAAGAAAAATCTAGCTTCAAGGGCTTATACTCAAGATCAATTATTGCCCTAAATTTTCTCTTGTCCGACCTAAATTTTCTCTTGTCCGAAATATCATGTTCTTCTTCTATTGGAATAAAATAGTCTATAGCTTTTTTTCTGTCTTTGGCTGTTCTCAGGCAGACCTGCCATCTATACTTCTCGCTTATCAAAAAAGGTCTGATGTCAAAAAAAATTTTTTTGTATATACTATCTCTTACTTCTTTACCCTGAATTATTGTAAGAGGAGACTTCCTGCCAGGCTTCTTTTTTAGGTCTGTCAAAGCAAGAAAATATTTTCTTAACCACTCATAAATTTCTTTGTTTCTTATAAACAAGTTTGTCTCTGATGATGTGATATCTTCTAAATTACTATCTATTATTAGCTTAAAATTTTTTGTTCCATATTCATCAAATAAATTTCTAAATCTTTCTTCAAGTTCAGCTTTTTTTCTTACCATTTTTAAAAGTATTTTGTTGCTTCTTCAGGTTTTAGCGTGAACCTTGTGCCGTATTCTCTTTTTTCATATAACCTTATCATTGTTGTTCCGTTTCTTTCTATAGATACTACCGGCATGTTATCTATTTCTTGCTCCAAAGAAAATTTTTTTGTTTTATCATTTTTGAAATTTTTGAAATAGAACTTGGCTTCTTTCTTTTTGTTAGAGTAAATTACATCAAAATATTTCACTTTCTCAAATTTGATCTTGTTCAGTTCTTTATTCTTTATTTTATAAAGGAATGAGTGGTCTATGATATCATCTTTATCTACATCAACATGACAAGTAAGAAATTTTTTTTGGCCCATTGCTACAAGACCAAGTCCTCTTATTTGTTTTTCGTCAAACTTTATTTCTGGTAGATATACAGCATCAACATATTTTCCATTATATTCTTCAGATGCTTTTTCTGCATCTTTTACATTTCCAATAATGAGTCCTTGACCAGAATAAACATAAAGATTTGTTAGGAACTCGTCTCTATACTTTTTTGAAACAAGTACGGCGATAGGCCTGGCTGTCCATTTTTCATCTACTATTTTTTTATTTTTGAACTGGAATTTTATGCCATATATCGCAGAATATATCGCAGAAATAGACTCTTTTTTCTTTGAGTAAGCAAGAGAGATTATTCTTGGTAAAGGTCCCAACAACTTATCTTGAGTTATTCCATTCAGATAGGGTGTTTGATATAGATGCTCATAAATTTTTGTCTCTTTTCTTGGGGCTGTTAGCAATTCTTCTAGTTCTTTTATATCACGAAAATATGTTTTTTCTATGAATTTGTCTTTTTCTTTTTCAAGAAATTTTTCTTCTTCTTTTGATAAAAAAAGTCTCGACTTTGAAGGTTTTATTTTTGCAATTTTTTCCAGATATTCTTGTTCCATCTCTTTTTTGCATAAAATATCCAAAAATTCAGGACTTGCTTCATAAAAATCCTTGTTGTCCATGTTTTGGTTCACAAGAGTTTCGTCTTTCGTTGAGATGATATAAGGGTTTGTCCAAAATTCCTTACTATTTTTTAAGGTAGCATATCTTACTACGTTTCCTTCTGTGTGTATTTCTGTCAAGAAAAACTGTTTTTCTCCTATTTTTTCGTATATAACATTCACAAGTTTGCCAAGATTATTTTTCATCTTTTCTTGTTCTCCCCTATTTTTGGTTTTGTGTAAAGTCTAACTCCTTCACTGTAGAAATCATCATAGTTTTCATCAAAAAGCAGCTCAAATGGTATGTAATCAAGAGGCCTCTCGAATTTCAGGGCCATATCAAAGACATTATGGCCCGCCTTGTCTTTGAAAGGATTGGAATCAAAAACAATTGTGTTTATTTTTTCTGCGCCCCCAAAACCAAATAAGAGTGCACTTGGTTTCTTTTCATAACTTACATGGCCTTTTTTTTCATAACCCCTAAAAACCTGAACAAGTTTAGAATTCTTGAGAGAATATTCTTTTAATTTAAGATTTCTTTTCTTGTTATTTCTCAGGTCTATTGCAGAAATTTTGCTTGTTTTAGTGGTTTTGAGCTTTGGCTCATAAAGTTGAGCAGCTTTTAACCATAATGGGAATTTATATAATTTGAATAAGTCTGTAGAAGGGTTCAAGATTTCCGGTCTAAATTTTACAATTTTTTCTGCTACTGTATAATTTTTTGCTAGTTCATACTCTACTGCTTCTATTTCTGCAAAAGATGTAGCAAGTCTTGAACGTTCTGAAACATAATCAAGAACTGCTAGCTCTTTCAGCAAGCTCTTTGCGTCATCTCTACAATGAACAGAATGTGAATAGTGCTGTAACAAATAATGCAACAAATTTGCAGTTTGCCTTGTAGAGTGATACACCTGGTCGAGTCTTGTCTCTTCATAAGCTATTTTTCCGTCTTCTCTCAAAAAGCTCTCTATAAAATAATCCCATGCTACTAACTTTTGGTCCTTTGTTATTTTTGGAAATGTGTTTTCCAAGACAGAGTCAAAAAAATCCCTTATATTTGGCTCAAGCCCAAAATAAAAATCCGTTGACTCCATTATCTCTGTTCCTATGCTAAAGTATTCTTCTTTTGTGTCTTCAACTATATTCTGTAAAATATTCTCATTTTCTGAAAGAAATTTTTCTGTTTTGGCAGTTTTGAGCTTTGGCTCATAAAGTTGAGCAGCTTTTAACCATAATGGAAAAGTTGGCATTCCTGTAAGCCTTATCAAGGTATCTAAAGCAAATCTATTTTCAGACGCATATTCTGCCTCTGCGTTCAGCATCAGCTCAAGACATGGCTCTCTTAACCTGTCTACCCTTTCAAGAAATTTCTTATCACGTAAAAGTTTTTTGTTCCATGTCTCAATCTTAAAACCTTTTTCTTTTAGCGTATCAAATCCTGCTTCTCTTATCCCAGGATCAAAATATAGTCCTGCAATTTCTAAAATATCTGTTAGTTCGCTATACTTATGTGTAAGAAATTCTTGGAGAAATGCCCCCTTGCTCCTAGAAAAAAGGTCTATAATGTGTGTAGAGTGTTCATGCTCAAATAATCTTGTTGGCTTGTAATAGGCTTGATGAACAAATTCATGCGCAGCAGTTAGTGCTTCCCCTGGGTAGAAGATAGCATCCCTAAAAATAGTTCGTATGTTTAGGGCGACATTGCCCATACCGGTATGAAAAGCAAGCCCGCTATACTCCCCTATACTCTTATTTGGCACAAGGTAAATATGTTCTGGTATAATATCCTTTTCACTATTTATTTCCTTGTTTTTTATTCCTTGTAAGTCTGTTGACCTTACTAGAGGATGACCTTCTATTCTCTGTTCAAGTTTCATTCCAGAATATTGTGATGTTATTTTTTGTATACGCATTTGCATATTTTTGTATACATCAAATACTGTCTTTACGCCTTTTCTAACATATTCCTCGAATAAGTCCATTATTTCTTTTTTATTGGAATTACCATAAAATGTACTTTTCATGTCAAGTTCTTTTCTGAATTCTTCTGTAGAAGGATAGACAACATGCAGAGTTACTTTTTTCTTGCCAACGCTAATTTTTCTTGTGTCTTCTATTATATTACTAACATCCCACGCATAACTATAGCCACTTTCCATAACCTCATTTACATTAGAGTAAAGTTCCAATTTTTTTTCAAGGTCCAAGTTTCTAGTTTTTTTTGTTTCTATATATGATAAAAGCTCTTTTGCTCTTGGGATCTTTTCTTGTGTAAGAGTTACACTGCCTCCAACCTCTTTTTCCTCGTCTTGTACTTGTAAGTTTTTGTATGGAATTGGCCTTACTTTAGGAAAAGAAAACTTCTTTCCAAGTAGCTGATTTTTGGTCCTGTTTTTTCCTATTTTTTCAAGTATAGAGTTAAAAACTAAGTCTGTGCTGGACATTTTCTTCTAATAAAAAAACTTTCAGTTATTTAAATCTTTCTTTTTGTTGTAATTTTAGGGTTGATACAAGAGAAATAGTTAGATTATGAGCTATAGGGACGATAAAGAACTGTAGAGACAATAAAGAAATTTAGAAGTTATCAAGCAAATATTTTTATATACCTTATTTCTTATTTGGACATGCTTGTTAATGCCATCAGAGCAAGAAAAATTTTCAATTCAAGAAAAGAGGAGACAATAGCTGTAGCAGTAGAAACAAAGCAGGGAAAGTACGAGGCTAGTGCTCCTGGAGGAAAATCAAAAGGTAAATATGAAGCAAGTGCTTTCTCTAGTAAAGGAATAAATTTTAGTATAGCATTTGTTAATGCAATAGGAAAGTTATTAGAAGAAAAAAAAATTATTCTGAATGAGTTTTCTGATCTTTACAAAGTTGAGGAATTAGTAAAAGATTATGAAAAGAAAATAGACAAAAAAAGTCATGATTGGGATTTGATAGGAGCAAATGCTTTGTATGCTCTTGAGTCAGCCTTGCTGAAAGCAATAGCTGCAAGTTATGGGCAGGAGATATGGCAACTTTTATGCGAAAAGCCAAAAATTTTGCCAAGACCTTTAGGAAATATTATTGGTGGTGGCATGCATACTAAGCAAGAGGAAAAAACAGACATACAAGAATTTTTGTTCTTGCCAAAAACAAAAAATTTTTTTGATGCATACTTTATTAATCTACAAGCATATAATCTTACAAAGAAAAAGCTGAAAGAGAAAGATAAAAGATGGGAAGGTAATTTAACAGATGAGCTTGCTTTTGCTTCTACTCTTAGCAACGAGACAGTACTTGCTTTGCTAAATGAAGTAAAAGAAGGAATACAAAAAAAATTCAATATTGACGCAGGAATCGGTGTAGATATAGCAGCAAGCAGCTTGTGGAACGGAATAAAGTACTGTTATAAAAATAAGAAAAAAAGACTTGGAAAAAACGAGCAAATTAATTATATACTTGAGCTGATAAAAAAATATTCTCTTGAGTATGTTGAAGATCCCTTGCATGAGGAAGATTTTGAAGGATTCTCAAGACTTTTGAGGCTCACAAAACAAGATAAACAAAACAAATGCCTGATAGTTGGAGATGACCTTATCTGCACGCAAAAAGAAAGGCTGCTAAAGGCAATAAGCGAAAAAAGTATTAATGCTTTAATTGTAAAACCAAATCAAAATGGTTCTTTGCTTTCTGTGAAAGAAGTTGTTGATATTGCAAAGAAAAATAATATAGCTTGTATAATTTCTCATCGTTCTGGTGAGACTGTTGACAACACAATAGCTCATTTAGCAGTAGGATGGCAAATTCCCATAATCAAGACTGGTGTTTTAGGCAAGGAAAGATTTTCAAAACTACATACCTTATTAAAAATAGAAAGACAAGTTGGTAATTCTCTAAAGACTCGTAATTAAAAAACTCGCAACATTTAAAAACTATTTCTTTTTATCTTTGAGATGGAAAAAGAAAAACAAGAATTGCTTGTTAGTCCTGAAGAATATGTTAAAGCTTCTGTATATTTAGGAACAAAAGTAATAACAGCAGACATGAGGCAGTATATTTATAAGAGAAGAGCTGATGGTCTTGCTATTCTTGACACAGGCGCTATTGATGAAAGAATAAGAATTGCAGTAAATTTTATGTTGCAGTATAATCCAGAAGATATTATCATTTGTTGTAAAAGGGAAGCAGGATGGAAAGCTGTCCAGGCATTTTCTTTTGCTACTGGAATAAGGTGCTTTACAAGAAAATATCCAACAGGCATAATAACAAACTTAAAATTGCCAGATTTTTTTGAGCCGTCCATTCTTTTTATATGTGACCCCTGGCTTGACAAGAATGCTTTGCATGATGCCGTAAAAATTGGCATACCAGTAATTGCTTTATGTGACACAAATAATCTGGCTAGGTATATAGATTTGGTTGTGCCATGCAATAACAAGGCAGGAAAAAGTCTTGGCCTAATTTTTTATTTGTTTGCAACCCAGTATTGCAAGACAAGAAAAATAAAAAAGAAAATAAACAAAGAAGATTTTATTGAAGAAGAGTAAGTTAATACCTATCCTATATTATCCTACATATAGCAAACAATAATCAGATGATTTTTTCAAGTTTTAATTTTTTATATTTGACATTTATTATATGCTCATAAAGGCAGGGTTTTTTCAGATTCATTACAGATAATACGAAGAATAGTTTAGCCTAGTAAAAAGTAAAAAAGCAAAAGTTTTTTAATTTGTTTTTTCTTTGCTAAGCATGAAAAAAAGCATACCAAGAAGAATATGGGATTTTTTGTGGCATTCTGATAGCTTGTTTAGTTGGCTTTGCTGCCTTGTACTTGCCTTTGTAATTGTAAAATTTGTTTTTTTTCCTCTTGCTGGCCTGATTTTTTCTTCTTCTTTGCCTTTTGTAATAATAGAATCTGAGAGCCTAGAACACAAATTAACACATCCTTGCATAGAGTATGATATTAGAGGAACAATGTGCTTGAAAGAAGACAAAAGTAGATATGTAATATGCGGAGAAAGTTTTGAAAAAAAGGAAAAAATAAATTTTGACAGATACTGGCAGTTATGCGGCAACTGGTATGAACAAAGGAACATTAGTAAAGGACAATTCCAAGATTTTAGATTTACAAATGGCCTTTACAAGGGAGATATTATAGTTGTTAAAGGGTCCTCTAGTTATTCTGTTGGAGACATAATAGTTTTTCGTGACAGACAGCCAACTCCTATCATACATAGAGTTGTAAAGGATGAAGAAAAAATTGAAACAAAAGGGGACCATAATTCTGCACAACTAACTTATGCTAATAGCAATAACAGAGTGAATGAGCTCAATATAAGTCAAGAGCAAATAGTTGGCAAGGCTATAGCAAGAATACCAAAAATTGGCTGGGCAAAAATTTTCTTTGTCCAGTTATGGAGAAAACTGATAAGATAAAAAGGAAAGTATTGACTATCTCCTTATTTTTTCCTTTTCTCTTTTCAAACTAGCTCTCATATCTAACATATAAGGTCTAAACCCCCATTTCTTATAAATTCCTATATTCTTTTTAGAAGATATTAAAACGTCTAATTTTATATCAAAAACTCCTTTTTTGATAAACCATTTAAATAACTCAGATTTTATCTTTGAAGAAATACCTTTTCCCCTCATAGAAGGATCAACTAAAATAAAATGAATATCCCCTATTTTACTGAGTCTTGTTCCTTTTTCAGCGTGCTCTATTTGTGCAATACCTAACCCAATTACCTTACTTTTATTAATGGCGACAATAATTTTTGACGAATCGTCTGATAGATACGTATCAAATATTTTTTTTGTAACTTTTTTATGGTTTTTAGACCACTCAAAATACCTCATTAACTTAGGAGTTGAATTTTTTAGATCATAACAGTAGAATTTTCTGAGTAATTGATAACATTCTTCGAATTCATTAGTTTTGGCGTCTCTAATAGAAAGATCATTCAAAGAGCCACTTTCCGTATTCATTTTTTATTATCTCCAATATAAATTTTGCTATTGTCTTTCTTCAGATCATGAACCATATCAACATGGACTCGAGTATTAAAACCTTTTGATTTTCAAAAACCAAAAAGTTTTTAAATTCCAATTAACTGGAATTTAGTATTATAAAGTTGTTATTGTCAAAACCTGTAAAGAAACCAAAAAATTTAAAAAGTGTCCCTTACTACCCCTCATTACCATTTCAAAATTTTCCTTCAAAATTCCTCTAGCTGAGGTAAAACTGTCAAGATTGCCATAAAAATGCATATTTTACAGCCAAAACATATCAAGTTAAAACCAGAAGAAGCTGCAAAATTGCTTGACAGCTTGAATATTTCTTCCTTACAATTACCAAAAATCAGTTTGGATGACCCTGCCTTGCCTTCTGAGTGTAGGGCAGGAGATATAGTAAAAATAGAAAGAAAAACAAAAGAAGGCAAGTCTATTTATTATAGGGTTGTTGTCTGACTTATTACTTATTATAGGTAAAATGAGAGAGCTAGTAAAAAAATATTTGCAAGAACATAGTTTGGTGGAGAACAATATTCGTTCTTTCAATGACTTTATGGAAAGAAGACTGCAACAGATTGTTGAGGAAGTTAATGAGACACTGCCAAAAGAAGATGTTGAGATAAAGCTCGGAAAGATAAAAGTTGAAAAACCAAACTTGCAAGAAGCAGACGGCTCAAAAAAAGAAATATTGCCAGTAGAAGCCAGACTAAGAAACCTGACATATTCTGCTCCCATATTCTTGGAAATTAGCATAAAAAGAAATGGCGAGTTTGAGTACAATAATGTTGAGATAGGAAGAATCCCCATAATGGTAAAAAGCAAATATTGCCATCTTTATAGCATGAGCAAGGAAGAGCTAGTAAAAAATTATAATGATCCTCTTGATTTTGGGGGATATTTCCTAATTAACGGTAACGAAAGAGTGTTAGTTATGGTAGAAGATCTTGCTCCTAATCAGGCGTTTTTTGAAAAGCCCAAGGGCAAGTTGCTTTTACGTTTATTTTCGCAAAGAGGTGCCTACAGGATACCAACAAGATTAGAGAAAACAAAAGAAGGCATAATAGAGGTCTCATTCTCAAGATTCTATGAAATTCCTACTATCGTTTTGATAAAAGCTCTTGGCATAACAAGAGAAGCAGAAATTGCTTCTTTGATAGGAGAGAAGTCTGATAGTCTTGTTGTAAATTTTTATGAGTCTGCAAATTTACAAACCTCTCGAGACGCATTGCTTTTTATCGCCTCAAAAACAGGATTTCAAGGAACAAAAGGCGAAATACTTGAGAGGGTTGAAAACAGGATTGACACATATTTTTTGCCCCATATTGGTACAACAGCTGAGAAAAGAAAAGAAAAAGCTACCATGTTATGCAAGTTAGTGAAACAATTTTTGATTGTCGAAGAAAAAGATATTGTTACTGATAAAGACCACTATGCAAACAAAAGAGTAAGGCTAAGCGGCGATTTACTTGCTGATCTTTTTCGAGTTAACCTCTCTGTTTTGATAAGAGATGTCCAACATCAACTGCAAAGAACCAGAAGGAAATTTTTCTCTATAAAAACTCTTGCAAAATCAACTCTTTTTTCACATAGAATAGAATCTGCTATTGCTACTGGCTCCTGGATAGGTGAGAGAACTGGGGTAACACAAAATATGGACAAGACAAATTATCTTTCTATACTTTCGCAGTTGCAAAGAGTAAGCTCTTTGTTGCCAAGTGAGCAAGAAAATTTTTTGGCAAGAACATTACATCCGACGCATTATGGAAGGTTTTGCCCCATAGAAACCCCAGAAGGAACAGAAATTGGCCTGAGAAAAAACCTTGCCCTGTTATCAAAAATTTCTACTTCTGTTTCTCTTGATGAAAAAAATTTTCTTTCTTTGCTAGAAGAGATGGGTCTAGCTAGAGAGAAATCAGAGCCAAAAGAAATAAAAAAGCAAAAACAAGAAGAAAAACAAGAAGAAAAATCAGAAAAAGCTAGTGACGAAGCAATAGATGTTTTTTTCAACGGAAAATTTATTGGTACAACAAGAGAGGCAGAAAAATTTATTTTTGCTTTGAAAGAAAGAAGAAGAAAAAGAGAATTGCCTCTTGAGTTAGAAATTGCGTATGATTATAACAAAGATGTTGTTACCTTGTCAACAGAAATTGGTAGAGTGCTAAGACCTTTAATAATAGTAAAAGATGGCAAAAGCTTGTTAATAGAAAAGCATAAAAAACTGCTCGAGGAAAATAAAATAGGGTTTGATAGTCTACTTATGGGAGTTATAGAATATCTTGATGCAGCAGAAGAAGAGAATGCCTTGGTAGCTTTGAAAGAAAAAGACATAACAAAAGAACATACACATCTCGAGATTGATGCTATAGACATGTTTGGTATCATAACTTCTCTAGTACCTTATGCTAATTTTAACCAAAGCAGCAGATTAAACAGGGGAAGCAAAACACAAAAACAAGCTCTTGGTCTTTACGCAGCAAATTATTTATGCAGGCTAGATACAGACGTTAATATTTTGCATTATCCTCAAAAGCCCATAGTAAGAAGTTTTGTTTATGATGCTTTTGATTTTTATCCTGCAGGCCAGAATGTTGTTGTTGCAATACTTACATATCAAGGTTACAATGTTGAAGATGCTATAGTAGTAAACAAGGCGAGTATTGACAGGGGTTTAGGAAGATCAACTTATTTCAGGCCTTACACGTCTAATGAGCTATATTATGCTGGTGGCATGTCAGATGAAATTTGTGTTCCAGGCAAAGATATATCTGGTTATAGAACAGAGCAAAGTTATAGGTTTTTAGAAGATGATGGTATTGTATATCCAGAAGCTTCTCTTGACGGGAAAGATGTTGTTGTAGGCAAGACTAGTCCTCCAAAATTTCTATCAGAAGTTGGCGAGATAGCAATAAGGGCAAGAAAAGAATCAAGTACTGCAATAAGACAGGAAGAAAAAGGAAAAATTAGTGAGGTATTTGTTACAATAGATAGTGAGGGAAACAAGATAGTACAAGTTGCTACTCGTGATGAAAGAATCCCTGAACTGGGAGATAAGTTTTCTACTCCATATGGACAGAAAGGAGTTATAGGGTTAATAGTTCCTGAAGAGGACATACCTTTTACTGCAAGAGGAGTAAGGCCAGATATTATATTTAATCCTCATGGCCTGCCAAGCAGAATGACTATTGGTTATCTTTTGGAAATGTTAGCTGGAAAAGTTGGTTGTTTGAAAGGCAAGATAGTTGATGGTACAGCTTTTACTGGCCAGGATGCCAGACAAATAGAAAACTCTTTGATTGAATTAGGATTCAGAAAAGATGGGGAAGAAACTTTATATGACGGCGTAACAGGAAAGCAGCTGGAAGCAAAAATTTTCATAGGCAATATGTATTACCTAA
>CAZSMI010000010.1:13587-17072 GCA_964607815.1 Candidatus Woesearchaeota archaeon | reverse complement strand
AGCAAAATAGCAGAAATTATATCCAAAATTCCAAGTATTTTGATCATGATTATTAGTATATGGTGTATCTTTAAAATTTAACTATAACTTTTCTTTTATCTTTTCTGCTTTTTGAACCACTCAATTGTTGCTTCTAATCCTTGTTCAAGACCTGTTTTGGGTTCCCAGCCTTTTCCTTTTATTTTGCTATAATCCAAACAGCTTCTTTTTTGTTCCCCTTTCTTAGCAGGACCATGAACAGCTTCAACATTAATTCTCATTATTTTCTTGAGCATTTTAAATAACTCATTAACAGAAGTTTCCTTGCCAGTTGAGACATTAAAAATTCCGTTCAATTTCAAGGCCAACAAATTTGCTCTTGCAACATCCCTAACATAAACATAATCTCTTGTTTGTTTTCCAGAGCCATTTATAACTGATTGCTTGTTATTCAAAATTTTATTTATGAAAATTGCAACAACTCCAGCTTCTCCTTTGTAATTCTGCCTTGGACCATAAACATTAGAGTAACGAAGAGAAACATAATCTATACCATAAACTTTTTTGTAAAAATAAAGATATTTTTCAATAGAAAGTTTGGCTATACCATAAGGACTTGTTGGCTGTTGTTTTTCTGTTTCTATTGTTGGTATCTTGACATTATCTCCATAAATTGCTCCTCCTGTTGAGGAAAAAATAAATTTCTTTACATTACATTTTCTGCAAGCTTCTAGCAAATTAAGTGTACCAAGAATATTTATTGAAGCATCTTTTACAGGATTTTCTACACTTTCTCTAACATTAATCTGTGCAGCAGTATGAAAAACATAGTCTAGTTTTTCTTTTTCGAACATTTTTTCAATTGCTTTTTTGTTCCTTATGTCTTCTTTGTAAAAGACAGCCTTTTTATTCAAATTTTTGATATCTCCGGTAGAGAGATTATCAATTATGCTAACTTCCTCACCTTTTTTTATCAGTATGTCAGCAATATGGCTTCCAATAAAACCTGCTCCTCCTGTAACGAGACATTTCATTTTTTTTATTTTTATATTTCTTGTTTTTTTATAAGTAGGTCTAGACTCTAGTTCCTATAATCTGTTTATAAGATTATCAATTTTTTCTTCTCTCTTTTTTTTCTTGAAATTTTTGTTTTTTGAAGTTGCCCCAGGAATGTCAAGCCAGTCTTTTTTCTTTCTTACTCTTTCGTTTAGTCTCCAAACTTCTTCAAGTAAATAAGGCCTATACATATGCTCTCTTGCCAAGTAGATTAGTGCATTAAGGTCTTTTGGAAAGCATTTTCCTCCAAAACCGAAATCACTGTCATGTCCTGGCACGTTGATATTCCTTCCAATCCTCTTGTCAAGCAAAACTGCTTTCTTTACAGTATTATAGTCAACTCCAGTTGCCTTGCAAATATTATGAATCTCATTTGCTATTGAAATTTGTGAAGCAAGAAACACATTAGCAACATATTTTATCATTTCTGCTGTTTTTCTCTTTACTACAACATATTTTGCCTTTGGAAATAAGGGCTTGTATATAGAAACAAGTTTTTCTATACTTTCTTTGTCATTAGCACCTATCACTATCCTATCAGTATTTTCCATATCCTCTATAGCATGTTTTTCCCTCAAAAATTCAGGATTAAATGCAAATTTGAAAGGATATTTTTCTGCAAGTTTGTCTGTTGTTCCAGATACTGCTGTTGACCTTATTACAACAAGAATATCTTTGGGATTTCTCTTGACTTTCTTTGTTTTTTCAAGCAACAACCTTATAGAATTGTGAATTGCAGAATAGTCTATTTCTCCGCTTGGTCTCATAGGCGTTGGCACGCATATAAAAACAATATCAGAATTTTTTGCTAGTTTTTCAAGGTTCTCTTTTGAGCTATACTCTTTTTTATATTTGTCATAAGGATAAATCTTATGAATTTTGCTGAGAACTTTTGCAGTTGCCCCTCCTACTACTCCTACACCTAGAATACCTATTTTCATAAGAGAAATAAAAGTTAGAGGTTTTTAAATTTATATAAAACTAAAATATAAATTAGCATAACAATTAGCAGAACAATCTTGTATCTGAAAAATTACCTTTATTTTTTTATTTTTATTGGTAAAAGTTCTTTGTAAAGTTGTTCTGCATTTCTCAACTTGTCTTTGTTTTCTGCATAAATTGTCAAGAGTTTTTCTCCTCTTGCTATTTTTTCTTTGCAATGCTTGTAGAGATAAAGACCGGCAACCTTGTCTGCTGGTGCTCCTGCTGTTCTTGCAATTGCCATCAAATCTTTTCCATTTATTTCTTTTATAATGCCAGATTTTCTTGCTCTTATATCTTTTTTCAGTTTTGCTAGCCTTAAACTTTTGATGCGTCCTTGTTGCGCAGTTATTATCTCCAAAAACTTTTTGTACGCTTTTCCACTTTTCAGGAGTTGTTCTGCTATTTTCTTTCCTTCTCCTTTCCTTGCCTTACCTGTCAACTCGAGAAGATGAGACGAAAGCAGCAAGGACCTTTTTTCTAAATCTTTTGGCATATCTTTTTTTTGTTGCAAAACAGAAATAACATCTCTCATTTCCATAACAGGTCCTATACCGTTACCTATTGGCTGTTCTTCTCTCTTTAGGATAACCTTTAGCTTTATTTTGAAAATTTTTGCAAGTGAGCTAAAAATTTTTTCCAGCCTCATGGCTTGTTTTTTTGTTACCTTCGTAAACTTGCCATATGGTATGTCAAGTATAACGTGAGTAGCACCAACAGAAAGTTTTTTTGCTAGAATGCTAGCAACTATCTGCGACTCAGGATCTAGATGGAGCAGACGTTCAACCTGGATTAGCTTATCATCTGCTGGTGCTAAGCCAAGAGCACCACCCCATACAAGACAAGCATTTGTCTTTTTTATTATCCCCCTAAGTTCTTCTATGCCAAATTCAACTTTTGCTATTGTCTCGATAACATCTGCTGTCCCTCCTGCTGATGTTATTGCCCTACTACTTGTCTTTGGCATAACAAGGCCAGCTGCTGCACAAATGCTTACAACTAAAGGAGTAGTGCGGTTGCCAGCAACTCCTCCAATTCCATGTTTGTCTGCAATTATTTTGTTTTTTAGTCCTAATTGATTTCCTGTTTCTTTTATAGCTCGTGTAAGATTTGCCATTTCTTCTAAAGACATGCCTTCCTTGTAAGCTGCAGAAACAAAATACGCTATTTCTGCTTCTGTAAGCCTATTTTCCACTATGCCTCTTACTATCTCAAATATTTCTTTTTTGTTGAGTTTTTTTCCATCGAGCTTTTTGCGTATGTAAAGAACAGAAACTGGACGCCTAGCTGTTGAGACATCAACAAAATCTCCCTCTTTCAGCTTAAGCTTTTTTATAATTTCTTCTGACAAGACTATCTCATCTTCTCTATCTAGCAGGGCTGTATCCATAACAGCAATAGTTTTTTTTGTCTTACTTTTTATTATCTCTACACGTTCGTCTACATGAACATCCAGATGTCTTGCTGTC
>CAZSMI010000010.1:6291-13487 GCA_964607815.1 Candidatus Woesearchaeota archaeon | reverse complement strand
CTTATGAAGAGTTTTTGTTCTGTAGAACTCAAAAAATAATCTTAAATAACCCAAAACAAGAGGGCCGATAATAAAACCTATTACCCCGAACAAAAGTAGGCCTCCTAACATGCCAATTAAGGCAAGTATATGGGACATGCCTGTTCTTCTCGTAACAATCCTTGGCCTTAGTAAAGGATCTATCCATGTTATAAAACATATTCCATACAACACTAAGCCTATACCTAACATGTTACCATTAACAAGCATCCCTATTGCTACTGGCACCCATACAATCCAAGAGCCTACAATAGGCAAAATTCCGAAGAAAATAGCAAGAATAGTAAGCAAGAAAGGCTGGGGTGCCCTGAACAAATAAAAACCTATTCCTGTTACTATTCCTTGCACCAAACCAACAATAAACATTCCAAAGATAACTGCTTTTGTCGTATCATTGAATTTATGGGTAAGTCTCTTTTCTACAGGTGGCTTAAAAGGAGAAATCCTTTTCAAATTGTATATTATCTTGTCAGAATCTCTCAAGGAAAAGAAAAAGGTAAAAATCATAATCATAAACTGTAGAAAAAATTCTGGAGCATGTATCAAGATGCTGGTAAATCTTTCCATAAAAGTAGATATAGCCTTACTTATCATCTGGTTCAAAGCAAGAGTTATTTGTCTTATGCTTGATTCAGTAGCAAAAAACTTGGGAAAAGCCTTGACAAGAGGGCCTGCAACATCTGTTGTCCCAACATAAGTCTGGAATTCAAAGATCTGTCTCGAAATAGTTGGCGCAAAAAATATAATTGGGAAGATAACTATTACGAGAATAACAAGACAAAAGATGATAGCTGATAAGCTCGGATTTATTTTTTTGCTCAGTTTTTTCTGCAAAGGATGAAAAACATACGCCAAGACAAGAGCAGTCAAAATTGCTGTGATAAAAGGTCTTACCAAAAGGAATGCTACAACAAGTAACAAGGCAAGAATACAAAACATAACTATTTTTTTTATGTTATCTTGTTCCATATTCACAACAAACAAATATGTTTTATAAATCTTTTTATAGAGAAAAAGTTTTCTGATTTTGTTATGCAAATTTTGTTATGCAAAAATAGACTCTGAAATCCTATAGAAAAGTTTATCTTGGTTATCTCTAATATTATCAAAGATATGTAATTCAAAGATATTAATCAAAGAGAACAAGAAGTCTAAATATTACTACTTACCATGAAATATTATCCTCCAAAGAGAGGAGATTTCACTGACAGCGTAACAAGATAGATTTATAAATATTTCAGATGTTAAAGTAATATGAACTTTATAAAGAAAATTTTTACTGGCATCATAGACCAAGATGTGCATAAACAATTCATAAGATTTGGTAATGGTAGCTACAAGAACAAGGCAGTAATAAAAGCAACAAAAACAAAAGAAAAGTTAAAATTAGACATGAGTTTCGAATTTGTTAATGATATTCTAAATTTTATTGCTGAAAACAAAGGGATAAATTTTTCCGGAATAATTTTTAGCAAGGAAAATATTGACGAAGAGCTAGGAACAAGAGGAGAAAGTAAGAAAGGCCTTTTTGTATATGAAACTGAAATCAGTCCAGAAAAAATCAAAGAAATAAGGGACAAAGCGTATTTTATGTTGCTTGATTGTGATACTAAAAGTATAAGACTAAGAACAAAAAAGCGCTTGCCAAAACCAGGCAAGGGCGAGGCAAAGACTGATAACAAATTTTGTCAACTTGAGCTAACAGAAAAAGAAATGATAGAGAAAGCAACCAGAGATTTTTTGTTTGATGTTGAGGAATTCAAAAAAGCTAGGATAAGTCACGATTTTGTTATAGACGAGATAATTCTACCTTTGGAAGAAAAAGACTTTGCTATAATAAGGCAGAAAGCAAAAAGAAAAGGCAAGATCATAAGGAAAATAGTTGTTGATAGCAAGGAAATGCAAGAAGAAAAGGAATTTGAGGCCTGAAATTGCGCTAAATAGCAACATTTATAAATTACTATTTTCTTTTCCATTTACCAGAGCATGAAGAGAAAAAATGTCAATGATAATGCTCCTCAAAACTAGCAAATGCCTAAAAAACATAAACCGCGTTTTGGCTCTTTGCAATTTTGGCCACGCAAAAGAGCTGTAAGAGTTTTGCCTAGTGTGAACTACAAAGCTATCGAAAAAAAGAAGAAAGGTATTCTTGGCGCGATTTGCTACAAAGCTGGTATGCTAACAGCTATTGTAAAAGATATAACGCCAGATAGTATGACCCTGAACAAGCAGATTTTCTTGCCTGTCACAATAATAGAATGTCCTCCTATGAAAGTTTTTGGAATAAGATTTTATAAAGAGAATAAGGTAACAAGAGATGTTCTTGCTTCTGTTGATAAAGAGCTAAAAAGAAAAATTAAGATACCAAAAAAAAGTGCGAAGCTTGAAGAAAAAATACCAAAAGAATATGATAATATCAATCTAATCGTTTATTCTCTTGTAAAGAGAACAGGGATAAAGAAAACTCCTGATATAGCAGAAATTGCCTTGGGGGGAAGTTTACAAGAAAAGCTTGAAAAAGCAAAAAACCTTTTTGGCAAGGAGATTTCTACTACTGAAATATTTTCTGCTGGCCAGCTTGTTGATATTCATGCAGTAACAAAAGGTAAGGGCCTACAAGGACCTGTAAAAAGGTTTGGGATAAGCCTAAGACAAGCAAAGAGTGAAAAGGGGGTAAGAAAAGCTGGCTCTTTGGGACCATGGACACCAAAAAGAGTCTCTTTTAGGGCCCCATTAGCAGGCCAGCTTGGTTTTTTTACTCGTTGCCATTACAACAACAAAATTTTAGAAATTGCAGATATAAAAAAGAAAGATATTAATCCAACAGGAGGCTTTTTACATTACGGGAAGATAAAAACTTTTTATGCTATTGTTAAAGGTTCAATACAAGGTAGTGCAAAAAGACCTTTGTTGCTGAGCTTTGCATCAAGAGAAACAAAAAAAACTGCAAAGAAAAAATTTGAATTAATAAAGCTAGAATGAAAACAAATATATTGACAATAGAAGGAAAAAAACTAAAAGAAATTAAGTTGCCAGAATGTTTTTCTGAGCCCCTGAGAGAAGACATAATATTAAAGGTGTATGAAACAAGTAAATCAAGACCATTGTATGCTCCTGCTCTTTTTGCAGGAAAACTTTATAGTGCATCTGGCAAGATAAGACATGCCAGAGGGAAGTGGAAAACAGCTTATGGTTATGGTATAAGTAGGGTACCAAGAAAGATAATGACAAGGAAGGGAAGCAGATTTTACTGGGTAGGTGCTACTGTTGCTAGCACAAGAGGAGGAAGAGCAGCACATCCACCAAAACTTGCTAGGAGGAAGCTAAAAATAAACAAAAAGGAAAAAAGCAAGGCCTTGAGAGCAGCAATTGCCGCTACTGCATCAAGGGAGATTTTGGAAAAGAAATATCCAAAAACAAAAGAAAAAATAAAAAAAATAGGGCTTCCAGTAGTTTTTGAGGAAAAAATCTCAAAGCTAAAGACAAAAGAAATTTATAATACAATAAAAAAAATTTTCGGCACAATAAAGATTTTGATAATAAAAACAAAAAAAGAAAATTTCAAAACAAAAATTTCAGCCTTGAATGTTGAAGATATAAGCAAGAAAGAAAGTATATTGCTTCTGGCACCAGGAGGAAAGCCAGGAGCTCTTGCAATTTATACAGAAAATGCGATAAAAGAACTTGAAAAATTAAGATGATACTGCAAAAACCAATAACAACAGAAAAAGCAATAAAAATGCTTGAAGCAGAAAACAAGATTCTGTTCGAGGTAGATGTAAGGACATCAAAGCAAGATATAAAAAAAGAATTTGAAGAAAAATTTGATGCCAAAATTGAAAGTATTAATACACAAATAAGAAAGAATAAAAAAATTGCTTTTATCAAACTCAAAAAAGAGTATCCTGCTATTGATATAGCAACAAAACTCGGATTTATGTAAACTTTATGTAAAAATAAAAGAAAATGGGAAAAAGAATAATACAACAAAGGAGAGGAAGAGGAACCCTTACTTATAGGGCGAGAGGAAAAACTTTTCCTCTCTCTTATCCTGATATGGAAGGAGAAGCAAAAGTATTGAAGCTGATACATGCTTCTGGATATAACTGCCCTATAGCAAAATTGCAATTAGATGGAAAAATCTTTTATAATATAGCTGTAAGGGGTCTTGTGGAAGGCCAAACAATTTGTGTAGGCAAAGGTATTGAAAAAGGAAATATCCTATCATTGAAAGAGATACCAACAGGAACTTTTGTATGTAATATCGAGATAATACCAAAAAAAGGTGGAAGGCTTGTAAGGACTGCTGGAGGATCAGCAAGAATTGGAAAGAAAACTGCAAAAGGTATTATAATTCTATTGCCTTCAAAAAAAGAAAAGCTTTTGCCAGAAAAAGCCAGAGCAACAATAGGTATTGTAGCCAGTGGAGGAATAAAAGAAAAACCATTCATGAAAGCAGGAAAAAAATATTATGCTAAGAGGGCAAAAAACAAATTATGGCCGAGAACATCTGCAGTAAAGATGAATATTGTTGACCATCCTTTCGGGTCTGGAAGAGGAAAGAGAATCAAAAGTAAAATTGCAAAAAGAAATGCCCCTCCTGGAAGAAAAGTAGGATTATTAAGACCAAAAAGAACAGGAAAAAGAAAATAAAAAAATAAAACAAGAAAATGCCAAAAGAATTTTTATTCAAGGGAAAAAATTTGGAAGAGCTAAAAAAGTTAAGTGTAAGAGAATTTGCAAAACTTTTGCAATCAAGAAAAAGAAAAAGCTTGTTGAAACATTTTGATGAGACAGAAAAATTTTTATTGAAGTGCAGGAAAAAGCAAGAGAGAGGAAAAAATATCAGGACACACAAAAGAAGTCTTATTGTTGTCCCAGAAATGATGGGAATGACAATTTGTATTCATAACGGAAAGGACTTTGTGCCTGTAGCAATAAAACCTGAAATGCTTGGCCACTATCTTGGAGAGTTTGCAGTAACAAGGAAAAGGGTTGTACATTCAGCTCCCGGTATAGGGGCAACAAAAAGTTCTGCAGCCTTGTCTGTTAAATAAAATAATAAATAAAAAATGGAAAAAGAAAAGCCCAAAGAAAAAGCAGAAGAAAAAAAGGCAGAAAAGCCTGAGGAGAAAAAAGCAGAAGAAAAAAAGGCAGCAGAAGAGAAAAAGCAAGAAAAGGAAGAGCATGTAGTAAAGAAAGAGAAAGTAGAAGAGGAAGCAAAAGAAAAGATTAAAGGAAAGCCAAAAGCAGAAGAAACAAAGGTAAGAGAAGAAGGAAGGAAAGAAAAGCCTGAAAAAGAAAAGAAAGAAGCAATTGTTAGGGGAAGGGACTTGCCTATCTCAACAAAAAATGCTGTTGCTATTTGTAAACTTATAAGGGGCAAAAAAATTGATAGTGCGATTGCTTTATTAGAAAAAGTTTGCAAAAAGAAAGTAGTAGTACCTTTTCCTTCTGGCTCACATAAAAAAGGAATAAGAGGAAGGTATCCTATAAAAACAGCCTCTTGTTTTATAAAATTGCTGAAAAACCTGGCTGCAAATGCAAACATTAATGCTTTGGATATTTCTGAACTGCATATACATGCAAAAGCTGATACTGCCTCAAGGCCTTTGAGAAGTGCTGAAAGAAGGTTCAAAAGAACCCATGTTATAATAATAGCAAGAAAAATAAAGGAGAAGAAAGAATGATGGAAAGGAAATTTGTTCAAAGTGAAAAAGATGAGTTTTCGATAAAGGAATTTGTTGAAGAAAAACTAGGAAAGGGGAAGATAAGTGATATAAAAATAGAAAGAACACCTGTAGGAGAGAAGATCACGATCTATACAAGCAAGCCAGGCCTAATAATAGGAACAAGGGGGGAAAAAATTCGGGAACTTACAGAAGTATTAAAAAAGAGATTTAAACTAGAAAATCCAAAAATAGATATTTTAGAAATTGAAAAATTTGAACTTGATGCAAGGAGTGTTGCTGACGAGATCGCATCAAAACTTGAAAGATTTGGACAAACCCGTTTCAAGATAATAGCTTATAGGATGTTAGAAAGAATAAAACAAGCCAAGGCCTTGGGAGCAGAGATAGTCTTGTCCGGAAAATTGCCAAGTGAAAGGGCAAAATCATGGAGATTTGCATTTGGCAGGCTGAAGAAAACAGGGGATATGGTAAAAGTAGTAAGAAAAGCAAAAGCAACTGCAAAAACTGTTCCTGGAACAGTTGGGGTAAAAGTTTTGATAGTACCTCCTAATGCTTTTGAAGAGACTATTAAAGAAAAAGTAAAAGAAACAGAAGAAATAAAAAAATAGAAAAAATAAAAAACATAAAATGGCAATTTTAAAAGCCAAAGAGATTAGATTAATGAGAAAAGAAGAGCTGGAGGAAAAATTAAAAGACCTGCAGCTCGAGCTCCTGAAAATAGAAGCCCAAAAAACAAAAGGAAAAATAAAGGAAATAAAAAAAGCAATAGCAAAAATACTTTCACGCTTATAAAAATAAGATGGAGATATGTCCTAAATGCGGACTACCGAAAGAAGCTTGTGTTTGTGAGACACTGGCAAAAACAGAACAGAAAGTCAGGATAGGACTTGTCAAAAAAAGATATGGCAAGTTCTCTACCGTAATAGAAGGGATAACAGATAGCAGTATTGACATGCACAAAATGGCAAAACAACTGAAAGAAAAACTTGTATGTGGCGGAACAGTAAAAGAAGGGAAGATAGAATTACAAGGAGACCACCGTAAAAGAGTTAGAGAATTGCTTATAGAACTAGGATTCCCAGAAGAAACTATAGAATAAAAAACAAGAACAAGCACAAAATTTCGGGTCTGAAAAAGGAAGGAAGAAAAAGGAAGGTTAAGTAGTCATTACATTAAAAAATGGAAAAAGTAAAGGGAAAAACCCATAAAGAAAAAGAAGAAAAAAAAGAAAAAAGAATAGAAGCAAAAGTAGCTCTAGCTGTATGTAAAGACAAAAATTGTCCTTTTCATGGAAAGCTTTCAACAAGAGGGAGAAAGTTTCGTGGCTATGTTACAAAAAAATTCCCTACAAGAGTTGTCATAGAGTTTGAAAGGATTATATACTACAAGAAATATGAAAGATATGCGAAAGCAAGAACAAAATTGCATGCTCATCTTCCAGCATGTCTTGCTGACAAAATAAAT
>CAZSMI010000010.1:0-6191 GCA_964607815.1 Candidatus Woesearchaeota archaeon | reverse complement strand
TGCAAAACGAGTAAAAAGCATAAATCTAGGAAGCCTAGTCAAGGTGGCAGATAATAGTGGAGCAAAAATTGCAAGAATAGTGTCAGTAAAAAGAGGAAAGACAACAAAAAGGAGGCAGGTAGCATGTGGAATTGCTGATATGGTAAAAATAAGTGTAAGAAAAGGTCTGCCAGAAATGAAAGGACAAATTTTTGATGCCATTGTTGTAAGGCAAAAAAAACAGTATAGAAGGCTAACTGGAGAAAGAATAGGTTTTGCAGATAATGCTGTCGCGTTATTGAAAGATGAAAAAAATCCAAAAGGAACAACAATAAAAGGACCTGTCGCAAGAGAAGTTGCAGAAAGATGGCCTGCTGTTGCAAAAATAGCTACAATTGTAGTTTAAAATGAAAAAAAGATTTTCAAGAGCATGGATAAAGAGCAAAAAAGCAAGAAAACAACGTAAGTATAGATATAATATTCCTTTATATATAAAACACAAACTGCTAGGTGCGAACTTGAGCAAAGAATTAAGAAAAAAATATGAAAGGAGAAGTTTTTCCCTAAGGAAAGGAGACGCAGTAAAAGTTACAAGAGGGGAATTCAAAAAAAAGCAAGGAAAAATAAGCAGGATAGATTATCCAAAACTTAAGGTTTACATTGAAGGGATACAAAGAACAAAAAAAGACGGAACAAAAGTTTCTGTTCCATTTGAGCCATCAAATTTACAGATAATTGAGCTTTTCTTGGAAGACAAAAAAAGAAGAAAGGCATTGGAAAGGAAAAAAGAAGAAAAAACAAGAGAAGAGGCTAAAAAAAAGAAAGCTGAAGAAGCGAGAGAAAAGCTAGGAGAGAAATAAAATGCATTTGAAAAGAATTGCCATGCCAAAAAATTGGCCGTTGCCAAGAAAGGGAAAGAAAAAGTTTGTACCATATGGGAAGAACGCCATACCTTTGCTTGTTATAGTAAGAGATATGTTGAAAATAACACACACAAAAAAAGAAACAAAAAAAATATTGCAAGAAGGTATTGTACTTGTTGATAACAAAGCAAGAAAAGATGAAAGGTTTCCTATTGGCTTGTTTGATATTATTGCTATACCAAAACTAAAGAAAGCATATAGGCTTGTGATAAAAGGAGGAAAGTTTTGTCTTGAAGAGATAAAAGAAACTAATATGAAGACATGTAAAGTTATCGGAAAGAAAATCTTGCGTAACAAAAAAATACAGATTAATCTATATGATGGAAAAAATTTTATTCATAATAAAGAAGTCAAGGTTGGAGACTCTGTTATTGTCGACCTTGCCCAAAATAAGGTCGTTGGCCATCTGCCCTTGAAAGAAGGTTGTAAAGTAATAGTTGTCTCTGGCTCACATGCGGGTTTTGTTGGTAGTGTAGAAAAAATCTCTAAAAAAGTCACAGTAAAAAATTCAAAAATAATCGAAATTCCAAGAAAAAATTTATTTGTCGTTGAAAAATGAATCCTATGAGAAAAATTATGATTGACAAAATAGTTTTGAATTGCGGAGCAGTGGAAAAAAAACTTGAGAGAGCAATAAAACTATTGCAGTATGTAACTGGTGCTACCCCAAAGAAAACACTGGCAAAAAAAAGAATTCCTGCTTTTGATATAAGGCCCGGCCTAGAAATAGGCTGTAAAGTTACTATAAGGGGGAAAAAAGCAGTTGAGTTATTAAAAAAACTTCTTACTGAAGAACTCGAAGAAAAACAATTTGGTCCTGGTTTTGCTAATTTCCCGGTCCATGAATACATACAGATCCCTTCCCTGAAATATCAAAGTGAAATAGGGATAATGGGTTTTGATGTATGTGTTAGCCTGAAAAGAGCAGGATTTTCTATATGCAAGAGAAAAAGGAAAAAAAGTAAAATACCAGCAAGGCATAGGATAAGCAAGGAAGAAACAATCCAGTTCATGAAAGAGAATTTTGATATTAAAATATTAACTAAAGGAGAAGAAATATAATAAGGAAAATAAGAAAAAGAAAATGACAGCCTCAGATTGGAGAAAAATATTGAAGCAACTAGAAAAAAAACCTGAAATAAAAGCAAGATTTTTGAAATATTGCGAGCCAAAAGAAAGAAAGTTTGGAATAGCAAGCAAGAAATGTATAAGGTGCGGTAGATACGGGGCACATATAAGCCAGTACGGCTTGCATTTATGCAGACAATGTTTCAGAGAAATAGCAGAAAAAATAGGATTCAAAAAATATAGTTAAAATGCCAGACATAATATCATCTGCTTTAACACATATGATGAATTGCAAGAAAGTAGGAAAAAGTAAATGCAAAATGCCTTTTTCCTCTCTACTTGTAAGTGTCTTAGAGATAATGCACAAAAATGGTTATATCAAAAGCTACAAAAAAGAAAAAGACAAGTTTGATTATATTATTGTGGAAATTGGAAATTTGAATGAATGCAAAGCAATAAGGCCAAGATTTTATGTACAAAAAGATGATTATGATAAATACATAAGAAGATTTTTGCCTGCAAGAAATTTAGGTATATTGATAGTTTCTACAAGCCAAGGATTATTAACACATGCTCAAGCAATAGAAAAAGGAATTGGAGGTTCTCTTTTAGCTTACTGTTACTAAAAAAATAAAAAATGAAACAAGATATCCAAGAGATAATAGAAATTCCTGCTAATGTGAATATAGAAATAGACAAAAATATAGTTAGGGCTAGTGGAGAAAAGGGAGAACTAGAAAAAAAATTTGTAAAAGTGAAAAAAGTGAAAATAGAAAAGCAAGAAAAAAATATAGTAATAAAAGCAAAAAATGCAACAAAAAGAGAAAAGAAAATGATAGGAACAATCAGGGCGCATATTGCAAACATGATCCTTGGAGTAAGTAAGGGCTCTATCTATAAACTGAAAATATGTTCGATACACTTTCCCATGAGCGTTTCTGTTGCAGAGAATGAATTTATAATAAAAAATTTTCTTGGCGAGACAAAAGAAAGGAAAGCAAAAATTTTACCTAGTGTTGAGGTAAAAATAGAAGAGGATATTGTAACAGTAACATCAGCAGATATAGAGTCTGCAGGACAAACTGCAAGTAATATTGAGGCGGCAACAAAAAAGAAGGGCAAAGGCCTAGACAAGAGAGTAATACAAGACGGAATTTACATAACTAGCAAGGCCGGAAAGGAGATATAAAATGGTAAGAAAAAAATTTTTAAGAAGAGGATGGCATAAAATCTCCTCACTCGGAAAGAAAAGAAAGCGCAAACAAAAATGGAGAAAGCCAAAAGGCAGGCACAACAAGCTAAGGGAAAAAAGAAAAGGACAATCAAAACAGCCAAGCATTGGTTATAGCAAAGGGAAAGAAAAAGGAAAGATCCAAGGCAAAAGACCGGTATTGGTTCATAATCTAGCAGAGCTCGAAAAAATAAAAGAAAATGAAATACCAGTAATTGCAAAAATTGGCATGAAAAAGAAAATAGAAATTGCAAAAAAAACTCCCAACATAAAATTTCTCAATTTTGATGTTAAAAAATTTTTGGCTACTCTAGAAGAGAAAAAGGAAAAAGAAAAGGTTGAAGCAGAAAAAGCAAAGGGGAAAAAAGAGGAAGAAAAGAGAGAAGAGAAAATTGAGAAAAAAGAAAAACCGGCTGAAGAAAAAAAAGAGGAAAAGCCGGAAGAAGAGGAAGAAGAAAAAGAAGAGAAGAAAGAGAAAGAGAAAATATTACATAAAGAAGTAAAAAAAGTTGAGAAAGAGATGATAAAGCCAAGGAAACCAATAGAAAAAAGAAAAGCACTAGAAAAATGAAAACTCTTTTGACACAAAAAAGGATAGCAGCTGAATTACTCAAGGTAGGAAAGAACAAAGTTTTTTTTGATCCTGAAAGACTAGTAGACATAAGGGAAGCGATAACAAAACAAGACATAAGAGAACTAATCGCAGACGGGGCAATAAAGAAAAAACCTGTTAAAGGAAGAAGAAAGAAAAAAAGGAAAAAGAAAAGAGGCAAGAAGAGAAAATTAAAAAGAAGAGAAAGAAAAACACGTATAAGAAAAATAAGAAAGCTGAGAAAATATATTGCAAGATTAAAAAAGCTGGGAATCATAAACGTGAAAGAAAACAAAGAACTAAGAAAGCTTGTAAGGGCTAGCAGTTTTTCTGACAAGAGGCACCTTGAAGAATATCTTGCTAGTCTAAAAAAAGATTTAAGTAAGGTAAGAAAAGAGGAAGAAAAAGAAAAGCGAGAATTTATCAAAAAGAAAGAAGAAAGGCAAGCGAGAGCAAGAGAAAAGATGAAAAAATTAAGCAAGAAGAGAAAAAAAGAATAAATAAAAATAATAAAAAAATAGAATAGTGAGGACATACTACCAAAAAATGAAAAAAGTAAAATTCAGGAGGAGAAGGCAGGGGAAAACAGACTACAAAACAAGACTCGCTTTACTAGCTAGTAAGCTACCGAGACTTGTTGTTAGAAAAACAAATCTTTATATTATAGGAGAGCTTATGCACAGCAAAGAGGCACAAGATTCTGTAGAATGCTATACAAATTCAAAAGAACTTTTACAATATGGCTGGCAAGGAAGTATGAAAAATTTACCGGCAGCATATCTTGCAGGTTTCTTGTTAGGATGCAAGGCGAAAGACAAAGAAAAAAAAGCAATACTAGATATTGGCTTGCAAAACTCGACAAAAGGTTCAAGAATTTATGCTTTTGTAAAAGGGGCAATAGATGCCGGCTTAAGCATAAAATGCAAACAAGAGATGTTTCCTTCTGAGGAAAGAATAAAAGGCAAAGATACAAAAGCAGAAGCAAGAAAAAATTTTTCTGTTACTAAAGAAAAAATAAAAGAAAAATGGTCAAAAAAATAATAAGAGCAAAGCAGCTGAAAGAAAAGATGATAAGGGAAGAAAAAGCTGAGAGAGCAGAAGAAAGAGAGCTTACGATAGAAGAGAAAAGAAAAGAGCGGGCAGAAGAAGAAAGAAAAGAAGAAATTGCAACATGGAAGCCAAAAACAAAACTTGGCGTGCAAGTTAAGGCTGACAAGATAAAAAACATTGACGAGATATTTGATAAAGGTATGAGAATAGCAGAACCAGAGATAGTAGACCAGTTGCTTGTATTAGAGTCAGACTTGATTGCAATTGGTCAGGCAAAAGGCAAGTTTGGTGGTGGCAAGAGAAGAGCATGGAAACAAACACAGAAAAAAACTGCAGAAGGCAATATCCCAAAATTTACTTGTATGGCTGTTGTTGGTGATAAAGCAGGCCATCTTGGCTTGGGAGTAGGAAAAGCACAAGAAACCTTGCCAGCAAGAGACAAGGCCCTAAGAAATGCTAAGCTTAATCTTGTAAGAATAGAATGTGGATGTGGTTCTTTTGACTGTGCTTGTGGAGAAAAACATAGCATTCCTTTCAAGGTGAAAGGAAAATGTGGTTCTGCCAGTATAGTGCTTATGCCTGCACCAAAAGGTACTGGTTTAGTAATAGAAAATGAATGCAAAAAAATTTTGGCTCTTGCAGGAATAAAAGATGTTTATAGCAAGACAACAGGCCAAACAAGAACAAAAACGAATCTTGCAAAAGCTTGTTTTTATGCATTACAAAAAACAAGCAAAATTGTTTGAAAGAAATTGTTTGAAAGAAGCTGAGAAAAGAATAAAAAAGAATAAATGATAGGAGGATAAAAAATTAGGATATTATCAAAAAATCAAAAACACGTATCTTGAAAAATAGAATCTAGAAAATAGAAAAGTAAAATAAAATAAAAAAATAATAAAGAAAAATGATGGTTGTGATAAGAATAAAAGGTTTGGTAGGACTTGACAAGAAAAGAGAGGAAACTCTGAAAAGACTTAGGCTTAGAAAAAAGTATTCTGCTGTTATATTACAAGAAAAAGAAAACATTGTGGGAATGATAAAAAAAGTAGGAAATTGTGTTGCTTATGGAAAAATTGATGAGCCAACCTTATATTTATTGATAGAAAAAAGAGGGAAACTTGTAGGAAATAAGCCAATAAAAAAGGAAGACATCGAAAAAATAGTAAAAGAACTAACAAGCGGAAAAGAGCTCAAAGATATAAAAATTAAAGATATAGAAATAAAACCTTTTTTCAGGCTGCATCCTCCAATAGGAGGATTCAAAAAAAGCACAAAAAAAGCCTTTCCAAAAGGTGTGCTAGGAAACCAGAAAGAAAAAATAAATGAGCTGTTAAAGAGGATGTTATAA
>CAZSMI010000009.1:0-17417 GCA_964607815.1 Candidatus Woesearchaeota archaeon | reverse complement strand
TGCCTGCCTTGCCTGCATCTGCTTTTGCAGCTGCTCTTGCATTTGTATTGTAACTGGCTTTATTTTTGCTTGTATTAGCTGTCTTTCCAGAATGCTTTTTTCTATTCTCAATCTTTTGCCTAAAGCATCATACTGATGAAGCCTTGCTGCCAAATCATTTATCAAGTTGTTTGCGTCATTAAAATTTAACCTTAGTTCTGCTGGCTCAATTATTTCTACTGAAGAGGGCATATAATCAAAAACTATTTCTATAAGTTTTTTCAAGGTGCATAATAATTCTATCTCAGCAAAAACTGAAAAAAGTTTTTTTATTGGCTTTACAGGATAAAATTTTTTATCTTTTACTTCAACATTTTTTTCTTGAGCAAGCTTCTCGACAACACCTTCCAAAGCTTTTTCAATAAAATCTGCAGGCCTTCCAAGTATCTCGATTACTATAAGGACATGCAGTCTTTGTTCTAGTAATTCTGGCATTTTTTCCTTCTAAAATGTAAACTTATATGATATAAACAGGAATTTAAAATCTTTAATATCCTATTCTTAGTCCCTTTTTATATTTTATCAATTAACTTTTTTATTATTAAATATATCTATTTTTTATTTTCCTTTTCACTAAAGTAATTGCTGAAGGGATTGCTATTATCAAAATCAGGATAATAAATATAAATAGCCCTTTTTTCTTCGCAAGCTCTGATTTTGATTGGTATATGGTTTTTCCTACTTTTCCTGTTACGCCAAAAGAAGACTGGTTTAAAAGACTTTCTGATGCCAATTCTTGGCTAGTTGCAATATCCGCGCTGGTTGTGGTGGTTGTTTTACTTTCTATTTTTTCTCTTGTAATATTAATATCATATGTAAATTCATCAGGAGTTTTTCTTTCTGCTCTTAGTATTTTGATTTTTAATTTGTAAGAGCTTGGCTCACAATTGCTTGCATTATCTATAATATCTTCTAGATCAATAATAGTTGTTGAGTCTGCTTCAAGACTTACCTCTTTTTTGTTAGCTTCTCTGCTTTCAGAACAACATTTATTTCCATGATAAACATAACTCCACAAAATCAAGGTTTGTTTCTTGTTTTGGTTGTTGTCAATTTTTATTTTTACAAAAAATTCTTTTCCTTTTTCTATTTCTGCTGGAGCAGTAATATTATATTCTAATTTTTTGCTAGTTGCTTTGTTATTTTCGCTTTCACTCTCGCTTTCTTCTTCACATAAATCACCCAAGCCAGAAATTTCTATACCTCTTTCTGCTTGCTTATCAAGACCTTCAAGAACTATCCTATAATTTCCATTTTCATATTTTTTGTCACAATTTGTTTTCAGTTGTATAGGAATTGTCAAAGTATAATTTGTGAACTTGTCTTTGAAATGCAAAGTTGTTTTCTCGCTTACTTTTTTATCTCTAGTTATATAAGCGTAAACAGCATATTTTGATGTGTCTCCTTTATAAACATTAATTTTTACATTAATAGTTTCACCAAATTCTGCAAGAACTGGAGCATCCAAAATAGAAAGAGAAGATTCTATTTTGTTTTCCTGCCCTTGTTGGTTTTTTACAATAAATATTTTTTCTGCATAATTATTACTTAAATCAGTATCATTACAGTCTACATAAAGAATAGACTTTATAATGAAAGCTTTGTCCTTTTCTTCAATAGAAGGAGTCCATGTTTTCTGGTTTGTGTTTGTTGTGTTATATTTTGCCTTTACAATATTTCCAAATAGGTCTTCTATCCAGTATTGTATTGTGAAGTTACATGATTCATTATCTAGCTTGTTGTAAAATTTTACTGTTTCTTCATTATTGTATACTTCTTTATCAGTTGTTATCCATATTTTTATATCACATTGGCTAGTCTGGTTCGTTTGATTGGTTTGGTTTGTTTCATTTGTTTGGTTCTGGCATGAGTTTGATATGCCTGGTGTAGGATTATTACAAATTGTCCAATTGCTTCCATCAGGACATCTGCAAATAGAAATATTTTCTCCAGGGTCGCTTGTCCATGTATAATTATCTACAATATTAGAGTTATTATAAAGTTCTATGTTATCACCAGAATTTGCTAACTTCAAATTCTTTGCAATATTACCATACTCAACAATCCTAGTAGAGTTGGCAGAGACATTCCATATTTCATTGAAGTGGCTTTCATTATATACTAAGACCAAAAATTCATTTTGATTCATACTAATATTAAAAGTGAAACTTGCTTCCCCGTCACTAATACTCCAGTTAGTAAGATTAATTGCTGTGCTATTATTGTATAACTCTATCCATTCCCCATGATATTCAACAACAGCATTTGGCAATATCTCATTTATTACAACAGAAGCAGAAGCTAGGGGTAAAAAAGGAGCTACAAAAAGAGATAAGAAAAAGATGATAGAGACAATAAAGCATACTTCTATCAAACATACCTCTTTTTTTAACATTAAAAAAAGAAAAAAGAGATTTTTATAAAGCCAAGTTGTAGTAGGAAATACAACTTAATTTTATTTTTTTATTCCCAAACTCCTGCGATTTTTTCTTTGCAAAATTTACATCTTCCTTTAACAATATTATTCTCGCTTATTCCAAAAAAGCCCTGTCTTTTGATAAGGGCTTTTTTGCATTTTGGACAGAAAGTTGTCAGGCCTTCTTCATCTGGCAAATTGCCAGTATAAACATAGTGCAAGCCTGCTTGCATAGCAAGTTTTCTTGCCTTGACAAGAATATCAAGAGGAGTTGGCTGAACATCTAGCATTTTATAGCAGGGATAAAAAGCTGTGAAATGTAAAGGAACATCTAAACCAACATTATCTTTTACCCAAGCAATTAGTTTTTTTATTTCTTCCAAGCTATCATTATAACCTGGAATTATAAGATTTGTAAGTTCAAGCCATACTCTCTTTTCATGCAGAGTTTTTATTGTTTCCAGGACTGGCTTTAGCCATGCTCCCGTAATTTTTCTATAAAAATCATCTGAAATTGATTTTAAGTCAATATTTGCTGCATCAAGATATTTACACCATTCAAGTAATGGCTCTTTGTTAATAAAACCGTTACTTACTATAACATTTTTAAGCCCTCTTTTTTTGGCCAATTTGGCTGTATCTAATGTATATTCATAAAGTACTATTGGATCTGTATATGTATAGGCTATTGATTTACAACTATTGGAAATAGCACTTTCTACAACAGCTTTTGGTGGTAAATCCAAACTTAGAACTTCTTCTGGCTTTGCTTGTGATATTTCAGCATTTTGGCAAAATTTGCAATGTAAGTTACACCCCGCAGTTGCTATAGAATACGCAGTGGTGCCAGGTAAAAAATGGAAGAGTGGCTTTTTTTCTATAGGGTCGAGGTTAGCAGTACAAGGCTTTCCATATACAAGCGAAAAAAGCCTACCATCTTTGTTCAAACGAGTTCCACAATTACCACGATTTCCGTCTAGGATAATACATTCTCTTGGGCAAAGAATGCATTGCACTTTCTTTTCTTCTAGCTTTTTATAATACATCGCCTCTTTCATTTTTCTTTTATTTTACAAATTTTTTAACTTCTTCTTTAATACTATTTCTTAGCCAAATAACATCAGTAGAAATTTCTACCCATCTATTTTTAGATGGAAATTGTAGAGCGATTTTAGCTTTACTAAGTTTTTCTTCATGTTTTATAGGCATCTTATTTATCAGAGATATAACCTCTTTATTCGTGTGTAATCTAAGATACCATAAATCCTTACTACTAGAATAATTGTTTGTTGTTCTTCTTCCTTTTCTAGAGTTTATACTTAATTTTGGATGGAACCCATCTTCTTCTAACCTTTCTTTTATTTTTCCGAGCAATTTTTTATCTGAGTTGTATAACAAAAGGCTTAGGCCTATATAACCATGATTATTATACACAAATAAACATCCTTCGGAATCAAAAAATCCCGCAAGAAAGGAATAGAAATAATTAGGATCAACATTACTAAAATCTTTAGATAATAAAAAGTGGAATGAAGAATCTAATAAAACATGAATCCGCCATTCATTCCTTTTTGTTATTCTATTATGTTTAAGGTGTTTTTTAGGTGTTCCGTATTTACTAAAAGTATTGTAAAAAATTTTTATCATAGCTGGATGTGTTGTAGTTAATTCAACCCAGATTTGTCTACAATTTCTACATACATAAAGATCGCCAAAACGTAAACCTTTGAGATAAGCTTTCTCCTGAAGATTTCCAGAAAACTCAGTTTTTTTATATTTAAATCTTTTTAGCGGAATTTTATAATCTTGTGTCCATCTAAATACTGTACTTTCAGAGATACCATATTTCTTAGAAATTTTATTTAGTGTAAGTTTGTTTTTTACATAAAGTTCTTCAAGTTCCTCCTTTTTTAATTTTACTAAATCCCTTTTCCTACTTGGTCTTAGCTGAATTTTCCAATTTAACATATTCTTTCTTATAGTTCCTGCAGAAATTCCTATTTTTTGTGATATTTTTTCTAGAGAGAGCCCTTTATCTAAATATAGAAAGATTATTCTTTTTTTATAGGGTTCTAGGTTAATTTTTCTCATTTTTTGCTTAGTCGTTTTTTCATAAATTTTTCTACTTGTTTTGAGATTATTATTCCTTCTTCTTTACAATATTTTTTATATTTCTCAAGAATCTTCTTATTTATAGAGAGGGTTAGTTTAGAATTGCCTTTTTTGATTTTTCCAGATACCATACGTATATAAACGTATAATAAGTATTTAAACTTTTCTATACCCAAGTATATATCTCAAGTTTCTTATAAAAAAGTGCTTCTTTCATATTAATTTTTTTTGCTATTTTATAAACTCAAAAAAAGTTTTGCCTTTTCTTTTTGCTTTTTCAAGGTCTATTGCTAGTCCCTTACCTGTTTCCTCAAGGCATTCTGGAGGAACAAAAAACCATCCACTACGAGAGAAACGAACAGCAATAAAAGGTTTCAAACCAAAAATTTTGCTGAAGAGTTTGAAGTTTTCTATCTGCTTCTTGTCAATATATCTCTTACTAGTTTTGCATGTCTTGCATTCAATTGCAAATTTCTTCTTTCCCCTGCCTACAAGCAAGTCACAACTTGGCTCAGGTAATTTACCAGAGCCTGCTGCACGTATGGCCATCCATCCTTTTTCATAAAACATATGTAAAAGTTCTCTTTCAGCATTAGCCCCCTTTTCTTTGTTTCCCATATTTAGTAAAAGAACAACAAGTTAATAAATATTGTGATAAGGTTTATAAATACCTCTTGCTTACAATATTAAAATGGCGCCAAAATTAAAATTAGTAATGTTGGATGTCCTTAAACCACATAAACCAACAATAACAGAACTGTCAAGAGAAATCTCGAAATTAAATGAGAGTTATTCTGTAACTGTAGAAACACAAGAAAGAGATGCTGAAACAGAGACTGTTAGGATAATTATTGAAGGAGAATCAATTTCTATGAAAGAGGTTAGGAAGGTTATTTCTTCTTTAGGTGGTACAATACAAAGCATAGACAAAGTATGTTTTAAATAATTTTCTTAAATTGATCTTAAACTGAAGATGTTCAGAAAAATAGCAGAAATTTTACGCTTGAGCGAGGCAGGAGAAATTGCTAGAAGATACTTTATAATTAACTTTTTTGATGGTATTCTCACTGCTTTGGGAGTAATAATAGGCATATATGCTGTAGGAATTCATGACATACAGATAATTACTGCAGCAGTTATCGGAGCAGCGATAGCCATGTTTGTTTCTGGTTTTAGTGGAGCTTATATAAGCGAGAGAGCAGAAAAAGCTGAAGATTTGAAAAGGATAGAGAGAGCAATGTTAAGAAAAATGGGGAAAACAAAAATAGGAGAAGCAGCAAGAAAAGTTCCGTTTATAGTCGCTTTTGTTAATGGCTTGTCTCCAGCTATTTCCTCAATTGTTATAATAATTCCTTGTTTTTTTGCTCTTGCTGGCTTATTGCAAGAAGCATATGTTTTCCCTTTTGTCCTAACAATTTCTTTCTCTTTGCTTTTTATTCTTGGAATATTTCTTGGTAGAATTGCAAAAGAAAACACGCTCTTTTTTGGACTCAAGACATTAATTATAGGGGCAGTAGCTGCTGGCTTGTGCATGCTTGTCAAGTTCCTTTTCTAGCCATTCCTTTTCTAGTCTATCTCCAAACAAGCTCTGCTTTATTTGTCCTGACTTTTTTTGTTGGAAATATTCTATAAGTAAGCTCCTCTGGCTTGAACCATAACCTTATTTCTTCTCTGGCTTCTTCTGCAGTATTAGAGGCATGAATTACATTCTCAAAAATACCTGTGTCAGAGCGTATCCTGCCATATCTTCCCCTGATAGTTGTTGGCTCTGCTTTTTCAGGATTTTTATCACCAACTATTACTCTTACCTTAGCTATAGCACCCCCTCCATGATAGACCAAAGCTAGGACTCTGTCAGCATGAAATCCTCCTGTTATGTACTTCAAAAGTTCTTTGTAGTAGGGTTTTCCTTTATGCCTTTTATAATGCTCTCTCGCAAGTTTCTTGCTAACCCTAACAATTTTTGCTCCAGCTATCTTTAGCTTTGTCTCAGAAAGAGCAGTCAGAATATTTCCAGTTAAACTTTTTATTATTCCGTCAGGCTTTATTATAATCAAAGTTTGTTGTATCATTTTCTAATAAAATATCATAATGAGAAAGAGGTATTTAAATTTTATTAGCAACTTGCTTTTTGTTTAAATATCCTTGCCTTGCAAAGTTTTTCTTCCATTAGCTTTTGCTCTTTTTGCAGCCTCAAGCAAAATTTTCTCTACTTTTTCATTCAAGGCTCTTGCAACATCTTCTTCTGATATGTTCAAATTTTTTACAACTTTTCTTATATTACATTTCACTATTAGATTTACCATTTTTCCACTATTACTAATATAAATTAGTCATTTTTTACTTATTAAAGTTATTCATCTTAACTACTTTTTATGGTTGTTTCAGAGTTGTTTTAATAATTTTATAATTTTTTCTTTTTCAAGCATAATAATACTGCTTAACCTTGGTCCTTTTTCTTTTCCCAGAATTATCAAATAAGCTGCCCTGAAAAATTCTTTTGTATCAAGGTTATTCTTTTCTATTATCTCCTTGATTTTCCTTATTATCTCCTTTTCTGTTTTAACCTTTTTTATTTCTTCTACAAGTTTTTTCAAAGATTTTCTATACCCTTCCTTGATATTTTTTATTTTTTCCTTATCAATTTTTTCCCGAATTTTGAACAAAAATTCTTTTGGTGCATATTTTAGCCAGTTTTTTGCTAGTATGATTCTTTTTTCTGTTCTTTCTCTATCTTCTTTACTTTTTATCCAATCCTGTTTTTTGTAAAAAGCTATTATTTCTTCTGGCTTTCTTGACTGTACAAGTTCTATGAGCTGTCTGAAAGGTGCTGCAAAAACTTTTTCTGGTTTTTTTGTTATTGAAAGCTCATAAATCCTTTTTTGTTTTTTGTCTAGCTTTTTATCAAAATAATCTTGTTCAAGTTTATCAAAATCTGCATAAATTTTTATTACATCACCATCAAAAGAGATTGCAAATTCTTTGTTTGGTTTTGTGCTTGCAAACAAATAACGTAAAATTTGTGGCTCATATATTTCTAGACAATTGCCAAGAGTAATAACATTTCCTAAACTGCCTGACATTTTGCCCCCTATTCCTTTTAAGATAATAAAATCATATGCTAGAAAAATATTTGGTTTTGTTTTCCATACCATCTCAAGTAACTCTTTGGCTGTTGTCCAGCTTCCTCCAGGAGTTGCATGCTCCTTGCCAGCTGGCTCAAAATCTACTTTTTCGTAAGCTTTCCTCATTGGCCAGTCTATCCTCCATGGCAATTTTACAATTCCCCTCTTTCTGAAATCTATACTATTTGAGTAACCACATTCACACTCGTAAGTTATTTCATAATTATCATAACTTTTTATTCTACATGTATCTTTTCCACATTTTTCACAATATATCACTAAAGGCATCCATTCCTTGTCAAGAGGCTCTTTTCTGTATTTGTCAAGTATTTTTCTTATTTCGTCTTTTTTTTGCAAGACAAATTTTATCTGCTCTGCGTACTTGCATGTTCTGTACATTTCAGACTGATAAATAAATTCTGGAAATATGCTAACAACATGCAAGCTTTTTTCAAATTCTTTTTCAAAATGTTGGGCATAATTCTTGTGACATCCAAAAGGGTCTGGTGTTGATATGGTTGGTTTGTTCAAATATTTTTCGAGCTTTTGCTTTGGCAAATTTTTTGGAATTTTTCTTAACTTGTCATAGTCATCCCAGCTATAAATAAACCTAACCTTTTTTCCTTTATCTTTTAATGCTCTTGTTACCAAAGCACAGGTTATAACTTCTCTAAAATTTCCTATATGTACTGTGCCAGAAGGAGTTACGCCAGCGGCAACAACATATTCCTCATTTGGTTTTTTTGGTCTTTCTTTTATCAGCTGCTCAGCAACACCATCTGCCCAATGAAAACCTTCTTTTTTCTTTCCTATTTCCTCTTTTTTAGTCATGTTATCAAAAAAGGAAACTAATTTAAATATCTTTCTTTATTCTTTTCTTCTATCAAGCTCGTTTTGTAGAATTATCAAAGCCTGAGATGCAAAATATGTTTCTAAACCAAGAGATAATTTTTTTGCTATTTTTTTTAATTGTCTTAACTCAAATTTTGGCAATCCTTCATGGTCACCAAGAATAAAAACTGCATTTTCTAGCTCTTCTTTTGTAAGTATTCTAATATCTTGTCCTTTTTTGTCAAGAAGATAAATCTTTTTACTTTCTTTTAACTCTTCTACAAGCTGCAAAAGTGATTTTTTTTCTATAAAGCAACCAGGAAAAACTTCTCTCTTTTGGCTTTTTTTGTACTTGTAAAGCATTCTCTTGATCAAACCAGAAACATCTTTTTTGGAAATGAATTCTTTCATTTTTTCATTGCTTTGTAGCTCAAGATGCTTTGGAGGGTCAGGAGGGCCATCAAAAATTAAATGTAACTTGATATTTTCTCTTAATTTGTGTGAAAGAAAAAGAGCTGCTATAATAATATGACAAACTATATCCATTCTTCCAGCTTTCATTAACTCCTGAAAGTTTCCAGAAGTTCTTGCTTTCTTGCTATAATAAACAAATTCTCTCATAAGCAAGAGAATAAAAATGAGAATTTAAGCTTTTTGTTGCCTAAACCAGCTATTTTAAAGTTATTTTTTCACAAGAACAGATTCCAAATAAAGCAAATTTTTTTCTTGGTCTTTTGCTAATGCCTCCATTCGTGGTGTTTTTGTAATTACTTTCGTTATTTTTCCATATACATCAGCAATTCCTGCAACTTTCTGACCAAAAGAAAGCTCTATTTTTAAGTAGAAAAAATCTTTTCCTTGTAACAACTTTTCATATTTTTCTGTTAATAGTCCACTTACAATTGACGCCAACATCAATTTCAAACTGCTTTCTCCTCTTTTCTCTGCTGAGATAGAAGAATAAAAATCATCTGCTGTTTCGAAAATATTTACAGCTTTTTTTATTTCTTCAAACCTTTCGGAGGTTGTTCTTTCTAAGCTATTTAGCAATCTCGAACGTTGAGCTTTTCCTTCTATCACTTCATCCTTATCATCTTCGACTCTAAAAGGAAAAATTAATGAGCTGGTCTTGCTTAGCTTCGGAGGTTCTACTAATAACTTTATTTTATCCCCATAATACAATATTTTTTTGAATTTGGCACTAATGCTTTCTAAGGAAGAATTATTTGAAAATAGACTATCAAATTCTTTTGCGAACAAGGACAAGATATACATGCCTGGAACAACATTATAAGGAGCCTTATGAATAGGATTTTTTTCAAAAGTAGAGTTTACAAATTCTGTTCCTTTGCTTTCCCCTAGTTCAACCTCTCTTATCATTTTTTATTCTCCAAAAGAAAGGCATTCATATTCTCTATTCAATCCTTTCTCTATATTTCTTTTTTCTTTCAAAAGAGAAGCAATTTCATTTCTTAAAGCATTTCTATAATCATCTAGACTAATCTTTTTATTTTCCAATGCCTTATAAACTGAATCAAGGATTTCTTTTTTCATGTTAAATCTAGTTCTGCAATATATGCTTACTTTCCCGAATTCTTCTTCAATTATACGCATAATATCATAGGGAGCAATACGAGAGTTATGGCTGTTGAAATTATTTATTTGCTTTATTACTATTTCTACTATTTTCGTCATTTTATTTCTAAACCAAAATAGTTTTTGGTTTTGCTGTCATCTCTTTTTGCCCAGAAAAAGGTTGAAAAACCCCAATTAATTTCTCTTTACCCATTACTGCTATAAAATCCTGGTTTTTAAAACTTTTTATCTGCTTGTTATTTTTTAACATGTTTAAAAATAAGGGTGAACCATGTTTGAGCTTTTGAACCGCTTTTTCTTTTACCTCAACTGCCGGCATTATTTCTTTGATAACTTCTATTGGTTTTAATATTTTTTTTATCTTTTCAGTATTTCCTTTTCTTGCTTCATCAGCAGCTTTTGTAAAATCATACAAGTTGATTGCTTCGTCTTCTGTGAAAATGCTCGCTTTTGTTCTTCTTAGCTCCAGCATATGTGCTCCCACTTCAAGTTCTTGCCCAAGGTCATGAATCAGCTTCCTGATATAAGTTCCTGCCTCGCATTTGACCCTGAATAAAACATCTCTTCCTTTTTTTTCTAAAATTTCAAAAGAATAAATTTTTCTTTCTCTTTCTTCTCTTTTTACTCTGGACTTTCTTGGAGGCAGTTGCTTTATTTTTCCTATAAACTTGCTCTTTATTGTTTTTTCTAGTTCTTTTTTATGAATATTTTCATGCAAATGCATTATCCCAACATATTCTTTATCTCTGTGAATAAAATAGCCAAGAAGCCTTGAAGCTCTCCCAAGGAGTATTGGTAGAACTCCTGTAACAGCAGGGTCTAGCGTTCCTGCGTGCGCGCACTTGTTTAATCCAAGTTGTTTCTTGACATAAGATGTAACTTGAAAAGATGTTGGTCCAGATGGCTTATCAACAATAACTATGCCTCTATTTATTTTATCAAAAAAATCTTTTTTCATATTTTTTTCCATAATCAAATACTAGAAGAAGATTTAAAACTCTTTCTTATTCTCTTACTCTATTTTTTCTATGCCTGCATTCACAAGGACCCAATTTACATATTGTCTGATTTTCTTTACATCATCTGTTTTTATGTCACAATAGTTTATTCCCTTATTTTTACAATAATCCCGGTCATAAAGCAGGTCCTCAACAAGTTTCCCAAATTTGACACCCGATTTGTAAAGTACAACAAGCTCTTCTCCTCTACTTATCTCTCTTTCTCTTATGATCTTAAAAAGTTCCATTTTTTTCTTATTTTTCTAGCGCCTTCCTTCTTTCTATTGGTCTCCTTGGTTTTATTAACTCTTTCTCAACTTTTTTTATTTCCTTATGTAATATTTTTTCTTTCTCTTTCTTCTCTTTTTTTTCTTCTTCCTCTTCTTCTGGTTTTTCCTCTTTTTTTTCTTCTGCTTTTTTCTCCTCAGGTTTTTCTGCCTTTTTCTCTTCTGCTTTTCCCTCTGGCTTCTCGGGCTTTTTCTCTTCCTTTGCCTTTGCTTCTTCTTTTTTCTCTAGCCATCTTGCTTTTTCTGGCAATTCTGCAAGCTCAACCTTTACTATTCCTTTATTATCTTTTGTTGCTTTTACTCTCACTTTTACAGGAGGCTTTTTTATGCTTCTTTTCCATATCTCTTCATTGAGCCATCTTCCTATTTTAATTTTCTTTTTTGCCTCTTCTTCAGTAAGATAGAGCTTCATGTGTCTTGAAAGAAATTTTTTTATTGCCTTTATAGCTTTTTTTGCTCTCTTGTAGCAAGGAACTTTCTGCCATTCTTTCCTCAAAGGAATTATATACTCTCTTTCAAGCACAATTTCTTCTTCTTTTGCCATTTTGTTATTTAATCATTTATCCGTAACTTTTCCTTATTCTTCTTGGCTTTATCTTGAGTTTTGTTCTTCTCCATGAACGTTTGACTCTCGTAAGCCTTGAAGGATGCATTTTTTTGCCTGGCCCATAAACTTTCAGTATGGTCCAGAAAGGAGCCCACCTTGTTCTCTTGCCTTGCTTTGCAAGCCTTGCTTTTTTTTCTTTTGATTTGTATCTTGCCATTTTCTTGTTTTTTTTACTTTATAACTTTTGTTTCTAAAATGCCAAAAACCTCAAATTTCCCCCCTTGCTCATTTAGTTTTTTGCATGACTCAACAGCATCTTCTTTCTTTGAAAATATTCTTTCTTCATCTTCTCTATTAGGAGAGAGTATAGCATAGGTAAAATATTTTTTGAGTTTTCTGCAGAGTTCAAGCGACAACTCAATCTTAAGTATTTTTTCTGTTTTGTCTATTTCTTCTATCCTTTTATAAAGGGAATTTGAGCTGCTAGTTTTATATCTTATTATTTTCATTTTTCTTGCTTTTATTTCTTGAATTTGAATTCTTTTTTTTCTTGTATCTGTTTTAGGAGCTCGCGAAATTCCCCATCATCTACAAAATCAAGTTGTCCAGACGATATAACTTGCGCTATCAAGGCAATCGCTTTTATTGCTAAATCAGGATGTGCCAGCTTCAAGTTACCATATCTTGAGATAGCCTCTTTGCTCATCTTGCTTTTTGCTATTCTCTCAAGTATTGCAATCTGGGACGCAAGCTCTTGTTGCATTTCAAACTGCTTTTTCAATTTTTCTTCATCGCTCTCATCCATTTTCCTTATTTATTTTTTATTTTTTATGCAAGTTTTGTTGCTTTTTCTGCAACATCATCAAGAAATTCTTTGCCTTTTTCTGTCAAACATCTTCCTGCTTTTTTTTCTGCTTTGGCTACAAAGCCAGCTTTTTCAGCTTGTTGTAATATAACCCTAATTATTTTGCTAGAGCCTTTATAAAATTTTTCTGGTTTGCTGCCACGATCTTTCTTGCCTCCGTATCTTGTTCTCAGCCTCTCAACTCCTACTATACCTTTTATATAAAGCTGTCTCAAAATGCTTGCTGCTCTTTTGTACCACCAATCTTGTTCTACAGGAGGCCTTTCCCTGGCAGCAGAAGTTTTGACAAAAGCTGCCCAACCAGGCATTTCAAATTCTTTCATCTTCTGGAGTTCTGTTGCTAGAAAAGCAACAAATTTCCCAGCCTGGATATCATATATGTTTACCATCCTAATTATTTTTAATTATTTTCTATTTATTTAATTAGGCATGCCTTGCGGCATTAGATTAGCTGAAATCAAAGCTAAATTCAGCCTTTCAACCCAATACTGAACTGAAAGAACCATTTATAAATTTATTCTTTATTATTTTCCTGATAAAGAATAATGACCTGAAAAGATTTACTTCAAGAATTTTCATCTTTTTCTTATAGCTATTGTAAAACCAATTATCTTGTAGCGAAATTTTTCTCCTAGTTGTCTGCAAAGCTGTTCTGCTGTCTTGACAACTTCTTCTCTGTTTCTTGTAAAAGACTTTAACAAGGATATTCTAACAAAATTGTGCTTTTTGAAAGTATTTTTTATTTGTTCAATGAAAGTCTCTGTTAGACCTTTTTTACCTAGTTGAAATTTTGCTATTTTACTTTTCATCTTCAATAGTTTTTAACTTTTTGTAAAAAATCATCAATTTCTCTTGCCTTATGAGAATCAAGAGAAACGTGAATCTCGTCTGTAGAAGGTTTGACAAGCAAAAAGCCTTTGTTGGTTAGTTCCTTCAAAGCTTTTTTGACTGCTTTTTTGCCTTTACTAGTAGAAAGATAACGAGAAGGTAAACCTTTTGTTGCATTACGTAAAGCAGTATGTGCTCCGCTCCATTTATCCATTTTGATAAGTCTCAATAAGATTAGCCTCATGATACTTGCTATTTGTTCTTCCATGAACATCTACATACAAAATGTTTTTTAAAACTTTTCATTTTTCTCTTTTGGTATATGCATATACCAAACCGAAAACTTTATAAATCCAGGATTCTTGAATAAATCATGAAAAACAAAGGGCAAGAAAACAAGCAGAAAGAAGAGTCCATATTTCTCGAGCTTATTGGGGATAGCCCAACAACAAGGCTTCTTGAGTATCTGATAATAGGTAAAGATTTTGACTACACACTAACAGACTTGACAAGTGCAGGAATAAGCTGGACTACTCTAAATAGGATTTTTCCAAAATTTATAGCTAATAAAATAGTTATACAAACAAGAAAAATCGGAAGAATAAAATTGTATAAGTTAAATAGGCAAAATCTTTTTGTAAAAAAGTTAGTTGAATTATTTGATAGCATAATACACAAAAAATTACAAGAAATAGGCAGGATTAAAGTACCAGCTTAAATTGCAGTTTGAATCCTCCTGCGGGCAAAGCCCGCGTTATCTCTTCTTTGCTAAACTTTTTTCCTAACATGTCAAATATCTTCTTGGTTGATTTTTCTTTAGAAAGCTTGCCAGGAAAGAGAGTACAAAAACTTTTCTTTGCAAAAGGCACTGCTCTTAGCTTTCCTTTCTGTATAGTTAGAAGAAGCCTCAATTTTGGATAAGCTTTTCTTGTCTTGCCAAGAACACTAAAAGTCCCTTTCTTCTGGCTTTTTTCTTTTACAATTTGTTCTGGCATAAAAATATGAACTTCTGCTTCTTTCTTTTTCTTTTTCCACTGCTTGCTAAAACAGGCACAAAAAATTGCTGCTTCTATCAAATCATCTCGAGAAATTCCAGAAATTTTTCCTTTTGTTTTTCCCGTCTTTATTATTGTAAAAGGGCTTCCAGGTTCTTTTGTATGCATAACAACATCTTCCTTGTCAAGATATTTTTTTATTATTTCCTCATTCTGCTCAGCAGACTTTACTGCAATTACTAATTTGCCAGCTGAGGTAAAAAACCATCTAAATTTTTCATACTCTCTTTTTATCATAAGATTTGAAAGAAAAACTGATTATTAAATCTTATCTCTTTTGTAAAGTGGTTATCTTTCAGCATTTTTTGATGATCTTTTTATAGCTTTTTTATTTCTGGACCTTTTTTTGTATCCTCTATAATAAAACCTGCTTTTTTTATCTGCTCTCGCAACCTGTCAGCTTCTTTCCATTTTTTCTCTTTTCGCAATTTTTCTCTTTCCAAAACAAGTTTTTTTATTTTTTCTGGGATTTTTTCTTTTTTTTCTGAGAGAATTCTCAGAACTTTATCAAATTTTTTTATCAAAGCATAGACCTTTTTTCCTCCACCAACCTTGTTAATTGTTCTAACAAAATTAAATATAACAGACAAGGCTTTTGCTATGTTCAGGTCATCATCCATTGCTTCTTCAAACTCCGCTTTTGTTTTTCTTATAGCTTTCAAAGAACTTTTGTTATCTTTACCATTCCTGACTTTTTCTACAAATTCACCTAGTCTCTCAACAGCTTTGCTTGCTGCTTCCAGACCCTTGAATGTAAAGTTTAGTTTTTGCCCATAGTATGTGCTTAACAAAAGATATCTTATTGCAACAGGATTATAGCCTTTTTTGAGTATGTCTCTTAGCGTGTAGAAGTTGCCTAAGGATTTTGACATTTTTTTTCCTTCTACAATAAGATGCTCGTTGTGTATCCAGTATTTTACAAATTTTTTTCCGGAATATGCTTCTGACTGAGCTATTTCGTTTTCATGATGTGGGAAAATTAGGTCAGTTCCACCAGTGTGGATGTCAAATGTTTCGCCAAGATATTTCATTGACATCACAGAACATTCTAGATGCCAGCCAGGCCTTACGTTGCCAAACTCTGTTTTATAGAATATTCCTCTTTTTAGTTCATCAAGTTTTGATCTTTTTAATAACGTAAAATCTCCTGGATGGGTTTTTTCATACTCATCCAAATCAACTCTTGCTCCTGGTTTCATTTTGCTTAGGTCTACTCTTGAAAGTTTTCCATAGTTCTTGAATTTTGAAATATCATAATAAACAGAATGAAGTTTTTCATAGGCGTAGCCTTTTTTAATTAAAACCCTGACAAAATTGATCATCTCTTTAATGTTCTCTGTTGCTTTTGGGTAAAGAGTAGCTGGTTCTATGTTCAAGGTTTTAAGGTCTTCAAAAAATGCTTTTGTGTATTTTTTCGTAAATTCTTTTAGTGTTAGGTTTTCTTTTGCTGAGCCACTTATTGTTTTGTCATCAATATCTGTTATATTCATAACATGCTTTACTTTATAACCCTTATATTCTAGATATCTTTTTAGCAAATCGGCAAATATGGATGATCTTAGGTTTCCAATATGGGCATAATAATAAACAGTAGGACCACAACTATACATATAAACAACGCCTTTTTTTATCGGCTTGAAGACTTCTCTTTTTCTTGTTAGCGTGTTGTAGAGTTTTAGCATTTTATTTCTTGAACAAATCTGTACTTAAATATCTTTCACCAGTATCAGGCAGTAATACTACAATTAAACCCCCGTCTAATTGTTTTGCCTTTTGCAAAGCAACGAACATCGCTGCTCCTGAGGACATTCCTACAAACAGGCCCTCTTTTTTTGCTAGTAATCTTGCTGTTTCATATGCGTCTTCATCCTTGATATTAATCTTTTCATCTAGTAGTGTTTTATCGTATATTCTTGGCTTGTATGCTTCTTTGAGGTTCTTCAAACCCTGAATTTTATGGTTTATGAAAGGCTCGACACCAACTATCTTTATATTTTTATTGTATTGTTTTAGTTTTTTTGAAACACCCATTACAGTTCCTGTTGTGCCCATTGATGCAACAAACACTGTTATTTTTCCTTTTGTTTGTTTCAATATTTCTTCTGCAGTTGTTTTGTAGTGTGCTTTCCAATTGTTTTCGTTATTAAACTGGTCCATCAAAACATATTTTTTGCTTTTCCTTGCAAGTTCGTATGCTTTTTCAATTGCCCCATCTGTTCCATCTTTTGCTTGTGTTAAAAGGATGTCTGCCCCAAATGCATTGAGGATTTTTCTTCTTTCTATGCTCACTGACCTTGGCATTGTTAGCAACAGCTTATAACCTTTGACTGCTGCAACCAAAGCTAAGCCAATGCCTGTATTACCAGAAGTTGCCTCTAAAATTATTTTGTCTTTTGTTAGTTTTTTATTTTTTTCTGCTGCTTCTATCATACTCAAGGCTATCCTGTCTTTAACACTTCCGCTAGGGTTAAAAGATTCAATTTTTGCATATACCCCAACTTTTTTGTTAGGGTTTAGCTTATTAATTTTAACAAGAGGTGTATTTCCGATTGTTTGCAGTATGTTTTGTTTGGTTCTTATCATTTTTATAAATGTAAGAAAAAAGCATATAAAAATCTAACTAAAAATAAAATTTTAATTTTTTAAAAATTACTAATAAACACTAACAAATAACATTCCTCGCCCAGCCAACTCTTTTTACACTAAAGTCTAGGTCAA
>CAZSMI010000008.1:14247-18932 GCA_964607815.1 Candidatus Woesearchaeota archaeon | reverse complement strand
GGGTCTGCATATTATCAAAATATCAAAAAAGATCAAGATACCAAAACAAAAACTGCTTAAGTTACCTTAAAATAGTAGTAACAAAACCGAAAGATTTATAAAGAAGCTTTTCCTTGTATAAACAAGAAAAAATGGCATTTAGAAAAAAAGAAAATCTAGAAGAGATGGTAGGGAAATCTACTCCTTGGGAGCAAGCATTACAATCTTTCAAAAGTAACCATTATGATATAGATTTGTATAATAGTGTAGCAGGAATGCTAGCAGAAAAAAATCCAGAATTTTATACCCCGGAAAAACTAGAAGCAATAAAAGAAGTATGGGGAAATAATCCTACAAAACTACAGGCTGTCTTGAAGGAATATGCTAGCAAACATGAAGGAGAAATTAAAGAGTATGTAAAGAAGAATCTTGGAGCTGTCTTTAGAAAAGCAGGAGATAGATTAGCTATTTTAATTCACATGATTCCATATCTTGGAACAAATAAGAAATTAGCAGAAGCTAAGAAAGAAGCAGAAAAAGTTGAAGCAATAGCTGCAAGTGGTGATGAAGGAAGTATAGAAGCATATGTAAACGAAAGAGTCAAAAAAGAAAATCCAGAAGATTATCCTTTATTCAAACAACTTTACCTTAGCAAGAGTGATTTCGTCAAAAGAATATTCCAAATTTACCTGAATGACGCAAAATCAGAAGTGCAAAAATATTTTGTAGATAAAAAAGGAAAGCCTTTAACAGGAAGGATGGTAAGTTATATAAAAGAGACACTACAAAAAGCTCCAGAAAATATTAAGGATGGAATTTACCAGGGTCTCGCAAGAATTGCAACAGCAAAAGCTTAAGAAGATTTTTTATTTGTATTTTTATTTTCCATAATATTTTTATATTGTCTATAAAATTTCACATAGAGCCAAATAGAATAATATTAAGAATTATTAGCTAATACTTATAGGAGTTTTTATCAAAGAAAAATTTTTATTTTTCTGTAATTTTTCTTACAATTTTTGCCATTTCTCTAACAAATAAATCAGCACGCTCTTCCCATTTGTCTATTTCTTTTCCTTTTATTTCTACTATGTCACCATGCAGAGTTTTATGTGCTAGTATGTAAAGGTCACGATACCAAACAACATATCTCATATTAAGTAATCTTTTGCTGACAAACTGCTCTTTTAGCATTTGTGGAACATGTTCTGGACTTGGAGGAACTTGTTTTGCTGCTATTAGCGCAGCATGAGCAGAATCAACACATGCCCAGTAAAGGCCTTCTATTGCTCCAAGAATTGCTGCTTTACTCCTACTTATATGTATAGGAGCTCTTTGCAATGCAGTATAAATTGTTTCTGGGGTGCTTTTTATTTTTCCTTTTTGTAAAAGTACTTTGAGAGGATTGAAAAAACCACCAAAATCTATCAAAGCTTCACCCCATCTTATTACATTTACAACAACAGGGTCTCCTCTTAACATATCATTCCACCATGTACTTAATCTTACTGTATTTATATGCAAGGCCTTTCTATAAGGATTTTCTTTTATTAGTTTTCCTAGCTCTTCCCTATACCATGCTATAAGCTCAGCATCCCATTGTATTGTACAATCATCTATTATTATGATCAAGTCAATATCAGAAGTTTTTGTTGCTAGCTGCTTTACAGTTGAGCCAAATAAAACAACACTCTTTATCATCTTTGTAAATTTTCTGTAAAGTTTTATTGCAAAGTCCATTGCTATTTCTCTTTCTGTTCTTATTTGTAAAGTAGGCAGAGCAATTTTTGCTACTTTTTTGGCCTTTCTAGCTTTTGTTTCAGTCTCGCTAGTTTCAGAAATTTTAGTTTCCTCACTTTTTTTTTCTCTTGCCATTTTTTCTTTCCCTCTTTTTTCTTATCTTGAAAGTATTTTTGTTTTTTTAAATCTTGCTATTCCACAAGATTTTTTGATAGGCTGATAATTTTTTATTTGATATCTAAGTTTAGTTATTTATTTCCCCGACCCTTTTGTCTTCTTATTTTACTCTTGTATATTTCCTTAACGAAAGATTTTATTCTGTTGGCGTGCCTGCTAGTCTACTTTTCTTGCCAGGCATCTGTCCTCCTAGCTCTACAGGCATTCCTGCAAATCCACCTCCATACATTGTGAAATGCTCTTCAGGCAATATTGTGCCATAGCCTGCAAAATATGTTCCAGTAGTTCCTCTCATCTGGTTCCAGAAAGGTGCCATGTACGCAGAGTACATTGGTGAGCCAAGAGCTTCCAAAACATAAGGATGTGGGGAAACCTTGAAATGCATGACAAACTTTCCAGCTTCTATTATTGCTTTTCCTTTATAACCTGCTTTTTCTAGCGCCTCCATTGTCTTTTTTGTTGGCATAGTTGCCATTCCTGGAGGTAAGTGTGAGTCAGAAAAACCAAAATTATCTGCTAGATGAACATGCTTTACATAAGGAGCTATTTTTTTTGTTTCTTCAATAACTTTTTCTTCCTTGTAACCAGCTCTTCTTAACAAGTTTATATGTCCAATATCCCATGTTGCGCCTATAAGTCTAGCAGAAGCTGCTCTTGCTGCTGACTCACCATAACCTTCTTTTCTTGCTGCTTCTACAAACTTTTCTCTGCTCTTTTCTATAAGTTGCTTAAGCTCCTCGGCTCGAGAAAAAGCCATGCCAGGAAAAACATTTTCTACAGAAACAATTGGTGATTTTTCTCCAAATTCCTTATATGCTTTGAAAGCAACATTTCCTAAAGTAGTAGCAGATTTGTCAATAGCAAATTCTTCTGCAGGAATATAAAGTTGTGGTGGACGTGTATTATTAAGAGCATTTATTTGCCCGTCAACTAACCTAGACTCTGCTGCTATATATTCTGGAAAGGCTAACTTTTTTTCTTTTGCCTCTTCCTTAAATTTTTTTCTAAATTCAAAAACTTTTAAAAGATCTTTTTTTGTTTCAGAATCTCCAAACTTATATGCTTTTTCGTACAAGTTTCGTATACTTGCGTCAACATTCCCTAAGAAGGTCTGTGCTCTACTTGCTTGTTCGTTTAACTGTCCAATTGCTACTCTTTGTTCTTGTGTTAAGTCTTCTAGTTTAATTTCTCCTTTAGCTAACTGTTCCATTTTTTCTTTGTAAGCAATCAGTGCTGGTTGTACTACCTCCAAAATCTCATCAGCTTGTTTTTTGTAGAAAGCAAGATTTGATATGCTATTTACCCATTCTGACTCGTTGATAACTTTTAATCTTTCTTCTGGTTCATACATCCTTATCTTGTCTTTCTGAGGATCATAAGCTTCTTCTCTTCTTAGAGGAGCCATCTGGTAGGTATCCTGGTTTATTGCGGTCATTTGCTCTTCTCTTTCTTCTCCTTTAGCAAAAAACTTTTGTGTTCCTGGAAGGCCAGCTGTTGCGTGAATTGTAACATGTGCTTGAGGATTCATCTCGTGAGACCTTTCTACTATGCTTTTCAAATGTTCTTCTGCAGCAGCTCTTTCTCCCTCGCTCCAACCCCTATCTGTAAAGCCACTTGGTTCTATCATAGGAGCATGTACTGTTACTTCGCTTCCTGTTAACTTGCTCAAGCGATTAATTTCTTTCAAATGCTGTTTTGGTATTACTTCAAAAACATCTTCTGATAATGGTTGGACTTCAACAGTTTTTACTCCTTCACTAAGTCTGTTGCTAACTTCTGTAATCTGGTTAGCTGTTTGTATGCTTGTTGCTGCTCCAATTCTTGCTGCTCCTATCCTATAACCAGTAAACAACTCGCCATATTCTGGTTCTAGACTAGTGGGAGTTCCTCCGTACAAAAATTCATAGTTTGACTCGTCAGGATATGCCATTTTTTTTTCTTGTTTTTTATTCTTTTTACTTTTTTCCTTTTTTATTAAAGCAGGATGAGAATATAAACTTTTTGATTTTAAAAAATTTAATTAATTTTTAAACACCTTGATAATTTTTTGATAAGATGATTTTGCTCAGCTTCTAGCCTTTAGCCTTTATTTTTTATTAGTTTTATTCTTCATATTTCCTTATATCTATTCTTCTTCTTTTTTCCCTTTTTGCAAAAGGAAGTTCTTCTCTTTCTACTACTCTTTCAGCATATTTCATGATTGGCTCTTTTGCTTCTACTCTTTCTTCTCTTTCCATTTTTTCCATGTGAGCAGATGGCAGCTCTCTAAAAGGCTTGAAGATTTGTGGCTGTACAAAAGCTCCTCTTTCTCTTAGTTCTGCTATTGCTTTTTCTGGACTAATTTCTATTCCTGCCTCTCTTTCCCTTGTTTCTTCATATATGCCCTTGCCATACATTGGCTCATAGCTTACTCTTTCCTTTTTTTCTTCTTCCTCCTTTTCTCTCTCTGTGCGAGTTTTTGCAGCAGGAATTTTGCTTAGTACTTCTTCCAAATCTTCTGGGGGTCTTGCTTCAGCTGCCCCAATTGGAAGAGCTTCTTCTGTAGGCAAGGTAGGAGTTATTGGAGCTCTGACAGTTTCCAAAAAAGTTTCAACTCCTTCTTCTTTTTCTTCTTCTGTTCTTTTTTCTTTTTCTTCTTCTGCTGCTTGCTCTTCTATTTCCTCTATTGTTTTTTCTGCTGCTAATTTCTCTTCTTTCTTTCTTTCTTTCTTTTTCTCCATGCCAGAATAAGGAAGTGGCTATTTTTAAGGTTTGCTGAAAATTCCAGGATTTCCTGAAAACCTGGAGTA
>CAZSMI010000008.1:0-14147 GCA_964607815.1 Candidatus Woesearchaeota archaeon | reverse complement strand
AGTAATAAATAAAAGATAACAAAGAAGATTTTTTAGTGTATCTATGTTTATTTAAGCATGAGTAATAAATTTTGATAAAAATCCGTAAAATGTTATCAATACATCAATTAAATCAGTTAGTAAAGGAAGTACTTTAAAAATTACGAATAATTTTTTATTTTTTCTTTATTTCCCATGACTTTTTCAAAAAATGTAAATCAAAATCTGGTTCTGGATAAGAGCCCATATCATGTGCTTTCTTGAAAATATGAAATACCTTGAAACATAACTCAGCTGCTTGTTTTTCTGCATATGTTCTCAATACTGACTCAGTATGGCTGTCCCTTTTTATTTTTGTTTCTTTTGTCTCCGCCCCTGCTATAAGCTCTTTTTTTTCTTCTGGCTTTTCTTTCTTTTTGAAAGAAAATAATGCAGTAAAAGGATTTATTTCCTCTTTTTTTTTCTCTTCTCTTTCTTTTTTCAAAAAATATTCTATGTCTTTTTGCATTTCTGCTAAACTTTCAGTTGTTACCCCCTCTACTAACTTCAAGGCATAACCAACATCCTCTTCTGATAATCTTCTTTCTATTTCTTCTAACTCATCTTCATTCAAGGCATAAGCTTTGAAAGAGATGTCTGCCCTGCCACCAAAAACATAATGGCCTTTCAGTGCTGCTGGAATACCCCTAAAAGTAAAATCTATAAAAACACAGGCATAATATTTTCTTTTCCATCTCATGCTAGCAAACCTCAAAGGCAAGTTTTTGTCATATGCTTCTGCTACAGGATCAATTTCTTTTTTTGCAAGTATTGCAAGTTCAAGTAACATTGTATCAAAAGCTGTTACCAGAGCAGCACTTCTTGATGCCTTCATTCTTAGCTGTTCTGCTGCCCTTAAATAAGGCCTCGCCCATCTTGTATATAGTTTCAAAGAACTAACTTGGCTTTTCAGATAACTTCTCTCTATTTCATATCTTTTTGTTAGCTCTGCCTCGCTTCTTTTCCACCATTCAAGAAATTCTGCAATTCTCGGCCTCAGCACTCTTTTTACTCTATCATTCAAATCCATCTTGTCAACATCTTTTACACTTTCTGCTTTCATAAAAGCATCTCTCAAGGTTGTAAATTGTAGCTCATATGTCATCGCATTAATACTTCCTCTTCCTCTTTTCATATCAACATTATCCATCCATATCGCCTTTAACCCTAGTATGCCTGCTTCTCTCTCCTCTTTTTTTTTGCTTTTTGCATTTTCATAATGTTTTAGCCTTATTTCAAATTCTTTCAGGTCATAAATTATATTGATAATGCTTTTGATAACTGTATTAACACTAGCCATAATCTTCATTCCTTCTTCTTGCATTCTTGTTGCTCTTGCGCTGAGGTCAGCAAAATATCCTGAGCCAGGAGAAGCTGTAAAATTATCAACAAGTTTTTCTACTTTTGCTCCTGCTGTTCCTAGCCAGTCAAGGATCCAAAAATATAATGGTTCAAGAGTCTGAGAAGAAGAATCATAAACTATTCCATTTTGCCATACAGTAAATGGGGAAACTACTCTTTCACCTTCTTTTATCTCGCCTCTCCCTCTTAGCGCATCATATCTTGGGTTGGTTTTTGCTATGATTTTTGCTATTGTTCCTGCTTCTGTTAGTTTTTCTCCTTTCTCAAGTTCTTTTGTTATATCTTCTTCTGCCATTCTTCCGAAAAGTATAAATAAAGCAGTATTTTTATTACTTTCGGTAAGGATAGATACGGTAAGGATAAAGTCAAGGAAATGAAAAAGATATGGCTTTGATTTTTTTGATAATATTAATTGTATCAGTTTTTGGCTTTATCAAATTTAGAAAAACTGCTGAAAAGGAGGTAAAGATGGATGTTTTGTTAATTATAGCAGAGAGAGATTTTCAGCCTATAGAATTTGCAAACACAAAAGCAGAAGTGGAAAAAGTAGCTAATGTCAAAATTGCTTCTACAAGTAAAGAAGCCACAAGCGCAATAGGAGAGAAAGTAACAATAGATTTGCTGCTTGAAGAAGTTAAGGTAGAAGATTATGATGCAATAATTTTTATTGGTGGCCCTGGAGCAGAACAGTATTTTTCAGATGCTCAAGCATTGAAAATAGCAAAAGCTGCTTTTGCACAAGGAAAGATAGTTGCTGCAATATGTGTAGCGCCGATAATTCTTGCAAATGCTGGTATTTTACAAGGCAAGAATGCAACTGTCTGGGATAGTGGAGGAGAGCAAGCAGGAATATTACAAGAAAAAGGAGCAATTTATACTGGCAAGGCAGTTGAGAAAGATGGCAAGATAATAACTGCCAATGGTCCTGCTGCTGCGAAAGCTTTTGGAAAAGCAATAGCAGATGCGCTGAAAGGTTAAAGTTAAAGAAAAAATAAAAGGAAAAGGAGAAAAAAATGGTATTCAGATTATTCAAAAAAAGAAAAAAGGATCTTGTAATAGACCTAGGCGATTTACAAAAAAGAGGTTTGATAAAAGAACCTATAGCTGAAGAAGATAAAAGTATTAGTAATAATTTAAGTTCAGAGTCCTTAGCTGAGTCTGGAACAGGTTTTCTCGGCTCTCTTGCTTCTGTTGGGACAAGTGAAAAATCAGAAGCAGGCGAAATAGCAAAGTCAACAAAATTTGAAAATATAAAAGAAAAGATTTCTTTGCTTTCAGAAAGAACTTACAAAATTCTCGAAAGGCTTGACTTGTTAGAGCATAAAATTGGGAGAATAGAAAAAAGATTAAACATAAAACCGATTTATGAAGAATAAAGTGGAAGAATTGATAAAGTAAGTACCTAACTTCTTACCACCTTTAGTATAGTCCGCTGATAGAATACCTAAAAGACTTAAGATTTTGTTAACATAATTATTTAGCTTTTTGAAGCTGATTCTGCAAATAGCTAAGTCCATCAGTTAAAAGATTCTTGTAGCCTCACCCAAATTGTGCCTTCGGCACAACTTCGCATACACCGAAACAGTTATTGGAAATATTGCTCTCCAAAATTAGAGAGCTAGTATTTAAATAATCCCTTATACTGTTATTATTAAGAAGGAACAACAAAACAAGGAGGTAAACAAAATGAAAAATTTAATAAAAAAGCTGAAAGAAAAATATAGACCTTATATAGAAGCAACAGCAATAGTAACACCTTATATAGTAGCTGCAACAGCAATAAAAGCCTATCAACAAGGAAATGAGAAAACTGCTGTAATAGCAGGAGCAATAGCAATACCTAGTCTTTTGGCAGAATATCTATACATGCTTAAGAGCTTAGGAAAGGAAGAAAAAGGGTTGGAAAAAAAACTTGAATGAGCACGACGCGATGATGCAAAAGACAAGGAGGTAAAAGAAAATGACAAACGAAACAAAACAAAAAACACTTGAAAAAGAGACTATTAAAAATCTAAAAACATTAGTAGCAAACATAAAGGACATGCCTCTTGAAGGGCATCCTATTGCCGATCTTAAGGAGAAATTCAAGAAGAGATCAGGTATAATATCTGTTCGTATGGAGGACTGCGAAAAGTGTGGAGGATGTCATATAAAAGCATATCCGCTTAGCGACTCATGGTATATCTCAGGTAGTGGAACTCTCAGGAAAACAATAGAAGAACTAAATGAAAGAATGAAAAGTAAATTGCCGGGAATAGAATACTATGTCGGCTCTAATAATGTGGCTTCCACTTATAAAAGAATAGATGTTGATACAATCCACGTGTCCAGTTACATAATTGACGATTTAGACACTATAGCTAATTACAACGTAGAAAAGAAAAATCTGTTAAGAAGTTCAGCAGATAGATTAAAAAGCGATCTGGAAAAATGTTTGGGTGCATCTCACCTAAGATATTTCGAAAGCCATGCAAGAGAAATGCTTGAAAAAAATAAAGCTAAAACAGTTAATACGCTGAAGGAATGCGTTGAAATATTAAAATTAAAAACCAAATAAAATTGGCTTTGGAACCCCAGGAAGACCAAGAGGACCTCTTGTTAAGCTCATCCAATTTAAGGTTATTGCATAAATAACAAAGTAAAATGTGTTGTCCACTATTATTGTCCTCTCGATAATCAGAGTTAGCCATCTTAACTTTAAATTATTTGCTATTTTCTCTTTTTATCAAGGAAAGCTTGATAAGGTGTTCTGGTTTTTCCATTATTCAGGCTCCAATGAGGTTTCTTGTAGTTGTAATGTCTAACTGCTTTCTCAAAAGAGCCTAGCTTATCCCACAAATTCATGATCGTATCGCTGAGCTTTTCCATCTTACCATTTCCTTGCGGATGTCTAACTCTTGTGAATATGTGGCGAATTCCTGCTTTTCTAATAACTTTCTCAAAGTCAGCTTCACCTTTGCGCTTGCCTTCCTGCTCATTTGCTCTGAAAACAGATCCATTATCTGAATGAAACTGCTTAGGTATACCATATTTCAAACTCTTTTCGAAAACCTTTATTCCATTCTTTTCTGTTGCATGCTTGAACTTACCATAACCTGTTATAAAACGTGAGGCATCATCCTTAATCAGCATAAACTTCCATCCTTTGTACTCTGCCCAGTCACTATGAACTAAACTCAAACTATGTTTTTCTCATATCTTATCCATTTCCTTTTCTTCTGCTGTTGCTTTGCAAGCCCTTCCTCAAGTAAAATCTTATGTATCCTGTTATGGTTTATATGAATATCTTTCTCCTCGAGAATTTGTTCTATCATCGTTGCTCCTACAAGATATTCTCTGTAGGCTTTAACTACTGCTTCTCTTTCTTCTTTGGTTATTTCTCTAGGCTTTCTTCCACAAGGGAGAAGCTTTGGGTCTTTAATGCCTTTATACTTTTTATGCACTCTTCTTGCATGCCTTGGTGTTATATCTTGTATTTTTGCTATTGTCCATGCTCCTATTTCTCTTTTCTCCATCTCTCTAACAATCCACTTATCTTGCATTACTGAGTTTTTTCATAAGCTCTTGCTGTTTAGCAAGGCTTATCTTTTTTGTCGAGGTAACACTATTTCCGGATAATACAAAAAGATTTTATTTTAAAGTGTTGTTATAACAAAATCTTTATTAACTCTTCTTTCTTCAAAAAAATATGGCAGAAAAAAAAGCAATAAAAAAAGAGGCGATTAAAGAGGATCTTATGCTTGCGTACGCCTTACAAAATGCTCTGTTACATGATGGCAAAGCTAGAGAAGGAGCAGTTCTTTCAAAACTTTTTCAAGTCGGCTTGAAAAAAAAAGATATCAAGAATATCATGCCTATTTTGAAAGAAACTATCAGGAAAGTTAACAGGCTTAGAAAAGAAGAGCAGGAAAAACAGTTCCAAACAATAAAAAAACTTGTTAAAAAGCCAGAGAAAAAAGAAGGCTTAGTAGCATTACCAAAAGCAAAAAAAGGAAAAGTTGTTATGCGTTTGGCACCATTTCCTTCTGGTGCTTTACATATAGGTAATGCCCATTCTGCAATAATAAATGATTACTATACCAAATTTTACAAAGGAAAACTTTTTCTTGTAATTGATGACACAATAGGAAGTGCAGAAAAATATGTATGCAAGGAAGCTTATAGACTAATACCAAAAAGCTTGGAATGGTTAAAAATAAAATTTGAGAAGCCAATAATTTACAAGTCTGACAGGCTAGAAATTTATTATGAGTATGCAGAAAAACTAATAAGAAAGGGCTCTGCTTATGTATGTTTTTGTTCTGCAGAAAAGTTAAGAAAAAATAGAAAAGAGGGAAGAGAATGTGGATGCAGACAACATCCTATTCCTATGCAAATAGACTGGTGGAAAAGGATGCTTGAAGGAGAATTTTTTGCTGGCCAGGCAGTTTTACGTATCAAGACAAATATGCAGCATCCAAATCCTGCTTTTCGTGACAGAGTTTTGTTTAGAATAGTTGACAGAAAACATCCTCGCACAAAAAATAAATACAAGGTTTGGCCTTTGCTTGATTTTTCTTGGGTAATAGATGACGCTTTACTTGATATAACACATATCATAAGAGGTAAGGATTTGATGATGGAAACAGAAATGGAAAGGCTTATCTGGAAAATTTTGTTTCCTAGATACGATCCAGTAATCTTGCATACAGGTCTTATCCAGCTAGAGGGAATAAAGATAAGCAAAAGCAAAAGTCTGAAGGAAGTAGAAAGCAAAAAGTATATTGGTTGGGATGATCCAAGAACATGGAGTTTACAATCTCTCGAGAAAAGAGGTTTCATGCCAGAAGCAGTAAGAAATTTTTGCCTCAAGTTAGGAATTTCAGATACAGAAATAAAAGCTCCAATTGATGTTTTGTATGCAGAAAACAAGAAAGCAATTGAAAAAAGTAATAGATATTTTTTCATCAAAAATCCAAAAAAAATAAAGATAAAAGATGCTCCAAAATTGCATGCATTGACAGTAGCAATTCCCTTACACCCAGACTACAAAAAAAGAGGCAATAGAATTCTAAAGGTAGGAAATGAGTTTTATATATCAGAAGACGATAAGATAGAAAAAGACAAAACATATAGGTTAATGTATCTTTTCAATTTTCAAAACATGCAATTTTTGTCAACAAAACTTGACAAGAAGCTAAATGCAAAACATATACATTGGTTACCTACTTGCGAGAGATTGATAAAAGTTAGTGTGGTTATGCCAAATGGGGAAATAGTCAGAGGCCTTGGAGAGCCAACAATAAGGAAATTAAAAGTAGGAGAAATTTGTCAGTTTGAAAGATTTGGATTTTGCTGCCTACAAAAAAAAGGCAAAGAGTATAAATTTTGGTTTACACAGAAATAAGTTTTCTGTTTATTTGCGGTTTGTTGATTAATCTTTTTATAATTTTAATAAGTGATCACATAAATACTAATCATAAGTACTAATCATCTATTTCCAGATTTTATCAGTTCCTTTTACTTAACTCTCTTTACAAAATCAAATAAAGAAGCTTTTTCTGCTTTGAGAATTTTTCCATTCAAGGCATCAACATGCATTCTTAACATAGCAAAACTTTCTAGCATGCATGTAAGGTTCCATATGCATTTACCTTCATGCATTTGCAAAATTGCAATAATTTTGTTTAGCTTGCTTACTATTTTCTTTTTTTCAAGTTCTTTATCGGCAATTTTTCTTAGCTCATCAATTTCTATTTCTGGCTTGATAAGCTTATCAAGTTTTTTCTGTTTTGTTGTTTCTTGTATTTTTATCTTCACTTCATTATTGACAGAGAAAGTTGCAATTTTCTCTTCAAGTTGATAGTCAAGCTGTTGTGTGCTATTTTCAGTCTCAAAATCGAGAACAAAAAAACCTGCACATAAATATGCTTTTGGATGTTGTTTCTTGAAATTATCAAATTCTTTGCTTTTCTCTACTCTGCTTAATGCTTCTTTGAAGTTCATCTTATATAAGCTCTTTCCAAAACATATTTATATAATCTTGAAAATGGAAAGCAGCATCATAATCACTCATTCTTTCACGCAAATCTTTTCTGAATGATAAATCTGCTATAAAATTGAGTTTTTCAAATAGCGGCCTTCTTCTTATCATATCTTTTATGTATCTGCTATCTTGTTTGTGTTGCTCAGCCAGTTCAAATTCTTCTGCAGCAACAGACTTCCCCATCCGAATCAAACAAGCCTCATAGCTATCAAGTATCTCTTCGATTTCATCTTGTAACTCATTATGTGTTTGCATGTCAATCAAAAATAATGGAGATATATAAATCTAAGCATGCAAATAAATTTATAAACAAAAAAGAACTATCTTGTTTATGGAAAGAAAAGGCCTTACTGAACTTTTTTCAGGCTTGAAAGAAAAAATTATAAAAGAATGTGATAAGGCAGAAAAAAACAAAATTTATTTTTCTGGCATATCAGAAGAAGATAGAAAAATAGAAAGAAGAATGGAAACACTTCTTTGGCCAGCAAAATTTACTTGTAAAAAAATTAAAAAAATTATTTATCCAGTAGTGTCTTGTTACGGAAGATTTAATGAAAGACTTATTGAAAAATATATGTAAGACCTAAACAAATTTTGGTCTTTTGCTTAACAACATAGGTAAAGGCAAGGGCCTGAATGGATAATCTTTTACCTCTTTCTCGATAATATTTACAAATTGTTTTGTTGTAAATTGTTTTACTTTTCCTGTCTTGCGTGCTCTTACTGCCAACTTCTTGCTTTTTTTCTCTTTCTCTCCGATAACTATAGAAAAGGGAACCCATTCAACTTCCGCTTCTCTTATTTTCTTCTCCACATGCAAATTCCTATCATCAACATCAACCCTAATTTGTTCTTTTTTTATTTTCTCTGCAACTTGAGAAGCAAATTTTAGATATTTTTTGCTTACGGGAATTACTCTTGCCTGAGTAGGACAAAGCCATAAAGGCAGAGTAGGATTTTTTTCTGCAGCTGCATTTTCCAGCAAGGCTGCTATTGTTCTATCTATACCAATACCTGTATGCAAAATTATTGGATATCGTCTTTTCCCTTCTTTATCAATAAAGGTCATGTCCCAATATTTTGGACTTTCTGTATCTAGCTGTACAGTAGTTAGCTCCATGCATCTTTTCAAATTGTCAAATGCAACAACATCAATCCACGCAGCCTTGTATGTTTTCATTACAGAAAAAAGTTTAACTATTATTGGTTTTTTTGTTTTTTTTGCTAATTTTATAAAATTTTCTTTGTATTTCTCAAAAAAATCATTTTTACAATTGAGAATTATTGCTACAGGCTTAAAACCCAGCTCCTTATAAATTCCTATTGCAAAATCTCTTGTCTGTTTTTCAAATTCTCTGAAAGCTTCTTGCAAATTTTCACACATTGTATGAATATCGTGCATAATAAAACTTCTAATTCTGTACATTCCAAGCAATTCTCCTCTTTGCTCATATCTCCAACTACTAAATTCATATTCATACAATCCTAAAGGAAGATTTTTGTAACTTATAATAGCGTCCTTGAATATAGAAAAAGCACCATAATCATCTGATGGTCGTAAATAGAATTGCTGCTGCTTCTCTATTCTTCCAGGCAAAACCTTGTAAAGCCTTTCAGGAAATTTTTCCATCATCCATTTTGCTCCTTTATATTCTTTGCTAATAATACAAGGAGTCTGTACCTGTACTCCTCCAAGCCTATTAACAAATATATCATAACAAAGTTCTCGCAACACATCAACCATAAAATAACCTTTTGGCAAATAGCGAAGATTTCCAGAATCACCTACACGTAGCTCAGGACCTGCTATTTCAAGTTGTTTCATCAATTTAAGATGTGGGGGTTTTTCTTTTCCAGCTTCTCTTTCTCCTAGCTCATCCTTGATTACAGTCTCAACATTTTCATATTTTTTTATGTCAAGCTGATTTCTCTTTTTTATCTTGCCATTAGGAAGGATAATAAATAACTTCTTCATAACACCATCTCCCTTTCTCTCTGCTCTCTCCTCTTTTGGTTTTTCTTCTTCTGCTCCAGCTTCAGCCTCTATACTCCTGCTCAGCTCAGCAAGAGGATGCCCTTTGCACTTTATCTCAAAGGTCTTATACCAGCCAAAAGGTGCCAGAATAACATTAAATTCCTTGTCAAGTTTCTTTGCCCCTTCTTCTAAAATTTTTATGCTTACTTGTGTTGAAGCAAGTTGAGCAGCAAGATGAGCATAAGGATAAAGCACAACATTTTCTGCCTTTAGCTGCTCTGCTATTTCTCTAACATTTTTTACTAGGCCATTAACAATTGCTTCTGGACTATTTTCGTCAGACTTTTCTACTGTTATAAATACTACAAGACACTCGTCAACTTTCTTTTCTTCCTTTTCAGCTACTGGAACATGGTCCTTGATAGCCTTGCGAAGGGCCTTGTACTTTATATAATCACAATGCAGACATAATATTTTCATGTTAAGATGAGAAAAGGCAAGTTTTTAAAATTTGCTAAGTTGTTATAAACAAAAAACAAACATTTTGGCGATTTCATTGCTCTCATCAATTTTGGCTGGGCTATTGAGTTGCTGAAAAAATCCTGTGTTGGCAAAAATATTTAAATAGGAAACTTATTTTGTGTTAAGATGAAAAAGATAGAGGAATTTGTGATTGCTACCCTTGTTTTGGCTTTTTTTGTTTGTAGTACAGCCTGCGCGAGCACCGAAATTCTTTTGAGCAAACCACAAGAAGTCTATAGCTTAGGAGACAAGCTTGCTATCGACCTTAGCATTATTTCGTCAGATGACGTAGAAGGGCTTGTAAGCTTGATATTGAATTGTGATGGTGATAAGCTTCTTTTTTTTATCAATTCTGTTTCACTTACAGCAAAAAAGAAAAAGTCCTTTGATGTTCCTTCTCTTTTGCTAACAAAAGAGAGGGGTGTTGGCTCATGCTTTGTTGAGGCGCTATTTGAAAACGGCATTAGCGAGAGCAAGAAAAGTGAGCGATTTGCTATTTCTGATTCTGTCGATATCACCTTTGAGCTAGAAAAGGAGCATTTTTTGCCTTCTGAGGAAATAAAAATAAAAGGAAGCGCAAAAAAAGCAAATGGTCAAGCGATTGATGGCACAGTCACCTTGGTTCTCTTTGGAAATTATACCACCAGCGTGACAGAAGGAATTTTTTCTTTTTCTATGTCCCTGCCATCTAACGCAAGTGCAGGATGGCACACATTTACATTGTACATAAAAGATGCAGAAGAAAACAAAGGTTCAACTAAAAAAGAGATTTATATAAAGGCTGTTCCAACAAAAATTATTTTAGGAATTAATAAGAAATCTTTCATGCCTTATGATCTGCTTATTGTTAAACCTTCTTTGCTTGACCAGGCGGAAAGCCTTATTGGTGAAAATATTACTATCATACTACGAGACCCAAAAGGAAAAGAAGCAGAAAGCAAGGAAGTGTTATCAGGAAGTGTAGCTGTTCTGGTGATGCCCCTTGGCATGCCAGGAGACTGGCTTGTTGAGGCCTATTCTGCCGGTCTCGAAGAAAAGATGTTTGTTTATATGGAAGAAATAGAGGCAATAAATATCACTTTAATAGATGGTATGCTACATGTTATGAATATCGGTAATATCCCTTATACAAAGCCTCTGGCAATAAGCTTCAAGGGAGAGGGGGAAGAGAAAACAAAAACAAAGCTGCTTGACCTAAAAGTCGGTGAAGAAATTGAGTTTGATCTTAAAGCTCCTGATGGGATATATGATATAGGAATAAGGAGCGAGACAGAAAACAAGTCTTTTGTAGGAATACCTTTGACAGGCGGGGTTTTTGAAATTGGGAAGAAAGGCTTTCTGAATAACTATAGTCCAGTCATATGGCTTTTTGTTTTTGTTCTGCTTGTAGCTGCTATTGCCCTTTTCCTTCACAGAAAAAAAGAGGGTAAACAAGTTGGCATTCTAGAAGAGAACAAAAAGAGTGAAAAGACTAAAGGCTCTTGAAAAAAAGATAACTATGCAGATTTTTTACATTCTCTTTTGCTTTTTTTGTAAGTTTGCCAGCACTCAAAAACAAAACTGGCATTTTTGCACTTTGGCCTTTTTGTAATGCCAAACTAAGGTCATCATCATTAATATTTTTTTTGTCTTTTGCTATAACAAGAAATTTTATTTTTTCAATTGTTGTGGGAACAACTACCTCAAAAAAAAGAAACTTCTTTTTTATTTCTTTTTCTTCCAAAACTATAATCTGATTATTCTGCAAGAAAGAATAAACTTTTTTTGCAAAATCTCCCTGTTTTATTTCTCTCTTTTTTCTTTCTATTTTTTCTTTTGCTTTTTCTTTTCTTCCTATTTTTCCTGCCTTGACTTTTGGCAATAATATGCTTTTTATTTTTTTAATAGTATCTTCCTTGTTTGCAGAATAAAAACGCCAAAAAATTTTGTCTGCAGCTTTTATTGGAATTGCAAAATCTCTCAAATTTCGCAGAGCTACTCTTGTTACTGGCCCTAGCTTTGAATCTTCCAAAACACCTTTTTTTCGTAGCAGTCTGAAAGCTTCTTTTTCTTTGTTGTTCAGATAATCAAAAAATTTCTCAAGCATATTTTCTTGGCCCGATAAGTAGTATAAGGGTGAAGAACCTACTTTGATATAACTTATTTTTAGTATTTTATCAGAAACCATTTCTGATAGCAAAGTAGAAGTCATCAAGATAGATAAATCAATTTCCTTGCTTACACTGCCTGGCAAAACAGGTCCTATTTTTCTTATAAGAGCTATGATACTTGCTTTTTTCTCATTGATATCCATTTTACAAAAAAAGCAGATGAACTTTATAAATTTGTTGTCTTGTTAATTTATAAAGTCAATAAAAGTTAATTTAGTTATTAATTATCAAAGAAAGATTTCAGATTTTCTTAAGAAATTCAGAAATTTTAAGGCCTTATCCATCTTATTTCGTAGAAGGTAACATCATTTTCTTCATCAACTATTCCAATCAACAAATTTTTTCTTGTGCTATGAGCAACCCTGTTTTTTGCTGCAAATTCGTGCCATGTCAGGCCAGAAGTTTCATAAACAGCATACAAAATCCATTTTGCATGCTCTTCTCCTGGTTTTATTCCCCTGTCATAAACCCTAAAATCTGCACCAAATTTCAGGGCTGTCTTGAGAATATAGCCCCTGTCCCTCATGTTACGATAAACTACATAACGTGTATAAAAATTTTCTTCTTTTTTTCTTGCTATTTCTAGGAACTCCCCTAGAGTTAATTTTTTCTTTTCACTATAAATTTGCATCTTTCCCTTTTCAAGCAGATAAAGAGACTCGACAAAAGAATAATATACCTTGCCTTCTTGTAGTTCTCCGAAACGACTTTGTTCATATAGCTGGGCAGCTTGGGAAGCATTGCTATATACTTTTTCTCCCGCCAAAACTGCCTTGAAAGCTTTCAGCTTTACTTTTTTTGCTTTTTCTTTCTTGGTTTTTTCTTTCTTTTCTCTTTTCTCTTTCAATTTTTTCTTTTTCATACTCAGGAAAGAAAAATAGGATATATAAATTTATTGCAACAAGCAAGCAGAAAGCTATTTAAAATATCTTTTCTCTCTCTTGATATGATAGAGCTAACTTTTTTAGGTACTAGTCAGGCAATTCCTACCAGGAAGAGAAATCATACTGCTATTTTGTTAAGATACAAAGACGAGATGCTGCTAATAGACTGTGGCGAGGGAACACAAAGGCAGTTCAGAATTGCAAACATAAATCCATGTAAGCTAACAGGGCTTTTGATAACACACTGGCATGGCGACCATATACTTGGAATACCTGGTTTGTTGCAGACACTTGTACTGAATGGGTATAATAAAACTCTCCATGTTTACGGACCAAAAGGAACAAGAAAATTCATGCAGCTTATCCTCAACATGTTCATATTTGTAGGAAAAATAAAAATTTCTGTTAATGAGCTAGAAGAAGGAATTTTTTTGAAAAAAGAAGATTTTTCTCTTGAAGCAATAAACTTGAAACATTCTGCAAGATGTCTTGCTTATTCTTTTCTTGAAGCAGAGAAAAGAAAAATGGACAAAGAAAAATTAAAAAAATTGGGTATAAAAGGCAAGATAATAGGAGAACTGCAAAAAGGAAAAAATATAGAGTACAAAGGAAAAATTATCAAACCAGAAGATGTAAGTTTCATGAAAAAAGGAAAAAAAATAGCTTTTATACTTGATACTGCTTTATGTAATGGCTGTTACAAAGCTGCAAAAAATGCTGACTTACTTGTAGCAGAATCTACCTATAGCGCAGAGCTAGCTAAAAAAGCTGCTGAATATAAACATTTGACTGCAAAGCAAACTGCGCAAATAGCAAAAAGATCAAAAGTTAAACAACTTATCTTAACACATCTCTCCCAGAGATATGAGTATAAGGAGAAAAAAATCCTTGATGAGGCAAAAAAAATATTTTCAAATACAATATTAGCAAGAGATTTTATGAACATTAAGCTATAAAAGTTACAAAACCTCTATTATTTCACCAATTTTTTTCTTGAATTTGTATAGAGAAGCAGGCCTGTAAGCACCTTTTTTCTTTTCTTTTATTTTTTCCAGAAGATCAAGCGAAAGAATTTTTTTTCTAAAATTTCTTTTATCAAATTTTTTGTTGAAAACAATTTCATAGATTTTTTGTAGCTGTGTAAGTGTAAATTTTTCTGGTAAAAAAGAAAAAGCGATTGTAGTATATTCGAGTTTCCATCTCAGTCTTTT
>CAZSMI010000007.1:0-20441 GCA_964607815.1 Candidatus Woesearchaeota archaeon | reverse complement strand
ACATTTTCTCTCACATAACTCACAACTTTTCAAAATTTCAAAAGCAGATTTTATTTTTTTGTCTAACAGGCCTTTGCGTTTTGCTATTTGAAATCTTGGCTTTTTCTTGCCCTTCAAAATTTCAAAATATTTTGTAAGAACTTTTGTTCGCATAAAAAGAAAAAGGTTGTTGTTATTTTTAATCTTTTTGTAGCTCCTTTATTATACTATTTACAAGTTTCTTTGCTTGGACAAGAGGCTCTGGCAACTTGTGGGGAGCACGAATAAATTTTCTTGTTAGCTCTAAGGCAGTTTTTAGTGTTATCATATTACCAGGACTTACATAGATTGGCTTGCTTCCTTCTTTTGTTAACAACTCTACCCCAACTATTTTGTTGCGCAAATAAATTTTTCCTTTTTTTACTTTTCCTACAAGCAAATTTTTTGCTATTCCAATGGTAGGCCTGTTTATTGCAAGAGAAAAATGGCTTGCAAGTCCTAGCATGCGGGGATGAGCAATACCGTGTCCATTTACAAAAAGAAAATCTGGCTGTTCTTCTAGCTTTTGATAACATTCTATCATGGCAGGCAGTTCTCTGTATGCCCGGAAGCCTGCTATGTAGGGAAATGCAAGTTTTTTGACAACATATTGCTGCTCTATTACATCAAAATTTTTGCAAATTACTATTGCCGAAATTATTTTTCCTGGGAGAAAAGCATTATAACAACCAGCAATAATTTCAGCAAGAGAAAAATCAAAAGCATTTTTCAAGCTAAGCTGCTTTGCAAGTTTTTTTTGCTCTACTTTTAACTGGACAAGTTTTTCTTCTACCTCTTTTTCCATAAAAAAAGCAAAGAAGGAAGAATTAAAAAAGTTTGCTATTCTTGATAACAGAAAGTTTGATAACAGAAAGTTTTTAAAATACTTACATGTTGATTGTATATTATAAAAATGTTCAGAAAAAGATGCAAGAGATGTGGAGAAAGAATAAGCAGCAGATATAGCTATTGCCCTTTTTGTGGCGCCTCTTTGAGAGAAAAAGAAAAGAGCATATTTGGTGGTGGCTTGTTAGATGAACTAGAAGAGAGAGAAGGTGTTAGAATGCCATTTCCTTTTGGCTCTTTATTTGATAGGCTTACTAGAGAGCTTGATAAGCAGTTCAGGGAGTTTGACACGATGCTCGGAGAAAGCAAAGAAAAAATGGCAAGAGAAGAAAAGCCAGAAAAAATAAGGCTTCCTTTTGTAAAAAGTTCAGGTATAAGTATAAGTATTAGTACAGCAACTGGCAAGAGACCAGTAATAAAAGTAAAATCTTTTGGTATTCCAAAAGAGGAAATAAGAAAAATAGCTCCTATGATTGGAGTAGCAGAAAAAAAACTGCCAACTAAAAAGTTACCAAAAATAAGTGAAGAGGGGGCAGCAAAACTTGCAAAACTGCCAAGAAAAGAGGCTCTTGCTAGAGTAAGAAGGCTGGCAAGAAAAATTATTTATGAGATAGACTTGCCAGGAGTCAGGCCAGAAAATGTTATTATAAACAAATTAGAGAATAGTATAGAAATAAAAGCTTTTAGTGAGGACAAGGCATATTTCAAATTAATTCCTATATCCTTGCCCCTGCTAAAATATTATATGCAGAAAGGAAAACTTTTTCTTGAGCTAAGGCCAGAGGAGTAGTTTCTAATTATCATTATACTGATAATTTTTCCTGGAGCTCTTTAGTTATCCTTTTAACTCTCTGTACATTTTTTGTAGGAATAGCCTCTATACTAAAAACTCCCTTGAAAGCATCAATAAAATCTTTATATTCTATTGTCTGTTCAATTTTTTTGAGACATCTTCTTAATCTTTCTTTATCTCCTCTCAGTGTATATTCAACAACCTTCTTTTTATTTATTTTAGTAGCAAGAGCGACAATATCACGACAGTCAGTTAGCCTTGCTGAATGAAGTTTTGTTGCTATTAATAATTCTGTTTCTGGAATTCTAGTCTTTATTTCTTTTTCTATGCCCTTAATTTTTTTGACTATTGAATGTTCCAATACAAAATCAAAATTCCAAACAGCATTCGTTTGTCTTGATGCTACTCCGCCAATAAGTAAATCAACACTAATTGGCAATTTTTCTTTTTTTGTGAATTGTTCAAAATTCACATAAGGCATCGTCTTGCCAATAGCCTTAACAAATTTATTTTTCCTTAACAGAAAAACAAATTTTTGTTTATCTTCTTTTTTGATTATAACATCAGCGTCAATAGAAAATCTATGTTTGAATGCAGAAACAGCGTAACCTCCTATCAGTATATAATTTAAACTAGCTCTAGTAAATTCTTGCAAAATTTCAAAAATCTGGTTTTCCCTAGTTATGAATTCTTCCATTCTTATCTACCTGTGTCTGTACCTTACCCCTAGTTCTTTATCATACATTTCTTGGATCATTTCAATTGCTGGTTCAAAATTGTATATATATTTGCGCATAAAATCAATACACTCTTGTAATGGAATAACAGGAACATTATCTACACTGTCTACAAAAAAATCCTCTTTTACTACATCTAAGACATAATAAATTCCTTTTTTTCTCAAATTAGGAATGTAAGTGTATGGTAAACTTAATTTTTCAAAATAAAATTTCCAGAATGGTAAATTATCTTCACAAATTTTGATAAAAATGGGATAATTTTCTTTGCTCCTTGCAATATTATAACCCCCTTTTGTCCATACAAAGACAGCATCTGTAAAGCAAAAGGCGTATTTCAAACCAAACAAGGAGATTATCGAATAATGCAAAGCCAAATCTTTTTTTATTATTACAGAAATAAATTTTATAACTTCTTTATAAAAATCATTTTCAACTAAAAAAATCTTTTTACCTTCTTTTTTTAATACACCCTTTTTTTCCAACTGCCCACACCAATAATAAGTCCACCCATATGACAAGTTAATCCTTTTAGAAATCTGTCTAATAGAATCCCCCTTTCTAATTGCAACCAAGATTTTTATAATATGCTGGTTTAATATCTCTAACATCCTAATATTATCAGTATAGTGATAATCAATTTAAAAACCTTTCGGTTTCAGATTTTTTGCTGAAGGCTCAAGATATCAAAACTTTTTCTTGAGTTGAAGCCATAACAATAAAAAATTTGTTATATTTTTGCTATGTTTGAAATATGGCTTATCTTTTCTTTCAGCTCTTGTAGCTCGTCTTTTGACCTGTTCAAATTAACTTCCAAGCTTTTTATTTGAGCTTCTTTTTCTTCTATGCTTTTTTCTTTTTCTTTTATTTTTCTCTCTATATTTTCTGTTGTTGCTTTAACTACCTCATTTATATTTCTCATTCTATCTTCATGCTTTCTAGTATTATTTTGCATGTTGTTCAAATTAACTCCTAAACTTTTTATTTCCTCTTCTTTTTCTCTTAATTTTCTGAACAAATTTTTTGCTATTTTTTTTTGTTCTGTAACTGCAAAAATAACAGAAAAAATAAATACCTTTAAATAATATCTAGTTATTACTTGTTGTATGTGGTGGGAAATATCAAAACATTTAGAAGTTAAAAAGCATGAACTTTTTATTGGTGGAATAGCTACTACCAGCTTAACAGAAGAGTATGGTACACCGCTTTATATTTACAATTTTGATAGAGTAACTGAAAATATTGCAAGAATAAGAAAAGCTTTTTCTTCTGCTGACATTGACATAAAGATTTATTATGCTACAAAAGCAAATCCTTCTCTTGCCCTGCTAAAATTTTTAATTGATAAGGTTGATGGTATTGATGCTGCTTCTCCTAATGAGATGAAAGCTACTTTGCAAGCAGGTTTTTCTTCTTCACGCATAATGCTTACGGCTCCTGGCCTGAGCAATGGTGATTTAAGAGAAATAATCAAAAAGAAAATTATTATTAACCTGGATTCTTTCTCACAGCTAGAAAAACTTGCAAGACTAATAAAAGATTACCCAATAAGCTTTAGACTTAATCCTACAAAAGGAGCTGGTTTGCATAAACATGTTATAACAGCTGGTAAATATGTAAAATTTGGGATAAAAGAAGAAAAAATAATAAGGGCTTATAAAAAAGCTTTAGAACTTGGCTTACGACCAGTAGGTTTACAAGAACATATTGGTTCTGGTTGGCTTGGCAAAGATGTCAAGCTTTTTCTTGATACTGTTAGAAAATTAGTCAAGATAGCAAAAGAAGTTAACAACTTCACGAAACTCAAATTTCTTGATTTTGGTGGAGGTCCAGGAGTTCCTTACAAAAAACAGGACAAGATATTTCCTCTTTCTGAGTATGCAAGAGGAATAGCGAAGGAGACAAAGAGTCTTGAAACAGAGATAAGGATAGAACCTGGACGTTATTTAGTGGGAGATAGCGGAATTCTGCTGATGAAAGTTGAACATATAAGCGAGAAAGAGAAATATGTTCCAGTTGCTACAGTAAATGCTGGTTTCAATGTTTTCAGAAGGCCATTTACATATGGAGCATATCATGAGATAGTTGCTTGTAGCAAGGCAGATGCGAAAACAGAAAAGGGCTACATGATAGCAGGCAATTTATGCGAAAGTGGAGATGTTTTTAACGAGAGTAGAGAAAAGCTAAGGAGAATGCCAGCATTGCAAGAGGGTGAAATACTAGCCTTACTTAATGCAGGAGCTTATGGTTTTGCTATGTCAAGTCAGTTTAATTTACGCTTGAGACCAGCGGAAGTTGCTATAGTAAATGGCAAAGTGAAACTGATAAGGAAAAGAGAAAATTATAAGGATTGGAAAAGAAATCAACTAGTCTGAAAAGAAATAATCCATAGCTTCTTTTACTGAGGATACTTCCTCTATTCTGATACTCGCTTGCTCTTCAACATTAATTTTTTTTGGTATTTGCTCTATTGTACAAATTTCTGTCCAGCCAAATTTCTCACAATGTTTTTTTGTTTCGTAAATAACATCTCTGCTTTGCAATAGAGGAACAAGGAACAAGGTAGCATTAACTTGCCTTGAAGCTTTTGCTTTCTCCAAAATAGCAGAAACTGGTCCTATACTCCCATCATGATTTATACTTCCAGTTATCATCACGCTTGTATTGAGAGTTTTATTTTCCAAAGCAGCTATTGTAGCAATTGTCAGAGCAGCTCCTGCACTTTCTCCGCCTATGAGAGAAGCATTAGCGTATATGTTATAGATGAGATCATATTCGCTTATATTGATTCCTGTCAAAATTGCAGCTACAAGTCTTGCAATTCTCATGCTATGTTGAGTGTCAGCCCAAAAAAGCAAGTTCTCTATATCTACCAAAGTTCTGCCAGAGCCAGACATTGTCTCGACAACAAGTAATGTTGACACCCCTTTTCCTTCAGAATCAACAGCAGGAACTTTCATGCTAACAAGAGTAGTATTAGAAAGAGAAACAAATTCTCTTGCTACTGGAATAAATTTTTCTTCCTCCTTTTCTTTTGTAAAATAAAGAATATAGTAAAATGAGATAGCAAGTAACACCAGAATAAGAATTACACCAATAATATTATTAATATTTTTCTTCTCCTTTATCTTTTCTCTCGCTTCTTTTCTCATCTTTTTCTTCTTATATGAACTTGCCATTTTTATATATAAGCCTGTTGTCCATAAAAACTTTTCCTTTTTTCATGTCCTTCACAATATCAAGATGAATAGCAGACTTATTTTTTCCTTTACATTCTTTATATGCATTTCCCAAAGCAAGATGTATTGTTTTGTCAATTTTTTCATCAAAAAGTAGCTCATGAATATAGCGTTTTATTTTTGGATTCATGCCAAAGGCAAATTCTCCTATTCTTGATGAGCCCTTATCTGTTGCAAGCAGGGCTTTTAGTTTGTCAAGGTTCTTCTTGGCTTTAACTTTCACAAGCTTTCCTTTTTTGAATTCTAAATAAATTCCACTAACTTCTTTACCAAAAATATAACGGGGAAAATTGAAATAGATATGGCCATCAACTGTTTCTTCTTTAGGGGCAGTAAAAATCTCACCATCAGGCATATTAAAAGTTCCATCTCCAACAATAGCTTTTCTTCCAGCTATAGAAAAACTTAGGTCTGTATCCTTACCTAAAATTCTGACTTGCTTGCCCTTATTAATCAAGCTAGTAGCCTTTCTCAGTTTAGAAGAAAATTTTTTCCAGTCTATCAAACAAGCAGAAAAAACAAAATTCTTGAATTTTCTCAAGCTCATGCCAGCATCTTTAGCAAAAGCAGCATTCGGATAACAAAAAACAACCCATCTTTTCTTTAATCTTTCATTTGTTATTAGCCTTGTTGCTTTCTGCTTCAAAGAAATCTTTTCTGCTTTTATGTTTGCAAGCTCTTTTTTGTCTTTTGGTGAGTATATTATTATGATAGCGTCTGTATTTTGCATCTCGTACATGCTTATTTTTGGAAATTTTTTGAGTTGTTCTTTTGAGGCATATTTATAATAGATAAAAGCTTGCTTATCAACTTGCCAATGAATTATAGGATATGCTCCTTTTAGCAGAATTTGTTTTTCTAACTCAAGTGCAAGAGGTTTTGCGGGCATATCAGCTAGTACCTGTACAACATCTCTCTTCTTTACTTTACAAGAATATTCTAAAAGAAGTTTGGCGATCCTAAGAATTCTAGGATCAATTTTTTCTTTTTTCTTGCTTTCTTTCCTTCTTGCCCTCTTTTTTATCATCTTCAAGATTAAAAATGGGCCTGCTCAGATTTGAACTGAGGACCCCTGCCTTATCAGGACAGTGCTCTAACCAGGCTGAGCTACAGACCCAACGCCTCGGGGAAGACTCGAACTTCCGACCTTCCGCATCTTAAATTCTACGGTGTCTATCAGCAGATAACAGCTTCATATTTTTTTGGAGTTGCCATCAAAATCGTATGCTCTACCTACTGAGCTACCGAGGCATATTTAGACAAGAGAAAAAGAATTTATAAATCTTGTCTTGTCTTTTTTTGCTATTGTAATTTTGATAAGTAGCAGAAAAATCTTTTTTCTTCTTTTATCCTCCCCTTATCTTTTTCAATCAAATCTCTTCTTCTCTTCTTTCTTTTCTTGCCCTTTCCAAGAAAGAATAAACTTTTGAGTGGGGGCTGCCTCTTATCAAGCTTAGCAAAGCACGAGTAGCATTATTAACATCTTCTATTTTGCCGAGAACAGTAACTATATTCTTGTTCAGGACAATTGAACAATTTGTTAGCTCTTCCATAGTTTTTTTTGCTTTTCCTTTTGAGCCTATAATTCTTGCTTTTATCTGTCTGAGCCTAGAAGGCCTTACTTGTTTCTTTATATTTATTTTTTCAAGAATATAGTTTTCATCTTTTAGCCGCAATGCTATATCAAAATCAAAGCCAAGAGAAATCGCTTCTATTACTTTAGAGACAATAAGCTTATCTAAGGCACTGCCTTCAATTACAATATTTTCTTTCTCAATTTTCAGCTTTACATTCAAAGAACTCTCAATTTTTTCTTTTAGTTTTGCTATTTTTCTAGCTTGTTGAGCTAGAAGAAAAACTTTTTCCATTTTTTTAGAGTTCTTCTGTTTTTAGAAAACCTTTTCTTTGTAGCCATTGTATTGCTGCTTTACTATATTTGAACAAAACATCCCCTTTTTCTTCGCCTTGAAATTCCCATGGCTCAACCAATACAACATCACCTTCTCTTAGCCATAGCCTTCTTTTCAGATGTCCAGGGATTCTGCATACTCTGCTATTGCCATCCAAACATTTTACTAACATTCTTGAAGCACCTAAACGCTGTTCAAGTATGCCCAGTACTTCCTTTCCTCTTGGTAATCTTACTCTCAAAACTTCTTCTCTTACTATTGGTTTATTTTTTCTACTTTTATCTTTGAATTGCATATCAAGAAGAGAAAAAAGTTATTTATAAAGTTTGGGGAGATAAAAATTTAAAAGTTAGTTTCTAAATTCTCAAGATTTTTTATAACAAGCCAAGAGCATGAGGAATTCCTGCTATCTTGATAATGCCTTCCTTGCTTATTATTCCTGCTCTTACTCCACATGCTACTGCCTTTTTGCCGACAAGATTAAAAGTCGCGGCATCTAATATCGCTTGTTTGAGGATTTTTATAACTTCTTCTTCTCTCGTTAGCTTGCCGCCATAAAAGTCCTCTCTGCAATCAAGTTGCATTTTTCCTTGCTCAAAGCGCTTGCCAAGCAACTCAGCATCACAAACTGCCACAATCTTCCTGTAAGATTCATGAATCTTTACAAGCATTTTTATTGCTTTTTATTTCTATTTATTTCTAAGATAATAAAATAATCTTTTATCTTCTATACAGCTTTATTGTTATCTCTATTTCTTTTTGCCCATTATTCTGAACATTGTCGTTCCACACACAGGGCATTTACCTTTCATTGCTCTCCTTCCGCCTTTCATGCTTACTTCTTTTGCATCCTTTATTTCTTGTTTTTTCTTGCATTTAACACAATAACCCTCAACCATTTTTTGTTTTTACCTCCTTTTATCTATTTTTTGATTATATTTTCAGGTTTTTTTCTTTTATTAATCTATCTTCTTCCAAAAATTGTTAAACAATCTTTGCCCTGACAGGATGTTTTGCTCCACATGCAAGACAATGCAAAAACATGAAATTGTCTTGCTTGATTAGTTCAGTATCAGGTTTTTTGCATTCCTTACATAACACAAATTCTTCCACATACGAAGCAATTTTTTCATCTATTCTTTCCATACTTACTTTTCTGCTCAAGATCAGTCTTTCTTTTTGTAAAACTCCTGGAGTTGCCAGCTCTCTCAACAAAAACTTGGACAAATGTTCTGGCTGCCTTCTAAGAGCAGAGCAAATTTGAGAAAAATTTGTTATTATTGTTTTGTTTCCTTCTATAAGACCCTTAACTTTTGGTATTTCGAATCTTTCGCTACTCTTGACTGGCTTGACTTCTTTGTATGCTTTTTCTAACAATTGTGAATATTCCATCTTGTAAAGAGAAAAAGAAGACTTTTAAATTTTTTGCAAGAAATTTATTGAAGTTTGAGGAAAGCCAGTGGATGTTAAGGGATGTTAAGTATTGAACTAACCAAATTAAATAAGGCTTATAAAAGCCTTATCTTTCCAGGCTTTGGTTCATATGCCTCGCCTTCTTCTATAAGTTCCTTTACTATGTTATTTATCTGTGCAACTGGCATGTCCAATGTCATGATCAGTTTGTCAATCTCTGCTCCTTGCTCTTCTTTTCTTAACTCTTGCAAAATTTTTTCTCTTGCTTCTTGTTTTGCTTCTTCTGCTTGCTTTTTTTGTTTTTCTTGTCCTGCTTGCTGCTCTGGCTCTTGCTGTCCCGGCTCTTCTTGTCTCACTTTTTCTTGCTCTAGCTCAAGTTTTCTTACAAGGAGCCATTTTTCGCTAACTTTTCTTGTTATTTCTGGCAAAATGTAAAGCTCATTGTTAAAATATCTCAGCCTTCCTATTACTAAGATAGTATCTCCTATACCCATTTTTTCTAGTTGTTTACAATCAGAACCAAAAGCTCTTACCTTGATTTGTGCAGAACCATCATCTATTGTCAATGTTAGATATTTTTGATTTTCCTTCTCGTTTGCATATTTGTCAACAACATTTGCTATTATGTTTACTCTTGTTATTTGTTTATCATCTACCTCGAGAAAATTAAGACGGTCTCCATCAAGAACTAATTTTCCTTTTACAGTATCTCCTATAGAAAAATGATACGCTGTTTGTCTTTGCATTTTTTCTATTTCTGTAGGCATTGGCATTTTTGATTTTTTGTTTTTTGAGATAAGATATCAAAATATTCTAAATTTTTTTATTGGTTTTTTGCTCTTGCCTATTTTTCATACAGAAAATTTAAATTTTCTGGATAAATCCCTTTCTTGGCTCAAAAATATCTCCTGTTCTCTTCAACTTGTCAAGAATTTCTTCTGCTGTATCAGCATCAACTTTCTCTTCTATCTCTTTTATCAGCTCTTCTTTTGGTATAAACTTTCCTAGTCTGCTTTCTAGCCGATTTATAGTTTCTCTTACAAATATTATCCTGCTTCTTTCTGATGCTGGGATGCCAGTTGATATTCTATCGATATCTATTGTTTTTGTCTCGTAATCAAAACCAACTTTCATCAAACAATATTTTAGCAGTTCTATTGCTCTTTTGGCATCATCTTTTGTTACTTTTTTGCTCAGTCTTGTTCTTGCACTTGCTTCTGCTAACCTTACCAAAGCTTCTAGCTGTCTTGCTGTTATTGGAATCGGCTTTACAATATCTTCTGTTAGTACTGGCGTATTTCTTAGCTGGACATAAAATTTTTTAATCTCTTCTATTGCCTTGTCTGTTAGTTCCGGAGATATTTTTTGTTTTGCATAAGCAATAAATTTCCTCAAAAGATCTATTGGTACTGGTTGTTTTTCTATTGCTTTTTTTTGTTCTAGTAAAACATGAGTTGCTATTTCTTCATCTCTTGTCCTTTCTGGCAAGTCCTTTATTATAAAAATCAAATCAAATCTGTTGAGCAAAGTAGCTTCCATGTTTATTTGTTGAGCAATAGGCTGATAAACATCAAATCTTCCTAGCTTAGGATTTGCTGCTGCAAGCAGAGAAGTTTCTGCTCTCAAGGTGGCCTGGACATTAGCTTTTGATATAGTTACGGTTTGCTGCTCAAGTGCCTCGTGCAAGGCACTTCTATCTTTTGGGTCCATATCTTCCATCTCGTCTATACATGCGATACCTTTGTTTGCAAGTACCATAGTACCTGCTTCCAAAGACCAGCCTCTCAAAAACTCATCTCTTACTACTGTGGCTGTAATACCTGCTCCTGTAGCTTGCCTTCCGCTAAGGTATCTTCCTTTTGGGGCTATGCTTGCAATAAACTTCAACATAACTGATTTTGCTACTCCGGGATCTCCTACTAACAAGATATGCATGTCTCCTCTTGCAAATGTACCATCACTTTTTTTCTTCTTAACTCCTCCAAGTAGTTGCAAGGCAAGAGATTTTTTTATTTCTTCATATCCATAAATAGAAGGTGCAATACTTTCTGCTATCTTTTCAAAAACATGAGGATCTGCTGCTAATTCTCTTATCTGCCTTTCATCTTCCTCGCCTATTTCCAGTTCCTCGAAAGTTTCTTCTAAAGGAATAATATTATTTGCCTCTATTGCCAAGTCAAATCTTGTGCTTATACTCCCAGTTTTCAAGGGTATCGGAACTTCTTTTAATATTCCCAGGACCATTACCTTGCTTCCAGGAGTTGTTCTTTCTTCCATTTTTTGCTCTACCAAATCTTCTTTCAAAAAAATGCTAAGACGTCTTGGTTGCTCCCCTCCTTTCAAGCTTTCTGGAGATTCCTCTACAACAAGTCTTTGGGTATCAACCATGTCTTTGCTTACAAGTCTAAAGCCGCCTTTTCTGCCACAAGAGCATCTATTAGGCTCACGAAACTTTCTGTCAATTTGCAAAACAGAAATAATGGTTCCACAAGAAGGGCATTCAAACCTAGCATTTGTAACTTGTGGTCTTACATCACTAGCTTGTCTTACCAAACCTTCAATTGCAATAAACTTGTTCAGATGTTTTGCCCTTATATTTCTTATTTGTAAAAGTTGCGATTTTGATAGATCCACAAACCTGACTTTTGCATTACTTATCAAGCCAGCTTCGTCTAAGGCTACTTCAAGTACTTGCAAGATTTCTTCTGGGTTTTCTAGAAGCTGTTCTGCAAGTTCATGAGAAAAAGATACCAAATCTTGGAAAGACACGATAACAGCTTTTTTTCCTTCTTTTGCAAACTTCCCTATCTCATTCTTATAGTACTCAAAAAATTCTTTTGCTTTTGTGATAAGGTCTTCTGTTTTCATCTTTTATGATGTTTTCAAGATAGTTTTACAAGACTTTGTTGTTTGTTTTTCCTTAGTCTTTTTACTTTACATAAAAAAACAAAAATATATTTATATTTTATTGTTCTCAAAACTATATTTTTGTTTTCCAGCGAGTTAATAATAATCTAAAAATACCATTTATTATTAGATTTATCAGCTTTATTTGATTTTTTTCATCACTTCCCTAACATTATGTAAGAGTTGTCTCATCGAGTCATTTAATTGTTTACGATTTTTCGTTCCTGTGCAGACAAGTTCACCATTACTAAAAAGCAGGAAAGTTGCTGTTGGTTCAACAAGTTTGTAAACCATGCCCGGAAATTGCTCTGGCTCATATTCTGTATTAACCAGGCCAATTGCCAAGGCGTTTAAGTTAAGAGGCATGTTTATGCTTCCAGAAGCCACTATATTCTGGACATCTACTTTTGGCATCTTTGTAACCCTAACATTTATCTTGCGTAATTGCCTTATAACAGACCTTATTACCTGTTTTACTTGTGTAACACTTTTTGTTCCAGTGCATACGAGATTGCCAGAACTAAATACGAGTACAGCAGACTTTGGTTTTTTGATTCTCAACACCAAACCAGGAAACTGTTCTGGATTATATTCAGTATTTATGTTGCTTCTTGTCAGTTTTGTCAGGCTTACAGTTTTGCCTAAAGAACAAGTAGCAACAATATTTTGTACTTTGAGATTTACTTTTTTGATCATTTTGTAGTTTTTTGATAAGTATGGACAAGCATCTTGGCAAGTTCCAGGGTACTTCCAGACTACTAAAAACAAAATCCTTAAAGATAGAAAAACTTATAAAGCTTTTGCAAAAAAATTTACGTCATGTTTTTTCTATTTTTTTATTTTTGCTCAGCATAAGCCTTTTTTATATTTTCAAAACTTTCTGCATCTCTTGCACTTCTATCAGGCCTTAACCTCGTTACTCTCGGAAATCTCAAGGCGAAGCCGCTTGCATATTTTGGGCTGTGCTGAATATTTTGATATGTAACTTCAACAACAACTTCTGGCTTGATCCTTACCCCTCTATCTTTTTCTTCTACTATCAGAGGTTTCAACATTTTTGTAAGTTCTCCAAAACTTAGTCCTTCAGCAGCTTTTTCTTTTACTCCAGTACCAACTTTACCTATTTCCAAAAACCTGCCTTCTTTTTGGCATGCAACAACAAAAGAGCTTAGCCATCCCTTTCTTTTTCCTTTCCCCCATTCTCCACCAACAATAACAAGATCAAAAAAATTCTCACTAGGCTTTAGTTTAAGGCCATATCCAACTCTTGCTCCTGGCTTATAAGGAGCTTGCAGATTTTTTACCATAACTCCTTCTTCTCCTTCTTCCAATGCTTTTTTATAAAATTTTTCTGCCTCGCTAATAGAGCCAGTTACCAAATTTTTTGCAAGAACAATTTTTCTTTTTACAGGCTTTACAATTTTCTCAAGCAGCTTCCTTCTCTCTATAAAAGGTTTTTTCAGAATACTTCTGCCTTCATAATAAACAGTGTCAAAAATATTCACTTCAACTGGAAGTTCTTTCATCATTTTTTCTATTTCATATTTTCTCTTTATTCTCTGAGAAATTTCTTGGAAAGGCCTATAGCGCAAAGTTTTAGGGTCAAAACCCACTACCTCACTGTCAAGAATAAAACTTTTTCCTTTAATATTTTTCTTTACATAATCAACAACTTCTGGAAATTGTTTTGTTACGTTATCTAGTCTACGAGTGAATAAAATTATTTTTCCTTTCTCGTCCTTGTTTATCATTAGTCTGAAGCCATCATACTTGTATTCTAAGGCAGAAGGTTTTCCTAGCCTCTCAAAAGCATCTTTCATATCTTTTGCTTTGAGATAGAGCATAACTTTTATTGGTTTTCCAACTTCTAGTTTGATGTTTTCAAGAACTTTCAGACCTTTTCTTGCAGCTTGTAAAACTACAGAGAAATCATTTGCAAGGTCATAAGCATGTTGTACAGCTTCAACATATTTATTATACTCCTCACGATTTTTTATTTCTAGCTTGTTTTTTTCTTTTACATATCTTACGCCGAGTTTTTTCCCAAAAAAAGCCCATACAATAGCATCTCTTGTAGCTCCCCCTCCTACACCTATCCTCAACTCTTCAAGAACAGTTCTTACTATGTATCTGGCTTCTATTGGAGATGCTGTTGTGAGAAGTTCTGCCACCAAAGAAATTTTCTTTTCTACTGTTCCTACTCCAGTAATAGTAGAAACTTTTCTCAAGTTTTCAACAACTTTTGCTGTTGTTAATTTTTGTTGGAATAGGGTAGCTTGCCTTTTTTTCTTGACAAGTTCCTCAGCAACCCTACCTAAATCGCCTATCTTACGCCATTTTTCTCTTATCTCTTTTTCAGCTGTGCCAGTAGATTTTGCTATAGCTTTTATCATTAACTGTGAGGAAATTCCAATTTCAGCCTCGCTATAAGCAGGAAAAACTTTTCCTTGTGCAAGATATGCTAGATGCTCGAGATCTTTTTGCTTTGCTTTTCTGAATAGCTTAGAAAGAATATCAGTTTTGTCAAGCCTCTTGCTAGTACTCTCAAGTTTCTCATAAATAGAAGCAAGTTCTGAATAAAGCATGTTATAAGAAGACAAAAGAAATTTTTAAATCTTTTCTATTAAAAATTTCTAAGATATTTAATCTAGGATAACCTTGTTATTATCAGCTATACTATCCTAAAAATCTTACATAGCAAGATTTTTATATTCTGCTTTTTTTCTTTTGATATGGAACTTGATGATGTTGTTAGGAAAAGGCAAAGTATTAGAGAATACTCAGGCAAGAAAGTAAAATGGAAGGATGTTATCGCAATTTTGGATGCAGCAAGATATGCCCCTACAGCAGGCCACATCTCTACGCTTAGACTTGTACTTGTTAGTAAGGAAGAAAAGAGAAAAAAGTTAGCAGAGGCAGCTGGCCAAGAATTCATCGCTTTTGCTCCTTGTATAATTGTTGTTTGTTCTGATGCTACACAGATAAAGAGAAGTTATGGGGAAAGAGGCACAAGATATGCAAGACACCAAGCAGGAGCAGCTATTGAAAATATGCTACTGAAAATAACAGACCTTGGCTTGTCATCATGTTGGATAGGAGCTTTTGATGATGATTCTATAAAAAGAACTTTGCATATTCCTGATGACATACAAGTAGAAGCTTTATTGCCAGTAGCATATCCTATTGCTGAGACAAGGCGGAGTAGAAAAGAAGAACTTAATAGAATTCTTTATTTTGAGGAATGGAAGCAAAAAGCAAAAAAGAAAATAGGGATGCCAGAAGCTATTTAAAAAACTTAAAAATTTATTATAAAAATTTATCAAGTAGTCTCAATGAAAATAGCAAGAATATATAAAAATCACAAAAAATTTATTATTGAGCTTAAGAAGTTGAAAAAGTTAAGTAAGTAAAATGGAAGAAAAAACGAAAGTAGAGAATTTAAAAAATCTCCTTGTATATGCTACTAATTATTTTCTTGAGAAAAAAAGAAAAGAAGGGCTTGATATAGAAACAGAGGGAGAAATGAATGCCTTACATCATTATTGTTTTCGTGATTTTCCAGAAGACATAATATCTAAAGAGGCCAGAAGTATTGTAGGAAAGTATGTTAAAGAGATGATATCAAGAAAACTTGTTTTTAATTACTCTATATTGTCTATACTGCTTTTTCAGAGAACTTTTGCAAAAACACTCATTTATCTCAATTTTGTTAACCAAGGATACAAGATGATGGAAAAAGTTGATAAAAAGATAGAAAATTACAAAAAAGAAGTAGCTCCCCTCAGGAAGCTTGTACCTTTTTTCTTGAGTGAAAAAGAAATAACCAAAGAGGAATGGAAAAAATCCTTAAAATTTTCAAAAAAAGATCTGAAAGATAGTCTTGAATATTATATAACCTAGATATAGCCTAAAATACTAACAAGTTAACAAGTAAAAACAAATAAAAAGGAAAAAGGCCCTCTTTCGAGGGCCAGAAAACTAAAGACTAAGGAAAACATAAGTAAAATATGTAAAATATACTTCTAACTCTTTTTACTCTTTTTCTTATTTTTTGTTTTATTTTTAGGGCTATCCAAACTACTTGTAATCCAAACTACTTGTAAGACTATTATATCTACTTACTTTCTACTTTTCTCACATTGCTTTATCTGAGCATTTCTATTCCAAGTTCTTTCAGTTCTGGAAATACTTCAGCTTGTTCTGCTGCTTGTGGCCTTCCTAGCACATAAGGACTTTTTACTCCTGTTATTATTGTTATTATTCTTACTTTCCCTGCAAATTCCTTGTTAATTCTTGCCCCTATAATAACTTGTGCATCTGGACTTAAGTTCTCTGAAACAAGTCTGCCAATATTGTCAAATTCTTCAAGCTTCAGATCTTGTCCTCCTGTAATATGTATCAAAGCTCCACTTGCGCCTTTGTAATCTATATCTAGCAGAGGATGCGTTAAAGCTTGCTTGACAGATTCATCTACCCTATTTTGTGTATCACTTTCTCCTATTCCTATAACAGCAACGTCTCCATTTCTCATTATTGTTGATACATCTGCATAATCCAAGTTAATCAAACTAGGCATAGTTATTGTCTCAACAATACCCTTTATCATTGTAGATACTAATTCATTTGCTACAGCAAAAGCTTGTTCTATAGGCAAGTTTCCTGCTATATCTACTAAACGGTTATTATCAATAACAATAACCGTGTCTGTTATGTCCCTTAGCTCTTGCAAACCAAATTCTGCCTTGTCAATTCTTGCTTTTTCGCTTTCGAAAGGCATTGTTACTACCCCTATAACAACAGCTCCAGTTTCTTTTGCTAGTTGCGCAACAACTGGTGCTGCTCCTGTTCCAGTTCCTCCGCCTTCTCCAGCAACAACAAAAACCATGTCTGCTCCGCTAACACCTTTTTTCAACTCAGCTACAGCTTCTTTTGCAGCTTCTCTTCCTCTTTCAGGATAACCTCCGCAGCCAAGTCCTCTTGTCATTTCTCTTCCTATCAAAATTTTTTCATCACCCTTGCTCACACTCAAATGCAAGGCATCTGTATTTACTGCATATACAGTAGCACCTTCTATTCCCTTATTGTGTAGCCAAGTTATACTATTGGAGCCTGCACCACCAACACCAAACACTTTTATGCTTGCTTTTCCTGCTTTTAGTTCATCAAAGTTGATACTATTTTGTTCAGTAGTTTCGATAGCTCTTTTTGCGAAATCCAACATCTTATCTATTTACCTCCTTTTCATCATTTTTGGCAAAAATAAACCGAAAGGTTTATAAATACCTTTTTCTTATTTTTTTTAGAAAGAAAAAGAGGCTAGCCAAATAAATTTACAAATAAGAGAAGTTCAAATTTTATTCAAGTTTTGCCCTGATCAAGTAAACTTGAAAAAATTTTTTAAAATATAATAAATAATAGTAGTTGAAACTGGTTTTTAAACATTGTTGAAAGAAAAAACATTCTTTGTAATATATGTTTTATAGAATAATCTTTTTTAATATAATCTTTTATAACATATACTTCACAGAAAATGTTTTGCTTTTATCTTTATCTTTATACCATAATAATCCATCAGGGGATATGTTGAAAAAGTACAAAAAAGCTCTTTTTTCTTGCTTCCTTCTTGCAAGCCTAAATTTCCTATTCTGATTTGAAGACCTACTAGTTTCCTAAACAATACCCTAGTTCTTATAAAAATCTTTCATGTGGTAAAGAATGTAGTAAAGAAAGTTTTTTATACCTTCTTAACTAAGATAGAATATGGCAAAAGCGGGTGACATTGTAAAGATAAAGACTATAAAAGAGGAGCTAAAGGGAACCCTATTACCTTCTCTTGATCCATCTCTTCTACTCTTGAAGCTAGAAAGTGGTTATAATATAGGCATATCAAAAAAAGAGGTCCAGCAATTACGAGTAGAGGGGAAGGCAAAGCTAGAAGCTTTTCCTTCTCTCAAAGCAAAACAAAAAAACCTTCCGGGAATTTCTTTGATAGTAACAGGAGGCACAATAAGTAGCAGACTTGACTATAAAACAGGAGCAGTTAAGTGGCTTAGTAAGCCAGAAGAATTGCTAGCAGTCGCTCCAGGAATGCTTAATATTGTTAATGTCAAAAAGATTGAGGTGCCTTTTTTAATAGGTTCTGAGAATATGGTTCCGAAAAATTGGATAAAAATAGCAAAAATTGCTGCAAAATTACTTAATAAAAAAGAGAATAAGGGCATTATAATTACACATGGCACAGACACATTACATTACACAGCTGCTGCCTTATCCTTCATGTTGAAAAACCTCAACAAGACGGTAATATTAACATATTCTCAAAGAAGCCTTGATAGGGGGAGCAGTGACGCTCTACTAAATCTAACATGCTCAGCACATGCTTCCTTAAGCGATATCGCAGAAGTTATGCTTGTTGGACATGCTACTAGCCAAGACAATTATTGCTTTGCGATGAGGGGCACAAAAGTAAGGAAGATGCATACCTCAAGAAGAGATACCTTCAGACCAATAAACGAGTTGCCAATTGCTAAAATAGATGAGCAAGGAAAAATAAATATTATTAACAAGGAATTCAAAAGAAGAGACGAAAAAAAAAGAGTCCAAGTAGATGCTACTTTTAGTGATAAAATTGCCTTGCTAAAATATTATCCCGGAGCAGACCCTGATATCCTTAATTATTACATTAATAAAAGGTATAAGGGGATTATAGTAGAAATGCTCGGCTTAGGTCATTTAGCAACAAGCGAATCTGAAATGAATTGGTTGCCTTTAATAAAAAAAGCAATTAATAAAGGAATTATTATATGCGCAGCTCCTCAGACAATTTATGGCAGGCTAGATCCTTATGTTTATAGTACAGGAAGGGAAATACAAGCATCAGGCGTTATTTATCTTGAGGATATGTTACCAGAAGTTGCTTATGTAAAACTTGGCTGGCTACTTGGCCATCGCTATAGCAAGGAAAAAATCAAGGAGTTAATGCTGAAGAATATTGCTGGAGAGCTAAACAAAAAAATAAGCGAGAAAGCTTTCTTGTACTAAAAGCAAAAAGACATAAAAGAAAAGAAAAAATTATTTAAATCACCCTTTCTTTCTTTTTTTATGGATTATAAAAAGTTAGGTTTCAAATGTGGTATTGAAATCCATCAGCAGCTTGATAGCAGCAAGCTTTTTTGTGAGTGTCCTTCTGAGTTAAGGCAAGATAAGCCAGACATTATAGTGAGAAGAAAACAATATGCTGCAGCAGGAGAGACTGGCGAGATAGATGTTGCTGCTGCTTTTGAGGCAGCAAAAGGAAAAGAATTTATATATGAAGCATACTCTGATAGCAATTGTCTTGTTGAGCTTGACGAAGAGCCCCCACATGCTCTCAATGAAGAAACCTTGAAAATAGCCTTACAAATTGCTTTGTTGCTTAACGCAAAACCCCTTACTGTAACACAAGTTATGCGTAAGACAGTTATTGACGGAAGTAACACTAGCGGATTTCAGCGCACTTTGCTTGTTGCAAGAGATGGGTGGGTTAAAACTGCTTCTGGAAAAATAAGAATAGCAACTATCTGCCTAGAAGAGGATGCTGCAAGAATTATAAAGAAGGACAAGAGGAGCGTAACTTTTCGTCTCGACAGATTAGGGATCCCCCTCATAGAGATAGCAACTACACCAGACATCAAAGACCCAGAGCAGGCAAAAGAGGTTGCTCTTGCTATAGGAGAGATCTTGAGGGCAACAAAAATAAAGCGAGGGATAGGAACAATAAGACAAGATGTTAATGTAAGTATAGTAAGAGGTGCAAGAAGTGAGATAAAAGGAGTGCAAGAGCCCGCACTTATAACAAAAACAATCGAGAGAGAGGTTTCTCGTCAGTCAGAACTCATAAAACAAGGAAAAAAAGTTGAGCCTAGTGTGAGAAAGGCAAATCCTGACGCAAGTACAGCTTTTTTAAGACCGCTGCCAGGAGCTGCTAGAATGTACCCAGAAACTGATTTGCCCTTGGTTAAACTTAATAGAAAATTGATAATTGAACTAAAAAGAGGTCTTCCAAAAGTCAAAACAAGGGCTGATATTCTAGCAGAGCTTAAAAAGAAAGGCTTGCATGAAGAGCTAGCAAAAATTGTTCTCAGCGAGAGCAAACTAGCGCAATTTGACAAACTTGTAAGAGAAAAAATTAGTCCCACACTTGCTACAAAAATTTTATGCCTTTATCCAAAAGAAATTGCAAGTCATGAAAAAATGCCAGCAGAGGAAGTAAAGAAAAAGATTGATAAGGCCTTACCAGAAATTATTCAAGCTTTGAAACAGAAAAAAATATCTGAGACAGAAGTAAAGAAGATAATGACTGATTTGGTAAAAGGAAAGAAAATAGAACTTAAAAAATTAAAAAAAGAGAAGATAAGTGAAAAAGAGATAGAAAAGACCATTAAGCAACTTATCAAAGAAAAGCCTGGCCTGTCTACAAAAGCTTACATGGGTTTGTTGATGCAAAAGTACAAGGACCGGATAGAAGGAAAGAAGCTTTTCGAGATATTGAAAAAATTTGTAGAATAAAAAACTTAATAAACTCTTTTTTCTTGTTTAA
>CAZSMI010000006.1:18450-20786 GCA_964607815.1 Candidatus Woesearchaeota archaeon | reverse complement strand
TATGCTGCGATTATTTTTCCTATATGCAAGCCAACATCATTGATATAATTAATACCTTTTGTATTGTATCCTGAAAAGTTTAGGATTTTTATGATAGAATCTCCTATTACTGTTGACCTTATGTGGCCAACATGCAAGGGCTTTCCTATGTTTGGACTAGAGTAATCAACCACGACACTCTCACCTTCTCCTTTTTTGCTGCTCCCATATTTTTCTTTCTTCTCGAGAATTTCCTTTATTATGTGAGAAGCAAGAAATTCTGGTTTTATGGAAAAATTCACATAACTTTCTATTACGCTAACTTCAACACCTTCAATTTTTCCTTGCAACTTTTTTGCTATTTCTTGTGCTTTTTCTGGTTGTTTGAAATACGTCAAAGTAAAGTCAGCATATTTCTGGTTCGCTTTTTGTAAAGACTCTTTTATTCCTAGCTTTTCCAAAATTTTCTGTATCTTTTCTTTCATTTTTTCCTAAAGTAAAAAAGACTAATAAAGGTTGCCAATAATTTCCTGATAATTATCAAATCTTATTTTCAGCTTTTTTCTTCAACTTCTTCTTTTGTTTGTTTTTCTATTTTCATTCCACATTCAGGACAAAAATTTTCGTCTCCTTCCAAGATTTTTCCACAATTTTCACATCTTTCCAGATTCTTATTTTTTTCAATTATGGTTTTGTAGCCAAGCTTACCTCCGGAAACTAGTTTGGAAAAGCCTTCATGCACCTCTTTTGAGTCCATCAGCTTACGCAAGTCTCTTGTCATTTTCCTTTTTTTGTACATAAATTTTTAAATTTGCCCTTGAATTTTGTTGCCATCAGTTTTCTATCATCATCTATATAATGATAAGAACCACCTCTTGGCTTATTGAATATTATATTATGATATTTAAATCCATGCTTTCTAAGCCATTCAAGTGTTATTTTTCTCAAATCAGCTGTTCTAGAAGTAAAAAAAGTTATTATGTTTCCTTGCATATACCATTTATTTATTTGCTCTTTTGCCCCAGGAATTTCTCTTGCGTTTACCATCCTAGCAGGCTCCTCATTTGGTATATCTTCGCAAATAACTCCGTCAATATCGATTATAAAATTTTTCAGTCCGGGCTTAAGTCTAGGACTAACTGTTTTTCTTCTTTTCCAAGTTTCTACTAGATGTTCTGATAATTTTTCCATGTCCATAATAAATAAAATGTTTTTATAAATATTACCATTAGTTTTTTATACTTCTACTTGTTATCAAAGGTATGAGATGTGAACTATGCAAGAAAAAGATAGAAGAGACTTTTTTGGGTAAGTTGAAAGGAACACTAGTAAAAATAAAACAAGATAAGAAGAATATTTTGAAATATGTCTGTGGTGAATGTCAGAAAAGGTTTGGTGATAAACTTAAGAAAGAGTTGAAGAAAGGTCAATAAAGTTTAATAGGATAATAAAATCGGTTGATATGTTATGTCTATTATTCAATTTATCACTATCAATCATAATTTTGACACAAATTTATTTTTCTCTATATAAAATCTTAAGTTTTTGGGTAGGTCTTTCTTAATTCCTATTCTATGAGAAGAAACAATTTTTCTAGGTTTTTTTCCTTCTGTAATAAGGAGTTCCTTGCAATTTGTTATATCTTTGTTATGAAATTTTTTTTCTATATGCATGGCTTTTGTAAGTTTTCCAGGTCCTCTCATGTCAGCATGAAAATTTATTGGTTCTATGGCTCTTAGCAAAACAGCTTCTGCTTTTTCTTTTTTTCCTGTTACAATATTGATAAGCCAGTTATTATGGACACCATATACCAAAATTGTGCCGGGTCTTGCAAGCATTGTCTCTCTTATATCGCCATTTTTACACGCCCTAGATGCAGGATCTTCTCTTCCATAATAAGCTTCTGTTTCAACAATTTTTGCTTTCAAAATTTTTCCTTTATATTTTCTCATCAGAATTTTTCCCAATAGATCCTTGGAAACAATTTCTGCTTTTCTAGCATAAAATTTTCTTGTTAAAGGTTTCATTTTACAAATTTTAAATTTTGATAAAAGATAGGGGACATCTTTTTTTTACCTTTATCAGTCTACTTTTCTAATAACGATAAAAATATAAAAGGAGGTTTATTAATTTTACTAAGCCTCGGTAGCTCAGTGGTTTAGAGCACGGCTTTCGTAAAGCTGGGGTCGCAGGTCCAAATCCTGCCCGGGGCTTTCTGGCTCAAGATCAAATATAGTATGGTATAGTATGGTTTTCTAAAGAAGCCTTGAGAAATCTTCCATATGTAGTATATATCAAATCTAGAGTTATGATGCAGGGCTAGAGTTATGATGCAGGGCTAGAGTTATGATGCAGGG
>CAZSMI010000006.1:16170-18350 GCA_964607815.1 Candidatus Woesearchaeota archaeon | reverse complement strand
AGAGTTATGATGCAGGGCTAGAGTTATGATGCAGGGCTAGAGTTATGATGCAGGGCTAGAGTTATGATGCAGGGGATGGGATTCGAACCCATGAAGGAACTAATCCACAAGCCCCTGAAGCTTGCACGTTTGACCACTTCGCTACCCCTGCAATATAAAATAAGAATAAAAAAGTTATTAAAGTCTTTCGTTTATGTATGAATAGTAAAACAGACTAATAAGAATCTTGATAATAAAGAATAGAAAAAATGGCAAAAATATCTGCTGGCTCTTACGAGCTTGACAAATTTCTAGAAGGAGGATATGAGACAGATATTATAACAACAATTTATGGTCCTGCAGGTAGTGGAAAAACAAATTTTTGTATGCTTGCAGCAGCAAAGCAGGCAAGAGAAGGAAAGAAAGTTATTTTTATAGATACAGAAGGCGGCTTTTCTGTTGAAAGACTAAAACAGATTATTGGAGAAAATGAAAAAAATAACGAAAAAAATATTATGAATAATATTCTGCTCTTGAAAGCGACAAATTTTGCTGAGCAAAGAGAAGCTTTCAACAAACTCCTTACAGAATTGAAAAGAGAAATCAGTTTGATAGTAGTTGATGGCATGACCATGTTGTATAGACTTGAACTAGGAGCAGCTAGTTCTGCTAAAGATAATGAAAAAGTCTATGCTGTCAATAGAGCACTAGTAAGGCAGCTCAGAATTCTTGCAGAAATTGCAAGAAAGAAAAATATTCCTGTTTTGGTAACAAACCAAGTTTATGCAGAATTTTCAAAAAAAGAACAACAAGAAGGAAGAATGCAAGAAAATAAGATACATATGGTTGGTGGAGATATTTTAAAATACTGGAGCAAATGTCTTGTAGAGCTGCAAAACTTACAAGGAGGAAGAAAAAAAGTTATCTTGAGAAAACATCGCTCATTGCCAGAAAAAGAACTTGTTTTTGTTATAACTAATGATGGAATAAGAAAAGCAAGAAGGTTTTTTTGAATTTTTGAACTAAAAATGCTACACAGATATTTGCACACGCATTTTTTGTTGAAGCTTAGAAATGAGATAAAAGAAGTTTATTTGAACAGGATAATTTATACTTTTGCTTTGTCCTTAATAAATATTTTCGTTCCTATCTACTTGATAAAAATTGGTTATTCTGTTAATGCTGCAATTCTTTATCTTGTTTATGTTTTTCTTTTTATGGCTATTGTTATGCCTTTTACAGCATTTCTCGACCATCGTCTTGGAACAAAACATACTTTATGGTTAAGCTTGCCTTTTTTACTTGTCTATCTCTTTTTGCTACATACAATAAAAATTTATTCCTGGCCATTGATTTTGATAGGTTTTTTTCTTGGCACATCTCATGCTCTATACTGGATAAGTTTGAATTCTGATTTTGCTCAATATAGCAATAAATTCAAGGTAGGAGCTGAAACTAGTTATTTGTTTGCTTTGCCAGCCCTGGCTGCAATAGCAGCACCTTTTCTTGGCGGACTTATCTTGAGCAAGACAAGTATGAATTTCTTGATAGGAATTGTTTTTGTTTTGCTTACTATTTCTTTTTTGCCTTTGCTCCTAACAAAAGACTACAAAGCAACTCTTACTTATTCATGGAAAAAAATTTTCGGAAAAAGAAATTTTGATATGCTTTTTCCCTTTATAGCTCTTGGTATTTTGCATGTCTCGGGCTGGATTTTTCTTCTTTTTGTTTTCTTTATGGTAGAAACTTATATAAAAATAGGTTTTGTAGCTACTCTGGGAGCAGCAGGAGCTGCTATTTTCATGCTTTTCGTAGGAAAAATTTCTGACAAAGTGAGCAAAAAAATTTTGATGAAAATAGGGGGGATTTTGAATTGTTTGCTCTTTCTGAGCTTGCTTCTCATCAGAACTCAGCTACAAGTTTTTATTATAGCAGGAATAATGGGTTTTGTTATCATTCTGATAGACCTGCCTTTGTTTGTTTTGGCGTGCGAAAGGGCAAAAAAAGAAAATCCTACTGAATTTATGGTATTTAGAGAATTTGGTCTACATATAGGAAGATTCGCCTTGTTGTTGCCTTTATTCCTTTTTCCTTTAATGATAAAATTCAGATTTGCTTTCTTGCTAGCAGCTCTTGCAAGTTTGTACTTCTTGTTTGCGAGGATAAAGGAATGAAATTTTGATATCTAAGAAAACTGTTGA
>CAZSMI010000006.1:0-16070 GCA_964607815.1 Candidatus Woesearchaeota archaeon | reverse complement strand
AGTCATAGTATCATATATTATTAAAAAAAATAAAAACTAACAAGTTCCATGTAAAATAGCAGCAACATTTTTTCCCTGTTTTTCTAGCTTGTTATATTTTTTACATGCCTCGCCAGTTTTTTCTATGATAAGCTTTATGCCTTTACTTTCAATATAATTTTTAATTTCCTCACTGACATCTATAACCCCTTCTGCTCCAGTTCCTATGATAATTATTTCTGGTTTTGCCTCAGTCAAATCCTTAACATCCTTGAGAGAGAGATTATGGTCATGCCAGCTGCTTATCTTGCCCTTTATAATCTTGATATCATATTCGTAGTTCCTGCCATCAATAACATATTTTCCAAAAGAGTAATGTTGTATCTTTGTCATTTTGATGGAAAAGTAATAATACTTTAAAATATTTTCTAATTGTGAAAAATAATAAGAAGATCAGAAATTGGATAATACCTCATTCTTGCTTTTTACTACACTCAGGATTAAAGCAGAATTTCCATGGCCTCTTGCCTTTTCTTATTGCCAAAAGCAAAGGAAATCCGCATTCACATTTCTCATTAGCTTTTTTAATGAGACAATTTTTTGGTAAATTAAAGGTTGTTTTGCATTTTGGATATGCATCACAAGCAATAAACTGACCATATTTCCCTTTTCTAAGTACAAGAAAACCCTCTCCACACTTGGGACATGGCATAATTTTTGCCTCTTCTCTTTCTTTTTCTCTTAAATGATAATGTGCTTTTTTTAATTCACTACCTATTTTCTCTTCTTTAACTTTCCATTCCTTTGAAATTTTTTCTATGATTTTTTTTGCTTTTTCTACTATGCTCTTCTCTTTTTTTTCAAGTTTTGTTTTTTTTGTTTCTTGCAAATTTTGCATTTCTTCTTCAAAATGTCTTGTCAACTTCTCATCCAAAATTATAGCCCCATATTTTTTCAAAGTATCGACAAGAGTTATGCCAAGTTGTGTTGCCCCTATCTGTTTTCCTTCTATGTAGCCTCTTTGAAATAAGGTGTCAATAATTGATGCGCGGGTAGCTTTTGTTCCTAAATTTCTTTTTGCAAGTTCAGAAATGATAGATGCTGGAGTATATCTTTTTGGAGGGGTAGTTTGTTTTTCAGCAATATTAATCTTTTCTACAATAACATTCCCTTGTAAATCCGGTAACATTCTTTCTTGCAACTTAGTCTTGTAAACATCTAGCCACCCTTTCCTCTTTATTGTTATACCTTGAGCAAAAAATTTTAACTTATCTATTTCTACTATAATTTTTTTCTGTTCAATTTCTGCATCAGCACAAAAACATGAAATAAATCTTCTTACTATTAGCTCGTAAATTTTGTGCTGCTCTGCATCAAGTTTTCCTTTCTCTCCAGTAGGATAAATTGCGGGATGTGCATCCTCGTGTTTACCTTCTATAGGTTTTTCCTTGCTTGCATGTTTTGTAAGTTCTTTGTATTGTAAACTTAACTTCTCCATAATTCTTTTGTAGCCTATAGAGGGAGGCAATTTTTGCGATGCTGTTCTTGGGTAGCTTATTATGCCAGCAAGATAAAGTTGTTGAGATATTTGTAAAAGTCTTGATGGTGTAATACCATAAAATTTGTAAGCTTCTATCTGTAAAGTTGTCAGGTCAAAAGGTACTGGAGGTTTTAACAAAACTTTTTTCTTTTCTGTCTTAGCTTCTCCTTGCTTGCCTTTCAGCTCTTTGAATTTTTCAAGCTCCTCTTTTTTTGTTATGTTACGAGGAAATTTTACTTCTAGTTGCTCTGCATTACTAACCAGCAAAAAAACTCGCCAGTATGACTCTGGTTTGAACTCGCGAATAGCTTTTTCTCTTGCAACAACAAAAGCAAGGGCAGGACCTTGTACTCTGCCTATACTCAAGATCCTAAAAGCTCCTACTTTTCTTAGGGCTGACATTAACGCTCTACTTAGTGAAATACCATAAAAAAAATCCAATATGTGACGGGTCTCTCCTGATTTTGCTAAGGCAAAATCAATATGTTTTAGCTTCTCTTGATAAGCTTTTTGCAAATCAGGTTTTGTCAAGGTTGAGAATTTCATTCTTTCTGCGTCTTCTTGCTTGCATATATAGCGTAAAATGTTATAGCCTATTAGTTCTCCTTCCACATCATAATCGCAAGCAATTATAAAAGAAGAAGCATTTTTCGCCAGTTGATAAATAGCTGAGTAATATTTTTTTGTAAAATCTTTTTTTCTTACTTTATAATTTGGCTTCCACTCTACTGAAAATACAGGAAATCCTTTTTCCTCGCTTGTCAAAGAAAAAAGATGGCCGACTGCACATGCTACTACTACATTTTTGTTTTCATGTAACAATTCATAGTATGGAATTCCTTGAATATTCCTTTTTACAGGAGCAATATCTGCTAAAGCATAAGCTATTTTCATCATAGCTGCAGGTTTTTCAGCAAGTATTAACTCGTATTTTTCTGGCTTTTCTTCTTCCTCTTGCTTTTCTTTTTGCTCTTGCTTTCCTTCTGGCATTTTTATAATAAAGGAAGAGGGTATAAAAAATTTATCATAGAAGAGTTATCAGCAAACTTTCTCTTGCGCTATAAACTAACTATTCCTCTTTACCAAAGTCCTGAAGAGGAGAAAGCCAAGAAAGAAAGGAAGCCAAAAAGAAACTGCTCTGTAAAGTAGTGTGGTAGTCAAAGCAAGATTATACTCTATCCCTAGCATACTATATGCGCCAGTCATGCCTGCTTCATAGACACCTATTCTTATGTAAGATAGAGTAGAGATAACCATCGCGATAGCAAAGCCTACTGCTATAGTTAGAGGATTAACGAACACGCCAAAAGATAAAAAGATAGCACATATAACAGATATCCTGAAAACATAAGAGAGAAAAGTAATGCCAAAGATGGCAAGAAACTTTTTTTTGGTTACCCCTCTTTTTGCTTCGTAAAAGTTTTTCAGCGCACTAGCTACGCGTTTTTTTGCTTTCGGCCACTTTTGTAGTAAAAAGGACAACACAGCCTTGAAATGAGCTCTTCCTCTTTCAGTCAGAACTATTCGGCAAAGCAAAAAAAGGAGAATAGAAAAAAAAGTTATAGAAAAAGCCCACCTAGTGCTTTTTTTCAAAAGATAGAGACTTCCCAAAATAAGTATGAGTAACAAAAAGAAAAGGTTCAGGAAAACATTCAAGCCTATGAGCAATGCACTTTTTTCTTTTCTTGCCTTTTTTCTGCTCACATGGTAAAGTAAGACGCAACCACTTGCCGAAAAAGAAGGCAAAGCGTAATCCACAAATAACATAGCTATCACTGTCCTGAAAAGGACGAAAAAAGACATCTTTTTTTCTGCCAGGATAAGTTTGTAAAGAAAAGCTAGGAGGGCAAAAAAGACAAATTGAAGGGCGATTGCTATAAGAAGCCAACCATAGCTTACTTTTTTCAGCAAGAAAGCAATTTCCTTGAGCTCTGCAAACCTAAATAGAATTACCAGAACAAAGACTAGGGCAAGAAGGCCAAAAAGCAATCTTATCCAGCTTTTTTTGAACCCCTTTTTTCCTTTTTTCATGCTTATCAGATAGGTTACCTTTCTCCTTTTCTTTTTTAGATCTCAATAATTTTTCCTTTTCTTCCTACATTTACTACTCTAGTTTTTCCGATATGTTCTTCTATTCCGGCAGCTTCATGTACGTGGGAGCACAAAGCAAGATCTGGCTTGAATCTCTTTATAGCTTTTCTAACTCCTGTAGAACCAGGAAAAACTGTTGTGAGCTTTCCCATCAAGGTACCAGAAGGATGGACATGTGTAACCATTATTTTTTTTCTTTCTTTCTTGACCTTGGAAAAACCTTTGTGCAAGGTTGAGTAGATATCTTTTTCAGGCAGCTGGAACAAGCCAATGTTTGCACCTCCGCAACCAAAAATTCCTGTGTTTTTTGTTTTGATAGCCTTGCCGTGCAAATTATACACATAAGGACTATATAAATCAGTAAGAAAGTTAGCTGTTGCAAGAGTTTCATGATTTCCAGGAACAAGTAGAACTTTTAGTTTGTGTTTTGCAAAAGGTCCTATAAGATAGTCAGTAGAAGTTTCAGCGAATGTTAGGTCTCCTGTCAAAACAACATAATCTACATGCTTTTCAGCAGCAAGCTGGGCAAGTTTTTTTGCTTGCATAGTATCTCCATGCAAATCACCAATAGCGAGAATGCGCAACTTCTTTTCTTTTTTTGCTTCTGTTTTTTCTCTTATCTTTTTTCTTCTTTGTTTTCTTTTTTCAGATTTTCTTTTTTTTGTTTTTTTCTTTGCCATCAAAAACTAAAAGAAAAGAGACTTATAAAATTTGCTAATGTTAAAATATTAATGCAAGGATAAGGTTTTTGAAGCTCTCCGACGACAAATATTTTTTGATATTTTCTAAATATTTTTACTCCTTTTTTGAAATATCGATGATATTTTGATAAATTTGCTGAAATTTGCTTCATAATACTAAATAGATACACAAGGACAAAACATTTTTAAATAAACAATCCTTGCTAATTTTATGGCAAAAATATCTCAGACTTTGGCAATAGTTTGCTTGCTTTTGAACATACTAATCTTGCCTGGACTCGGAACAACAATTGCAAGAGCAACACAGAAAAAAGAAGTGAAAAATGGAGTATGGCAACTTGTTCTTGCCATAGTAGGCATACCTTTGATACTAGTCATAATAGGATTTTTCATGATGATAGCAGCATGGGTATGGGCCCTGATTGATGGTATAAAAATAATAAAAGAGGCAAGCTAAAAGTAGTTGATAAGCAATCAAGAAGAAACAGTTTAGAAAGACAAAGAATTTTTATGGTTTCTAACTTTTTTTATTTCTTTTTTAGTTTTGCTTTTGTTTCCGGCTCAATTTTCTTGAAGCCAGTATATTTTTGCAAAACTTTTGGTACTTTTATGCTTCCATCTTTTTGCTGATAGTTTTCAATCAAAGCAATAAAAGTTCTAGGAAGTCCTAGCCCAGAACCATTCAAAGTATGAACTAGCTTTTTTTCCTTGTCAAGATAAAAAATTCTTGCTCTTCTTGATTGATAATCTGTACAATTACTACAAGAAGAAACTTCAAGCCATCTGCTTACAGGCGAGAAAACATCTATGTCATATGTCTTGGCAGAAGCAATACCGATTTCTCCTGCTGGCAGTAGCTTTACTCTATGGGGAATTTTCAATAACTTGAGAATTTGAGAAGCATCTTTTACCATTTTCTCAAGTTCCTTGTCACTATCCTTCTGTTTTACAAATTTGAAAAGCTCAACCTTATCAAATTGATGTACCCTGAAAAGAGCTTTTGTAGCTCCCTCTTCCACCCTAAAACATGGTGAGTAAGCAGTTATATATATAGGTAGTTCTTTTCCTTTCAGAATTTTTCCAGCATACAAATTAAGCAAGCTAACTTCTGCTGTTGGCACTAAATAAAGATTATTCTGCATATGATACATCCCTTCTTTGAATTTTGGTAGCTGTCCTGAATTAACCATTGCTTTTTCACTTACCAAAATTGGAGGGAATTGCTCTGCATAACCATTTTTTTCTGCACAAGAAAGAAAAAAATTGATCAGGGCTCTTTGTAATCTTGCACCAAGGCCAGTAAAAGAATAAAATCCCTCGCCAGACATTTTTACAGCAGAGTCAAAGTCTATAAGTCCAAGCTGAGAACAAATTTCCAGATAGCTTTTTTGCCATCTTTGTTTTTTTGTCTTACCATAAGTTGAGATAATTTTCTCTTTTTTTGGCAAATCCTCTACAAGATTTGGAAATATTAAAGCTATCTCTTTGGTTTCTTTTTCTAGCCTTGAAACTTTTCCTTCGGTTTCTTTTATCTCTTCGACGATCTTTTTTGCTTCTGTCCTTTTTTCTTCTGCTTCTTCTTTTTTACCTTTTTTTATTGCCTCATTTATAGCGAGAGAAATAGTATTTTTTTTATGCCTTAGTTCATCAATTTGCTTTTTTAATTGTTTCCATTCTCTTCTTTTTTCAAGAAAAATATCAATATTCCTTAGTTCAGCTTGCATACCCCTTGCTATCAAGGTCTTCTTCAACAAAGAAGGGTTTTTTTCTATAAGCCTTGCGTCTAACATTTTTTGTAAAGTGAGTTTATAAGGTAAGCATAGATGTTATTTAAATTTTTCTCATTTTAGGCCGAGTTTTTTTTCTGTTATGCTTAAAAAATTTTTTTCTCTCTTTTCTTTTTCTTTACTTCGTCCTGAGTTAACTGTTATCTCATAATCTGGGTCATCTGTCCTCTGCTTGAATCTGTACTGCTTTATTTTTAATTCCAAATTTCCAGGATTTTTTGTCTTTCCTTTGAGCACTGTTATTTTACCTTCACAAAAAATTTGTCTATATTCTCCAATTTCAGATGTTCTTGCTATGCTCATCCCTCCAGGTTCTTGTATTTCTAATTCTGCTGAGTTATTTTTGTAGAGTGCTTCTGCTATTTCTTTCAAAATTCTTGCATTGAGATTCTTGCCAGCATAGTAATATTTTGTTTCTAACATTTTTCCCAAGAAAAATTTAAGTTTAGAGGAAAAATTTAGCACCAGCCAGAGCAGCAGCAAGAGCCGGAGCAGAAACTAGAATAAAAATTCCAGATACTTGTGCTATACACTAAATCTTCCATATTTATCCAAGGTGGCAAAGGTATTTAAATTTTACTTTTTTCCTTTTTTTATGGGAAGAAAGATAAGTGGTCCAGGTTTCTTTCTCGGCAAGAAGGCAGAATTTAATTTTGGTGCTGGACAGTCTGACCTGGCTCCACCAAGAGAGATCCTGAAAGTAAAAGTGCCAAAATCATTTTTGTATGGAGAAATTAGGGGGCAAAAAGAACTTGTTAAAAAAGTTGCTTCTTTGCACAATGTTGATGAGGCTGGCGTAGTCATAACAAATGGCGCATCTGAGGCAATTGACCTAATTTTTTCTGTTTTGCTTAACAAAAATGATAAAGTTCTGTTAACAAAACCGTATTATTATTCATATCCTTTTCTTGTAAAACTAAACAAAGGACAAACAATTTATACAGAACTAAGAGAAGACCATATAGATTTGGGTGATTTAGAGAAAAAAATTTCTGGATGCAAAGCTTTTTTGCTAAATAGTCCTGCAAATCCTACTGGTTCTGTAGAAGAAAAGGAAAAAATCAGAGAGATACAAAAGATATGTAAAAAAAATAATGCTTTTCTTGTATTTGATGAAGTTTATTCTGAGCTTACATATGAGAAAGGACATTATTCTCCAAAAGAAGAAAATGTAATCTCTGTGAATAGTTTTAGCAAGACATTTGCTTTGTGCGGTCTTAGAGTAGGTTATTTGTATACAGAAAATAAAGAAATTGCCAAAGAGGTTATTGAGCACAAAACACATAAAAGCATGAATACCTCTACTTTAAGTCAGCTTGTCGCTTTGAATGCTTTGAAGGTTCCTCGTCAATACATAGAAAAAAACAAAAAAATATTCAAAGAAAGAAGAGACATAATTTATGATGGACTAAAAGAGCTTGGACTGAAATGCGCAAAGCCAGAAGGAGCATTTTATATTCTGCCACATGTAAAAAACCCACAAAAAGTTGTCGAAGACCTTTACAAAGAAAATGTAATATTATATAATGGTAAATGGTTTGGTGCTCCAAATAGAATAAGGTTAAGTTATGCTATCGACAAAGAAAAGATAAAAGACGGTCTGAAAAAAATAAAAAAATATTTAGAAGTTGAAAAATGCAAGTAAAAGAAATAATAAAAAAAGCTGGCAAGATGAGATACATGCTGGAAAGTGTTTATTCTTTTAACTCTTCATTTTCCTTGACAGCAAGACAAAAAATTTCGCTTGCAAAAATAATAGAAGCCATAACAATAATAGACAGAAAATTTTTTGTTTCTTATTCTTATTATGATGATAATGCTCTAGCAATTGGATATGGCCAGACTATAAGCCAGCCAAGTACTGTAACAAGAATGTTGCTGCTTGCAGACTTGCGAGAAAGACAAGAAGTTCTGGAGATAGGAGCAGGGAGCGGATGGAATGCCGCCTTGATAGCCTATCTTGTCAAACCAGGAAAAGTCCTAAGCACAGACAGGGTAGAGATGTTAGTTGAGCAGGCAAAGATAAATGTTAAAAAACTTCCGTTCGAACTTGGCCTCGACTTTGTTGCTTGCGATGCTCTCTATAAAGGAAGCGAGGTGTGGCAAAGAAAATATGATAGGATTATTATAACTGCTGGCATCCCACACGATAGCATAGAAAAAAGAATAGAAGAAATGGCCTTCTCTCTATTGAAAGAAGAAGGCTTGTTAATTTGTCCTTATACTTCTGGACCTTTGTTAGTATACAAAAAAAATAAAAAGCTCGAAAAACTGTATACAAAAGAGCAATATGTTTTTGTTCCTTTGCTTGAGGGAACTGAATAAGAAACAGAATAAAAAGGGGGTGAAAAAAATGGACGCACATACGGGCACGATGCTACTTTATTCAAAAGAAGTACTAGCAAAAGAACTAGGTAAGAAAAGAAAGATAGGCAAGAAAGAACTAGTAGGGAAAATAGTGACAAGTGTGTGGGAATTAACAGAAAAACCAGAATATGAGATCTGTTTTGGTTATTCTAGTAAAGGAAAAGATAAAAAGGAATATGAGATTTTAGGGATAACAAAAGAAGAGATGCTTGATTTGTGTTGGAAATTTTCCGAGGTATATAAAAAATTTTTAGAAAAATGAAAAAAGTTTTACTTTTTGGAAATGAGGCGATAGTACAAGGAGCTCTTGAGGCTGGAGCAGGTTTTGCGACAACTTATCCCGGCACTCCTGCAAGCGAGATAGGGGATATTTTTGCAAAAATTGCAAAAAAACAGAAAATTTATTTTGAATACTCTACTAACGAGAAAGTTGCTCTCGAAGCAGCTGCTGGTGCAGCATTTTCTAATGTTAAGTCAATAGTCAGCATGAAACATTATGGCTTGAATGTAGCTAGTGATAGCTTTTTGCCTCTTGTCTATTTTTCTTGTCCTCTTGTTGTTGTTGTAGCAGATGATCCTGGTTGTTGGTCTTCTGTGCAGACAGAACAAGATTGTAGGTGGTATTCTCGTCTAGCCAATATACCAATGCTTGAACCCTCAAATAGCCAAGAAGCAAAAGACATGACGAAAGAAGCTTTTGCTATAGCATGGAAATACAAAATTCCTGTTCTGGTCAGACTAACAACAAGAGTTTCGCATAGTAAATCAGCTGTAAAAGTGGGAAAAATTTTGTCTGCAAAAACAAGAGGTAAGTTTAACAAAAAATTTGGGCTTGGCTCTACTATTACAGTAGAAAGACATGTAAAACTTCTAGAGAAACTAGAAAAAATAAAAGAGGTAGTAGAAAAAAGCAAGTTTAATTTTGCTCAAAAAGATAATAATAAGGGAAAAATAGGGGTAATTACTTCGGGAATAGCTTATAGTTATGTTAGAGAGGCTCTTAAAGAGCTGAATGCCAAATTACCTCTGCTAAAATTGGGCTTTACTTATCCTTTTCCTTCTGAAAAAGTTAGAAAATTTTTGTCTAAAATTATGGAAGTCTTTGTTGTTGAAGAACTTGATCCTGTTGTTGAAGAAGAGACAAGGAAATTAACAGACAAAAAAGTCTATGGAAAAAACCTGTTGCCAGAAGCAGGAGAGCTCAAGCCAGAAGATGTTTTAATTGCCCTCTCTAAATTACTAAGAAAAAAATTGCCTATCAATCTTATAAAAGAATTCAGTGAGACTGTTCCAAAAAGGATTCCTTTTTTATGTCCTGGCTGTCCGCATAGGCCAGTATTTTATGTAGTAAAGAAGGTCTTGGGAAAGAAAATTTTTGCCGGCGATATAGGATGTTACATGTTAGGAAGTTATCCCCCTTATGAACTAGAAAATTTTGTTGTCGCTATGGGAGCTGGAACGGGTATTTCTCATGGTATTGCTAAAACTACTGGAGAAAAACCAGTAATTTTCATTGGCGACTCAACATTTTTTCATGCAGGTATTCCAGCTCTGCTTAATCTTGTTTATAATAAAAGCAACGCATTAGTAATAGTCATGGACAATAGGATTACAGCTATGACAGGTCATCAGCCACATCCTGGAACTGGCTTTACAGGTATGCATGAAAAAACAAAAACCATACAAATAGAAGATATCGCAAAAGCTTGCCAAGCAGATTTTGTAAAAACTTCTAATGCTTATAATCTTGAGCAATTAAAAAAAGATATAAAACAGGCTTATGATAGTAAAGGAGTTTCTGTTATCATAGCAAAAGGAGAATGCAGACTCCTCACAATAAGAAAAATAACAAGACAAGGAATTCCTATACAAAAATTTGAAATTGTAAAACAAAAACCTGGGCTGAGAGAGCTTGAGCAATTTGCTTGCCCAGCAATAAGAAAGAAAAAAGGAAAATATTTTATAGATGAGGATTTATGTTGGGGCTGCTCTTTATGCAAGCAACTATTCCCTGATTGTATAAGAATAAAAAAGCAGGAGGAAGAATAAAATGAAACCATTTAATTTGATTATCACAGGATATGGTGGACAAGGAGTTTTGACTTTAGCAGAGATAATAGCAAAAGCTGCTTTTGCTCAAGGATATGATGTCAAACAAGCTGAGTTGCATGGCCTTGCTCAAAGAGGGGGAAGCTTACAATGTCATGTAAGATTTGGAAAAGAAATTTTCTCTTCTTTGGTAAGAAAAGGAAATGCTAATTTGATAATTGCCTTGGAGACAGTGGAAGCTTTACGTGCTTGTTATTTCGCAAATAAAAAAACAATTATTTTAACAAATAAAAAAATTTTTAGGCTTCCTCTTGAGCTAAAGGTAATTTTGAAAAAAATAAAAAAATATAGTAAAAAGTTGTATGTTGTAAGTGCTGATGAAATAATAAAAAAAATAACAGGAGATATTACTATGGTCAATACTTATGTTTTGGGTTATGCGCTTGCAAAGAAACTCTTACCACTAAAAAAAGAAATTATCTGGCAAACACTAAAAGAAAAGATTCATCCAGAATTCTTGGAGGAAAACAAAAAAGTTTTGGGGGAAGCTTTTAGAAAAAGCCCTAGTATCTAATTTTCCGACAATATTTCCGACGATAAAATTTTTCTAAAATCAGAAACCGAAAGGTTTAAAAGCAAAGATTACGATACAACATATAGTTTTAAAAACATTTGTTGAAAAAAGACTAAAAAATTAAGATAAAGACTAAGGAAAATGAAAGGAGCATTTGATGTGTTCTTCAGAAAGAAGCCTGCCTTGATTTTAGTAGCCTTGAAAAAATCTTCTCGACCAAGATATGGAAGTATACTAGCAAAGGAAGTTGATTGCACATATAGTCATGCAGTGAAAATATTGCAAGGACTTGAAACTTTGGGCTTGGTAACATTTGAAAAAAAAGGCCGTATCAAGATAATAAAGCTAACAAAAAAAGGAACAGAAATAGCAGGCAATATCGAGAATATAAAAAAGTTGCTTGAGTAAGCAAATTATAAAAATCTGTAAAGATTTTAGTAAATTGTAAATTAGAATTATCAGACTTTATTTTTTTGTTAATAATTTAATGATCTTTTTCTTGTTTTTTTGTTGCTTTTTGTCTTGCAGTTGTCTTGCAGAAATCTCAATCATTTAATCTCGTCTATTATTTTTGTTGCTGCAGAGCCTATTCCAAGCCTCGAGGCTCCTGCTTCTATCATGGCAATAGCATATTCTAGTGTTCCGATACCACCAGCAGCCTTTATCTTAAGTCTGCTTCCCATTGTATCTATTTTTTCTTTCATGGCCCTTACATCTTCTATCTTTTTTACTCTTTCTTCTCCCATTGAGCGAAAAAAATCATCTTTGTATCCAGTAGAGGTTTTTATAAAGTCTGCTCCTGCATCAGAAACAATCTCACATGCCTTTCTTATCTCATCATAATTGAGCTCGCATGTTTCCACTATTACCTTGACAATATTGTTATAACTCGCTTTTTTTGCCTCAGCAACAACATCTTCTATGTCCTTTCTTACAGAATAATTATCAAGAAATTTGAACTTTGCCCTTTCCATAACCATGTCAAATTCTGTTGCCCCTCCTTTAATCGCAACTTCTAAATCTTTCAGTTTACTTGCTGTTGACATTGTCCCTTCTGGAAAACCTATCACACTACATACCTTTACTTCAGAATCTTTCAAAAGTTCAGAGGTCAATTTTACATACTCTGGCCATGTACAAAGAGCATAAAAGCCATATTTTTTTGCACTCTCGCAAAATTTTGCTACTTTTTTTTCATCAGCGCCCTTCAAAATAGTATAGTCTATCTTGCTAGCCATAAAAGAAATAAATTCAGCTTTTTTTGTTATTTTTTCCACAAGTGTCATAATACATTGAAGAAAAGGGTATATAAAAAGATTTCTATTATCTAGTTACAACAACTCAGATATTATCTCTAACGAAATCTAATTAATAATAGCTAATAATACTATCTCAATATTTTTATACTCTGCCTTTGCTTTCTCCAAGCATGATACCAGATGCTATTAGATGTGCATTTCTTATTGGTTCTGGTATCAAAGAATGAGTTGCACTTATCTTTACAATTTCTGTCGCCCTTTTTACATCAATGTTAGCAACTTGAATATAAATCTTCTTGTCTCTTATTTTTACAGGAAAAATTTTTCCTGCTTTTTCAAGCAATTTTATTTTTTCTTTAGCTATTTTTCTCAAAATTTTTTTTATTCTAACAAGATTAGGAACTTTTCTTATAACAACAATTACTGGAAGTTTAGTCTTTTTTGCTAGTTCTACAATATCAATGACATTAAATCCTGCCAAAGCAATACCATTTAACATTATACAATTAAGCTGGTCATAATGTTTTGTTTTTTTTATTGTTTTTATAAGTTTGTTAGTAGCGTCTTTGCCGTCAACATCCACATAAAAAGAAAGCAGGCCATCAATATAATTTCCTCCCCTAAATATAGTTGCAACAACAAGACATTTTTTGTCTTTTTTTGAAAAAGGGGCGTCATCTACACCAAGAATGCGTATTTCTTTTTTTACAGCTTTCATCTTATAAAAATTTACAATAATCTTTGATATGCTTTATATGGTCTACTAGTCTTTCTTGTCTCTTAGTAAAGTTTTCAAGAAAGAAAACTTTATAAACATTTTTATCCTCTATTAGAGATGGAAATTCAGCTCGAGAAAAAACCTTCAAGACCTGTAATCATAGAAGGATTTCCTGGTTTTGGTCTGGTAGGAACAATAGCAACAGAATTTTTGATAGAGCATACATATGCTGAAAGAATAGGAAGACTGGAAAGCAAAAAAATACCTGCTATTATTGCTGTGCATAAAGGAAAGATAATAGAACCATTTGAAATATTTTATAGCAAAAAATACAATATTGTTATATTGAGAGCAGTAGCAATAATTTCTGGCTTTGAATGGGAGCTTGCAGATTCTGTTTTGGAGCTATGCAACAAACTAAAGGCAAAAGAACTTATTAGCATTGAGGGTGTAGGAGCAGAACTTGATAGAGGACCAAAAGTTTTTTATCTGACAAAAGATAAGGAAAAACAAAAAAAATTTGAAAGTTGTGGGATAAAACCTCTGAGAGAGGGAATTGTTTTTGGCGCAACAGCTTCTTTGCTAAGCAAGGCAAAAAACTCTTCTTTTATATTTGCTGAAGCACATTCTGAGCTGCCTGACAGTAGGGCAGCTGCAAAAATTATTGAAGCTCTTGATAAGTATCTTGGTCTGAAAGTTGACTACAAGCCATTGATAGAAAAAGCTGAGGTCTTTGAAAAAAGACTAAAAGAACTTCTTGTAAAGTCTGCCACACAAGTAAAAGAAAAAGCAAAAAGAGAAGCAATTTATGTTGGCTAGCAAGTGCTAGCAAGATGGGCGGTTTTTAAACTAGACCATGACCATTAAACTTTTAAATTAGTATTTCTATTATGTTAAAAATGTTAGAAGCTGTTTTGCTTGCTGCAGGTAAAGGTAAAAGGCTAGGAAAAATAGGAAAGAGAAAACAGAAAGCTACTTTTGAAATAGGAGAAAAAAGTTTGCTTGAAAATAACCTTTTTGTTCTTGATAAATTCTGTGATAGAATTTATATTGTAGTCGGGCATAGAAAAAATGATGTCATGATGAAAGTAGAAGAAATTAAGAAGAAAGAAAAAATAAATGCAAAAATAAAATTCCTTTATCAAGAAAAGAGACTTGGAACTGCCAATGCTATTGGGCTTGCTTCTTCCTATATAAAAAAGCCTTTTGTTGTTATAAACGGCGATATTTTGTGGAAAAAATCTGACCTGCAAGCAGTTATTTCTGCAAAACCAAATAATGTTGCTGTTTCTCATGTTGATGATCCTTGGAATTATGGTGTTGTAGGTTTGAAAGGAAAGTACATGCAAAATATTGTTGAAAAGCCAGAGAAAGGAAAAGAACCAAGCAATCTTGTACTTTCTGGCCTGTATTATTTTACTCCAAAGATATTCAAGGCAATAAAAGAAACACCACTGAGCAAAAAAGGAGAATATTGGATTACAGACTCTATGTTGCTACTTATAAAAAAGTTTGGAGAAAAAATTTCTGTTTCTGAAATAAAAATGCCTCCGCACATAACAACACAAGAAGATTTTGAAAAATACAAAAATTTACAAAAATAAATTAGATAAATTGGGACAATAGGGGCGATCATGGTAATTATTCTTGAAAAAAGTTGAATTCTTGAAAAAAGTTGAGAGCCCCTCAATATGACTTACTTTTAGCTTGATTAGCAAATTCCTCAAATTATTATCCATTTTGATATTTTCTCTATCAAGCTCTTTTCTCAATAAGAAATATAACTGCCTGCCTTTTTTATCAAGGTCTGTCAGTATGATACATTTTTTGTTTTTTCTCGTGTTTTTTACTTTTTTGACAATTTCTTCTATTTTTGTATACAAACTTTTTCCAGATTGGTTAAGAACAAAGATATTTTTGATGCCAAGTTCCTCTAATGCAGCTTTATCTTTCCTGCCTTCAACTATAATAAGTTGGTTATTTTTTTTCAGCTCCTCAATCTCTTCTAGCAAAGCTGTAAAATATTTTTTGTTCATATTTTTTGAAATGGACCCGACGTGATTTGAACACGCGACACTCGGATTTCTTCAGTCTCTTTCCCGAGGCTTTCTTTTCAAGAAAGGTTCTAAGAGTCCGATGCTCTACCAAACTGAGCTACGGGTCCACAAAAATAAGAAGATTATAGAATTTAAAAAAGTATTTATCTTAGATAGTTTCCTTTTCCTGGAATTACGTTTCTTACCCCGCCAGTTGGATCAGGAACATCTCCTTCATATCTGGGAATAAATTGAACATGCAAATGGTCTATTGTACGTCCTGCTGCCCTACCTTCGTTTACGCCAACAGTGTATCCTTGTGGGCTATATCTCTTGTCAAGAATTTTTTTAACTTCTTTGATAATGCCGAGAAGATTCTTTGCCTCACTATCTTTTAGATCAAAAATGGATTCTATATGTCTTTTGATAACAACATCAACATGGCCCTCGCTTACAGGAAATCCATCCCATCTTGCAATAAAGCTTTCGTTTTCTATAATTTTATTTAGATGTTTGTGTTCTTTATTATTCGGATTCTGAATTTTGCAAAAAAAACAATCTTTCATAAGAAACAAAAAAAGAAGATTATTTAAAAATCTTATGCATACTCTCTCCATGTATGCTTGCATTTGGTACATCTAAAAAATCTTGTCTCTGCCTCGTCTCCTGCCCTCATCTGGGCAGACCAAAAATAAGCTTCTTTGTTATGGCATTTTGGACAAGTTGCTGACACAATAGGCCACACTGTTGAATCTTTTTCATGCAGCACTCCAATTTCTTGCTTTGCTTGCATTTTTTCACTTGTTTCTATTTTTGGTTTTTCCTTGCTCACATAACCACATCTTGCACAAATAAATCTCTTTCTCTTTTTTACCATAACAGAGCCGCACTTTGGACAGAATTCCATTTTTTTCTTGGTTATGCTATTCTTTATTATTTAAAAACCTTGCGGTCAGTCCAATTTTTTGT
>CAZSMI010000005.1:0-23278 GCA_964607815.1 Candidatus Woesearchaeota archaeon | reverse complement strand
TTATAAATTTGCATGCCTTTTTGCAAGCTTTTTTTCTTTTATCCCTAATTTCTGCATTAACATAATTATAACTGAATCCAAATAAAGAAGAGCTGCTTGCTCGAATAAAGTTGCTAGAGGCTGTTTGCTTTTTATAGAATCTTTTGCTTTTATTATTATAACAAGGTCTGCCAAAGACGCTACTATAGAGTTTGGCTCAGCTGTAAGAGCGACTATAAAGGTTTTTTCTTTTTTTGCTTCTTTTACTATGTCTGCAGTAACTTTTGTTTTGCCAGTGCAGCTAATCGCAACAAAAATATCTTTTTCTTTTATTGCAGGGGTTGTTGGCATTCCTACAATGAAAGCATTTTTTCCAACTTGCATCAACCTCATCGCAAAAGCTTCTCCGATAAGACCAGACCTTCCTTGGCCGGTAACAAATATATTCTTTGATCTTGCTAATATTCTAACAAATTTTTCTGTTTTCTTGCTGTCTATTTTTGAAAGACTTTTTTTGAGCTCAGCCTCAATTTTTTTTGTTATCGTAGAAATTTTTTTCATTTTCTAGTCTTTCTAACTTTTTCAATTTTTTCTTTCAATTTTTTTGCAGTCAGCGCAGGATTTTTTGTTGAGGTTATTCCAGAGCCAACAATTATTATAGATGGTTTATACTTCAATATATTATTCATATTATTTAAATTAATTCCTCCTGCTACTGCTATTTGTGTTTCTATAATTTTACTTATCTTGACCAAATCTTCAAATGGCTTTACTCCTAAATGCTGTTCATCTATACCAGTATGCACACAGATATAATGTGGTTTTAGTTTTTCTACTTCTTTTGCTCTTGACACCTTATCTTTGACACCTATTAAATCAACCATTATTTTTTTGTGATGTTTTTTTGCATATTCAAGCGCAGCTTTAATCGTGCTATCGCTCGCTCCTGCACAGACAGTCATTATATCTGCACCAGCCTCAAAAGCCATGCTCGCTTCTATTTTGCCAACATCCATTGCCTTCAAATCTGCAAGCAATATTTTTTTTGGAAAACTGGTTCTCATTAAATTCAAAACTTCTTTTGTTGATTCTTCTTGCAGTAAGGGTGTGCCTAGTTCAATAATATCAGCATATTCTGCTACCTGCTTGGCTATTCTCAATGCTTCTTCTATTGTCAGGACATCAAGTGCAACTTGCAATTTCGGTTTTTCTTTTTTCATCCTATATATTTTTTTTCAATTTTCTTTATCTTGTTAATTCTTCTTATATGCCTTTTCTCATGTCTGAATGGAAGCTCTAGCCATTCAAGCACTATTTTCTTTGTTTTTCTTAAGTTTATCAGCCTTGCTGGGATACACAAAACATTAACATTTGTATGTGTCTTTGCATATTTTACTGATTCAATGCTCCAACATATTGTTGCCCTAATAGAAGGAAATTTGTTAGCTGCTATACACATTCCATGTCCAGAACCGCAAAACAAGATTCCTTTCATTCCTTTTCTATCTCTTAAAATTTTTTCACAAACCTTTATTGCATAATCTGGATAATCATCTTTACTGTTATATTTATAAGGTCCCATATCTTCCACTTCAAACTCTTTAGCTGTTAGAAATTTTTTGATTTTTTCTTTCAGCTCAAAACCTGCATGGTCTGCTCCAAGGTAAATTTTCATTTTAGCTTTTTTTGCTTTAGCCTCTTTTTAGTTCTTTTACTATAGATTCAGTTATATCTATTTTTGATACACGAGAAGGAATAGAATTTGTACTCATGACCTTATATTTTTTCAGCCTGGATAAGGAATTTTTTGCAAAAATTCCATGAATTCCTAAACAGCAAATTTTTTTTGCAAATTTTTTTGCTTCTTTTGCAGCTTCTAGCATCGTACCTCCTGTAGAAATAATGTCATCAATTATTATTGCTTCTTGTTTTTTCTTTTGTTTTCTTTTCCTTTTAAGAATTCTTACTTTTTCTGGGCCAATTCTTTCTTTTTTGAAGACTACCACAGAAGGTTTTGGCAAGTACTTTGCAATATCCTTAACCCACTGCCAACTTTCTTGGTCTGGTCCTACTAGAATGTAATCTTCGAAATTTTTCTTTATATAATCTGATATTTCTCTTGCTACACTTATTTTTTTTGCATTCGGAAAAAAATCTTTCAGTTTTTTGAACCTATGCAAATGCGGCTCAACAATAAACACTTTATCAAAAATTTTGAACAGCTTCGCAATTATTTTTGCGCTAATGCTTTCTCCTTTTTCAAATCTTTTATCTTCCCTCAAATATGCTAAATATGGCGCAACCAAAAAAAGTTTCTTTGCTTTCAATTCTCTTGCTGTATAAGCTGCAAACAAAACTTCTACAATTTTATCATTGACACTATGGCTGTTGTTGTAAAAAGACTGCACAAGAATGACTTTTCTTCCTTTGATGCTTTTCGAAAACCTTACTCTGATTTCATTATCAGGAAATTTATCTACGACAAGATCAGCATAATTGGCATTTAGCCTTTTTGCTATTTCTTTTGCCAGATTATGTGAGCCAGAACAGCCTATGACTAGCATTTTTTTCTTTTTCTTCCCTCTTTTGAATTAAAGATATAAAATATTTATGATTTATATATCTTTTTCTTTGTTTTGAAAAATCAGAGTTCCAAAAGAGTTATAAAAAGTAGCTATTAGATGCTTTTGTGCAAGTGCAACAAAAACTCTGACAAGACAATACCTGGAAGTTTTTTTCTGCTAAAAAGATAATAATCTGCTTTTATTTTTGGATTTGTGCTTACTGAAATTCCCGCCTCTTTCAAGAGGGGGATATCATTTTTGTTGTCTCCTATACATAAAACTTCGGCTTTTTTTATTCCTAGTTTTTTGCAAAATTTTTTTAGGCCGGTGCCTTTCATTACTTCTTTGCTTCCAATATCAAATGCTTCTTTGTTCCATATCACATAGAGCTCTTTTTCTTTATCAAATTTTCTCACAATTTTGTAAATTTCTTTTATTTCTCTTGTGCAATGAACTGTAAGAATAGTTTCTTTTGGTTCTGTTCCTCTGATTTTGAGTTTTCTTTTTCTTATTTCTTGCAAGACGCTGAATAATTTTTTGAAATATCTTGGAGAGAGATTAGCTGTGCTGAAAGATTTTAAAAAAGAAAATACTCTCGAGCCATTTTCACATTGTAAATACACTCCATCTATACAAAGCCTTGAGAACATTGTGCGTAGAGTAAGCATACTTCTTCCTGAGGAGATGAGGATTTTGTAGTGCTTTACAAGTTTTTTAATTTTTTTATAAAATTCTTCTGGTGGATGTTTCAGCTTCATCCTTACATAATTTTCTGTCTCAATAATTTCTGTTCCTCTCGGCACAATAACTCCGTCTGTATCAAGAACTATCAACCTCAACTTTTTCAGCTTTTCTTTGTCTTTTTTGTCTGCTTTGAATAATGACTTCATTTTTGGCTAAGCAAAAAATCAACTAGCTCTTTTAGTTTGCAGGTAGCAAGGCAGCAATACTTGTCTGCACCACCATAATAAACATAAAGTCTCTTTCTGATTATTACTGCTCCACTCGGAAAAACCACATTCGGAACATCTCCTTCTAACTCATACCACTCTTCTGGTCTTAATATAGGCTCTTTTGTCCTTGCTATTACTTTGGAAGGATCTTGCAAGTCGAGCAAGGCAGCCCCAGTTGAATAACAATATTTTTTTCTTGCCATTCTTTCAATTCCATGATAGATAACTAGCCATCCTTTGTCTGTTTTTATTGGTGGTGGTCCTGCCCCAATTTTCCAGCTTTCCCATCTATGTTTTGTTGGTTCTAATATAACTTTATGGCCATACCACTTTATCATATTTCTACTATAAGAAATCCATACGCTTGGCCTTTCAGGAAAATATTCTGGTATTTTAACACGCCATGGCCATTCGAAAAGCTGTCTTCTTATTGCTATGTAAACTCTTTTTTCTGTTCTATAAATTCTATTCTTTTTCCAATAGAAAGGCCTATGTAACATAACATATCTTTTATTTACTTGTTCTGGAAATAGCACGACATCTTTATCATTAGCCATCCTCTCTGTGATAGTTCCATGTCTTTTGAAGTTATGGAAATCAAGAGTAGAAGCAAGAGCAGCTCTTGCCCATCCTCCTTTTCCATAAGGTTTGCCCAAAGCTGTATAAGTGATGAAAAATCTTTTTTTCAACTTCACGATTCTGGGGTCTTCGCATGTCCATTTTTCATATTCTTCTTTTGATGTAAAAACTGGCTGCTTTTTCCTTTTGAAATTTTCTCCATCTTTACTGATAGCTAAACCAAATCTTGAAACATATCCAGCATAATTCTTATGTTTACCAATTGCTCTATAAAGAAGATAAACTTTTTTATCCTTGAGAACAGCAGCAGGATTAAAAACAGCTCGACTTTCCCACCAATTAGAGGTTGGCTCTAAAATAGGATTATTCTTGTACCTCTTTAGTTTCATCTTCTATTGCTTTTGCTGTTCTTTTTGCAAAATTTTCTAATCTTGACTGGTATTCCTTAACATTCCTCTCTATTCTCTTTTTTATTTTCTCTTTTTCTTTCCATGCCTTATTAAACTTTTTGATTAGCCTTTTAGCAGGGTCTTTCTCATTTGTTTTTACAACATATTCCCCGCAATCAACAGACCTTGCAAAATCAATACATTTTGGCCTATAAGCAAAAGAAAGGAAGGGGACAGAAGCAGAAGCAGCAAATACTATAGAATGAAGTCTCTCCCCTATCAAAAAATCACATTTACTAATCACTTTTATTAGAGAAGAGAGGCCTAGTAATTTATTTATGCTAACAATGTTTTGGTTTTCACCAAATATATTAACAACAGACCACTGAGCAAGCAGATCACCTATCCATAAAGGGATAAAAATAACTTTAAAGTTTTTTGAAAGAAGGTATCTTGTCAGCTTTGTTATTGTCTTTATTACAATCCCCTCGTCCCTTCCATATATCTCTCCATATCTTGTATTTATGCTAATACCTCCTATATTTATTCCTATTATTCTTTCTTTTTTTTCTTTTTTCTTGTTTGGATTTTTGTTTATTTGTTTATAATAAACAAGAGCCGGGTCTCCGATTACCTCTATTTTCTTTTCATCACAACCAACTTCAAGTAAGGTTTGTTTTGACTCTTCCCCCCTTACACCTACAAATCTTGCTTTTTCAATTACACTTTTCAAAAGATTTTTTGTTTCTTTTGTAAGCTTGCATCCTGCTGGTTTATAGAAATGTGGATTTCTGACCCCAGTACCAAAAATAACATAAGGAACTCCTTTCTTTCCAGCAAGTCTAAAAAACCGATCCCATGGCAATGCCCAAGGACTAAGCAAAGTTCCACCACCACAAATCAGGAAATCATAATTTACAAGTCCTGGGTGTCTCTCAACCCAAGAATTGGGCCTCAAGATAAGAGCATATTTTTTTACTATTAATTTATAATCTACTTTCAAATATCTTTTTAGCAAATAGCTGGTTGCAAAAAAACAAGCATCATCACCAAGATTATGTTTTCCTATCCAGCCAACATAGCCTATTCTTAATTTTTTCCTCATTTCCAATCTACCTCTTTTTATATGTCCAGTAAAACAACCTTAAATATCTTTTTGCCATTCTTCTCCATCTGCACCTCTTTCCAAACCTATAAGCTCTTTCTTCTAAGTTCAGTTTTAGTATTTTTCTTTCAAAAAGATTATTAATTGCTCTTGATATACTTTTAGTAAATGGCTTGAAAACTTCCAAGCCATTAATTGTTTGCATGTCACATCTGACAAGTAAGCCTCTATTTTTTAGCACCTCTTTTGCAAATAAAGTTGGCGTAGAAACAATTGCCTTGCCTGCCCCTAACGCATAAGCCAAAACACCAGAAGAAATTTGTCCAGGAAAAAGATTCATTACCGTTACGATATCAGCAGCTTTCAAATAAAAAAGTAGCTCTTTTTTTGCCAGGAACCTGGTATGAAACCTAACTGCTTTCTGCACCCCAAGATGCTTGGCGAGTTTCAACAACTTTCTTTTGTATTCTTCTCCTTCCTTTCTTACTCTTGGATGAGGTTCACCAACTATCAAATATAACACATCTTTGTTTTTGCGCAAAATTTCCGGTAATGCCCTTACAACATACTCATCACCTTTTCTCCAGCTCAAAAAGCCAAAAGACAAGATAACTTTTTTGTCTTTTTCTATTCCTAGTTTTTTTTTGAACTTGTCAGGATTATCTTTTTTTATAATAGGAGTACCATGGGGGATAACAAAAAGTTTTTCTCTACTAACTCCATAATTTTTTGTCAAAATGTCTGCTCCAGTTTTGCATATAGTTACAACAGCACTGCTTTTTTTGCCAAGCTCTCTTATTATCTTTTCTCTCTTCTTTCCAAAAATTGAAGCAGGAGCAATAGAGTGAAAAGTTGTTACCAAAGGTTTTTCAAGTTGCCTTGCAAAATGTAGTATATAGCTGCCTTCTTTTCCTCCAAAAAGGCCAAATTCGTGTTGCAGATTTACTACCTTTATATCTTTTCTGCCATTGATAAATTTGGCAGCATCAACATAATCTTCTGCCCTTTCCTGCCTTATTTCAAAAATAACTCTCCTGCTATAGCTGTAATAAGAGCCAGGGTCTGTCATTGCTATTACATTGTATCTTGTCAAGGGACTTATCCTATGAGACGCTCTTACTAAATCATGAGTAAATTGGGCAATTCCACACTCTCTAGGAGGATAGGAACTTAGATAGCATACTCTTGGCTTGATAAACTTTTCAACTACACTAAATCTTCTCAACAATCTTGCTTGTTCTTCCCAGTAGCTCATTACAGAGAGGGTAAGGACTCTTTTAAAAAACTTTTTATTTTGTTTAAAGTTTGAGAGTATCTTCTAAGAGACAAGACTGTCTGTTTTATAAGTTCACCTTACAAAATATAGAAAATAATTAACTTTATAAATCTCCTTTGTTTTTTACAAAAGTTGAATTATCAGCTCAAAAAAGAGGCAAAAATGAAAAAGCCTAAGATAACGATTATCCATTATTCCATTCCTCCGGTTATTGGGGGAGTTGAATTTGTCATAGAAGCTCATGCCAAGTTGCTCGCTGATAAAGGCTATTATACCAAGATTTTGGCTGGCAGGGGCAAATCTTTTGATCCCAGAGTAAAACTCAGAATTATTCCTGAAATAAACTCCCTCTCAGATTGGTCAGCTCCAAAAGGCAAGGAAAAGAAATGGAAAATGCTTGCCCAGAAGATACACAATAAATTAGCTCTAGAATTAAAGGGCATAGATATATGTATAATTCATAATTGTATGACAATGCCCTTCAACATGCCTCTTGTTATAGCTTTACATAAGATAATAGAGGAAAGAAAAGAAACCAAGTTTATTGCATGGTGTCATGATTCTGTATTCCTTGATAAGACATATAAGCCATTTCTCTCTTCGATAAAGGAAAATTCTTTTCCATGGATTTTGTTGAGAAAACCCTTGAAAAATGTACAGTACGTAACAATATCTGCTAACAGGGCAGAAGGATTTGCAAGATTGTTCAGAAGAAAAATTACTATTGTCCCTAATGGGATAGGCCTAGACTTCCTGAACCTTTCTCAAAAAGCATTATTTATCTTTGGGAAATTTGACCTGGCCGGGACAGACCTGGTTGCCTTGCTTCCTATAAGGATTATCAAGAGAAAAAATGTAGAGATGGCAGCCACAATAATCAAGGAACTCAACAAAAAAATAAATGCAAAAACTATTATTACAGGCCCTCCTGACCCCCACAAAAAAGGAGATACTTATTTTCGCTCTTTGAAAAAGCTTGTTAAAAAACTAAAAATAAGTAAAAAGATCATCTTTTTGTGTGACCTCAAATATGAGGGGAAGAGAATAAAAGTAGGCTTTTCTTTGCTGAAAGACCTTTACAGGTTAGCAGATATATTGCTGTTACCAAGCTACAAAGAGGGATTTGGTATTCCTATTTTAGAAGCTGGCTTGTCAAAGCTGCCCGTTTTTTCTTCTTCGATTGCTCCAATAAAAGAAGTAGGAAAAAAAGATGTTAACTATTTTTATCTGAACGAAAAGCCAGAAAAAATTGCTAAGAGAATTTTGCGATTTTATCAGAAAAACAAGTCCTTAAATTTATTCAAAAGAGTTTTGAGAAGCTATACATGGCAAACTATTTTCAAGAAAAAAATTGAGCCTTTATTGCGTATAAAATAAAATGTATATCATATTTACAGACCTCGATGGTACCTTACTGGATAAAGATTATTCTTTTGCCAACGCAAAAAAAGCTTTACAAGAAATAAGAAAAAAACACACTCCTTTGATAATTGGTTCTAGCAAAACAAGAGCAGAAATAGAGGAGTATAGGAAAAAGCTTCGAAATAATGATCCTTTTATTGTTGAGAATGGGGGAGCTATCTATATTCCCAAAGGCTATTTTGACTTTGAGTTCAGGAGCAAGAAAAAAAATGGTTATGTTACTATTGAGATAGGCAAGCCTTATCCAGAGTTAGTAAAAGTTTTGCGTAGCATCAAAAAAAGAGTTTCTGGTATAATAGCTTTTTCTGACTTATCAGTTTCTGAGTTAAGCAAAGATACTGGTTTGGGTTTGAAAGAAGCAAGACTTGCAAAGAAAAGAGAATATGACGCTGTTTTCAGAGCACCGAAAGGTAATAAAAAGGAAATTAAAAAGCTAGTTGAGCAAAAAGGACTCAACTTCTCGCAAGGTACCCGCTATTGCCATATCTTGAGTGGAGATAAGGGCAAGGCAGTAAAAATTTTAATGGCTCTTTATAAAAAAAAGTATAAAAATAAAAAAGTATTGAGTATAGCAATAGGAGACAGTGAAAATGATTTTGATATGTTAAAAGTAGCTAAAAAGGCTATTTTGGTCCAGCGCTTTGATGGTTCTTATGCATCTCCTCTTTACAAGCATGCAAAAGGAATAGCCTCAAAAGGCTGGAATAAAGCGGTTTTGAATTTGCTTGGAAAAAATGAATAAAAAAGAAATCAAAAAAGCCGAATGCCTTTACAAGAAGAGTATCCGACTTTTATGCTCCTTACAGCTGCCAAATGGCGGGATCTTAGCTTCTCCTCATGGGAAGAGATATCCTTATGCGTATTCTCGTGATCATAGTATTTGTTTGCTTGCTTTGCTAGAAGCAGGCCTGCTCGAGAGAGCCAGGAAAGGCTTATTCTTCATTTTGCAAACTCAGAAAAAAGATGGCTCTTTCCCTCAAAGAGTAACTGCAGAAAGAAAAGATGCAAGCTACAAACCAGAACAGCTAGATAATACCGCCTTAGTAGTTTACTCTTTTGCAAAATATATAAAGAAAAGTAAAGACGTTGTTTTTGCAAAAAAGGAATCAAAAAAGATAAAAAAAGCTTTATACTATATAAAAAAGCAATTCATGCCAAAAGAAAAGCTCTTCTTTACCTTGAATAGTATTCATGAATTCCCCCCTTATGAAGCAGGTCTTGAGGTATGGGCTAATTCTATTTGCTATGCAGCTTTACGAGAAGCATGTCCGAAAGAGAGGAAAACAAGAAAATATCTCATAGCTGTAAGAAAAGGACTGGACAGATTATGGGATCCTGTTCTTTCTTGCTTTGTCAAGACAATAAGGCTGAAAGAAGCTAGTTCTGTAGAAGAAAGAGTAGATGCTTCAGCTTATTCTCTGGCAGATTTTGGAATCCTTTCAGATCAGAATAATAGAATTAAAAAAACTGTCAAAACTATTTATAGAAAACTTTGGTATCCAAAACTTGGGGGAATTTGTCGCTACGAAAAGGATGTCGGAAGAAATAATGGTGGCTATGGCCCATGGTCACACTTTACTTTGATGTTGGCAAGACATTTTATCAGACTAGGAGAAAAAGAAAAAGCAGATAATTTTTTGAAATGGGTATTAGGAATATCTTATCACAATCTGTTACCAGAACATATTGCAACAAAAAGAGAATTTGAAGAGTGGCTAGCAGAATATAAAACAGCTGGCTTGTTGAGACCAGACAGAAAAAGGTTGATCAGAAATATAAGAGGAAGTCCTCTTTTCAAGCGCGGCTTAGCCTACTCTGTTTTACCTTTGGCATGGCCACATGCAGAATTTATCAGAACATGGTTGCTTTACAAAAAGAGGTTCAAAAAATGATAAAAGTAGCAATCAGCAAGATGAAAAGAGAGCAGATACCAGCAGTAGCTAGAGTTGCTTCTGCGAGTTTTTCTGGCCTGAAAGACTTGAAAATTGCAAAAAAATGGATTGATTGTAATTTTAATGCATTTCCAAGAATGTTTTATTTTGTAGCAAAACTCAAGGAAGAGATTGTTGGCTATGTCTTGTGGATGGAAAAAGGAGGATTCAGAGAAAGAGCAGTTATTGAGCTAGAACAAATAGCAGTATTGCCAGAATATCGCGGCAAGGGAATAGGTACTCAACTAACAGAAAAATCTTTGTGTGAAATAAAAAAATACCTGAAAAAAAGAGGGTCTGTATTGAAGATAATTGAAGTAACTACCGGCACTGAAAACAAGGCCCAAAGACTTTATAAAAAGACACTTAATGCAAAAGTGGAATGTACAGTAAAAGACCTATTTAGGGGAGATGAAGTTATAATGATCTCAAGGCAAGAGAAATTAAGGCAAGAGAAATTAAGGCAAGAGAAATTAAGGCAAGAGAAAAAATAAGGAAAAATGAAAGTAATAGTTACAAAAAATTATGAAGAAATGTCTGAAAAAGCTGCTCAGCTTGTAATAAAAGAGATGAAAAAAAAGCCGGATATTGTTTTGGGTTTAGCTACCGGCTCAACACCATTAGGATTATACAAAAAACTAATTGAAGCATACAAAAAAGGAAAAATCGATTTTTCAGAAGTTATTACTTTTAATCTTGACGAGTATTATGGCTTAGCAGCAGAACATCTACGATCTTACAATAGCTTTATGTGGAAAAATCTTTTTGGGAAGGTTAATATAAAGAAAGAAAATGTACATATTCCTTCTGGAACAGTTAGAGATATAAAGAGTTATTGTAGGAGGTATGAAGAACAGATCAAAAAAGTTAATGGTATAGACCTACAAATTTTGGGTATTGGAAGAGATGGTCATATAGGCTTCAACGAGCCACCCTCTTCTCTGAGCTCGAGGACAAGACTTGTCAGGCTAGCAAAAGAAACAATAAAAGATAATGCTAAATTTTTTCATAACAAGAAGGAAGTTCCAAGATACGCCATAACAATTGGTATAGCTACAATAATGGAATCAAGAGAAATAATTTTACTAGCTTCTGGAAAAAATAAGTCAGAAGCTGTAGCCAAGGCAATTGAAGGAAAAATGTCTAAGGAATGTCCTACCTCTTTTTTGCAAAAACATTCCCGTGTTATGTTTATAATCGATAAAGAAGCAGCAAGCAAATTATCAAAAAATTCAAAAACAGAAAACTATTGAATTATAATAGCTTTTTATTATAAAATGGCCTATATCATAGCAGTAGATCTTGGAGGAACCTTTATTAGAGTTGCTTTATTCAAATGCGGGAATAGTAGGGTGTTAAGAAAGATAGTGAAAGAAACAAAAGCAAGACAAGGTACAAAAGCTGTGATACAAAGACTTTGTTCTTCTATTGACCTTATTCTTGAGGGTATTGATAAGAATAATGTCAAAAATATTGTAATTGGTGTTCCAGGAGCAATAGACTGCAAAAAAGGAAAAGTATTCTTTTCTTCAAATTTGCTTGGCTGGAAAAATATTTCTCTGGGCATGATAATAAGAAAGCATTTTGGAATAAAAACTATAATAGAGAATGATGCAAATTGCGCTGCCATAGGAGAAGCAAGAGCAAGAAAAGTTGAAAATCTTGTTTTACTAACTCTTGGCACAGGAGTTGGTTCTGGTATTATTTTGAACAATAAAATTTATCATGGTACTGGAATTGCTGCAGAACTTGGCCATATGACAATTCAGCAAAATGGTTTGAAATGCAGGTGTGGAAATTATGGCTGTTTGGAAGAATATATTTCTAGTAGGGGAATTCAAAGAATAGCAAGAAAGCTAAAAATAATAACTGAGCCAAAGAAAATTGAAGAGATGGCAAGAAAAGGAAACAAAAAAGCAATAAGAGTTTATGTTGAGGCAGGAAAATATCTTGGTGTTGGCCTGTCAAACATAGCAAATGTCCTTGCTCCTGACTTGATAGTTCTTGCTGGTGGTCTGAGCAAGGCAGGCAACTTACTGCTTTTACCAGCAATAAAAGAAATGCGCAAAAGAGCTTTAAAGCAGGCAAGCTCAAAAGTTAAAGTAGAGAAAAGTATTCTAGGAGATAATACTGGCCTTTTTGGAGCTTCTTTATTAGCAAACGAAAGCTCTTGATTATTATTTTACTCTTCACAAATTTTTATCAAGCCATTCCCTTACATTAGGTTCAGGTATAGCACCGATAAATTCATCAACAACTTTGCCATTTTTGAAAAGCTTCACACAAGGAATACTCATAACTCCATATTTTTCTGCTTGTTCTCTCGCCTCGTCAATATTAGCTTTTGCCAAAATAAATTTTCCTTTGTATTCCTTTGCAAGTTTTTCTAGTATGGGAGAGAGCATCAAGCACGGCGTGCACCATGATGCCCAGAAATCTACCACTATAGGAACTTCCCTACTTTTCTTTATGACCTCCTTACTAAAATTTTCATCATTAACAGCTATTTCTATTTCTCTAGCTTTTTCTTTTGCCTTCTTTTTTATCTCATCCGCTTTTTTCTTTTTTATCTCCTCTATATCCATTTTTATAAACCTTATTACTGTTAATCTTTATTTTATCTTTTTAAACCTTCCTTTCTCCAAAAATTGCAGTTCCTATCCTTACCATATTGCTTCCTTCTTCTATTGCTACTTTGTAAGAATTTGACATCCCCATGCTAAGAACTTGCATTTCAACATTTGGTAGGTTAAGACTTTTTATTTTTTCAAAAATTCTTTTTGTTTCTTTGAAATAAGGTCTTGCATTAGCAGGATTTCCAAATCTTGGGCCCATTGTCATTAACCCTTTTACTCTAAGATTCTCAAGAGTTGTTATTCTCCTTATCAGCTCTTCAGCTTGGGCAGGCATAACACCAGATTTTTTGGACTCTTTTCCACTATTTATTTCTACTAAAACAGGAATTATCTCTTTTATTCCTGCAGCTCTTTTGTCAACAGCCTCTGCAAGTTCAAAAGAATCAATTGTCTGGATAATATCAAAAAGTCTCAAAGCTTTATTTATCTTGTTTTTTTGTAATGTTCCTATCATATGCCATCTTACTTGTTTTGCTTTTTCTCCTAATTCTTGCCTCATTTTCTCTGCCTCTTGAACATAATTCTCCCCCATGTCAGTAGCACCAGCGTCTATAACAGCTGCAAGTTCTTCCGCAGTTCTTGTTTTTCCAGCTATGACTATCTTTGCATAATCTGGAATTTCTTTTCTTATTTTTTGATAATTCTCTGCTATGCTCATCTTCCTCTTTTCTCTTCACTTCTATTTTTCAGTTTTTCTTTCTTTTTTTATTTCAGGTATCTAATAAACTTGTTATTTTTGTTGACTAAAATAATTTTTGGTTTTATTTTGTTTTTTGCAAGCTCAAATCCCGCCACTATTACTTTATGCCCTTTTTTTATTTTTCTTGCTGCTGCACCATTCATGCAAATTATTCCAGAATCTTTCTTTCCTAGAATGATATAAGTTTCTAGTCTTTCTCCATTGCTAACATCCCAGACAGCCACTTTTTCTCCTTCACGAAACCCTGCTTTTTCTACCAAATTTTTGTCAATAGTTATACTTCCTATATAATCTATTTTTGCTTCTGTTACTGTTGCCATATGAATTTTACTTCTTAAATAAAATCTCATTTTTTTCACCTTCTTCTTAATTTTTATTATCTTACTTCTTCTATTTTTTGCTTTTCAATACTGAAGTTATTATCAAAGGCAGTAAGACAGTTGCATCACCTTCTACTGTAACAAACTTCGCTTTTTCATTAACCTTGCCCCATGAAATAGCTTCCCTTATTCTAGCTCCACTCAAAGAGCCATCCCATTCAGCTGCTGTTGTAATATAAACAACATAATCCAAACCATTCCTGAACTGGTTCCACCATATCGTATGATGTTTTGAAATTCCTCCACCTATCATCAAAGCTCCAGTTTTTTTTGCAGAGTAAATTATCTCGCTTATCTTTTGCTCATCTTTTAGCAGATTTATGTTGAAATCCTTATGGTTATTTTGGAAAAAGAACCAAATTTGATAGCCAACGGCACCATCAGTAGGTCCTGGAATAAACATAGGAATTTTGTTTTTGTATGTCCAGTAGATAATTGAGCTTTCTTTTTTCTTTTCATTTTCGAGCATCTTACCAAGCTCCCAAACAAGCTCATATGTTGCAAAATCCTTTTTACCTTCTTTGTATAATTTGTTAAGAAGCGGTTGTATTTTATCTTCTAATATAGTTCCATAACACTCATTTGGAATCAAGATATTCCCTTCTCTGTTTATTCCTTTTTTATGTAGCTCTTTATCATCCATCAAAAAAGTGCCATGATAATAGTCCTTCCATACTCTTGCCAGGTCATGGTCCAGTGTTCCGCAAGTAGTGATTATAACATCGACTAAATTTCTTTTTACAATCTCTTTTATTATTCCTCTTGTACCTGTAGCTACTATACATGCAGGAAAAGAAAGTATCTTTACGCATCTTTTATCTTTGACCATATCCTTCAAAATATCACAAGCAACACCAACTTTTTTTGCAACAAAACCTCCAGATAGTTTCATCTGGTTTGTTAAATCAGTAACAGACTTTATTCCGCTGATTTCTAAATCTTCAATTGGTTTTAGCCCTTTCATTCTTCTTTTTTCAAAATTTCAAAATCTTTTTTTATTATCTTGAACATGTTCGCATTATAAGTAGCAACAGCTGGATGGTAAAGGGGGATTATCTTAACAGGACCGAAAAGAGTACTTACTAAAAAAACTTTTCTATGAATCTTACTTATTCCTTGTACTTTATCTTTCAAACCAAATTTCTTCATTATGTAAGCTGTAGCAAAATTGCCCAAGCAGCAGATTATTTTTGGTTTTATGATTTCAATTTGCCTGTCAAGATAGGGAGAGCAGGCTTTTATTTCTTCTTGTGTTGGGTTACGGTTATTTGGTGGACGAAGTTTTACTATATTAGTAATGTAGATTTCTTTTCTTTTCAAGCCAATAGAATCTAATAATTTATCCAAAATTTTGCCGGCAGCACCACAAAAAGGTTTGCCAGTCATGGATTCATGGTAGCCAGGGGCCTCGCCGCAAAAAAAGATTTTAGCGTGTTCGTTTCCTTCTCCAAAAACAGGATTTTTTCTTGTTTTCCACAAGTTGCATTTTTTACATTTCAAAACTTCTTCTCTTATTTTTTCAAGGCTTTCCATTTTCTCGCTTACCTAAACCAAAAGACTTGTTAACAAAACAATGATTGCTCCTAAAATAATACTGATAATTCCAACTTTTAAATTTTGTTTTATTTGTGCTGCTGGAATAAGCTCGTCTATTGAAATATAAACCATAAAACCTGCTGCAAGTGCAAGAGATGCGCCCAAAATAGGAAGAGAAGCTTGTTTCAAAAAATAATAACCAAAAATAAATCCAATTAACTCAAACAAAATTGTTCCCGTTGTTATGAAAAAAGATTTCATTCTTTTTTTTGTCAGATTGTATAAAGGAACAATTGTTGCAATATTTTCCGGAACATCTTGTGTTGCTATTGCCAATGCTATAGCAATTCCTAGTGTAGGTGATAGAGCAAATCCTACCCCTATGGCAAGACCTTCTGGCAAATTGTGCAATGCAATACCAATCACAAGCATCGTAACGCTTCTCTTGACATTTGGTTTTTCTTTCTTTATCAGCTCAGGATTTATATGTGGTAATATTCTGTCTACAATCCTCATTAATCCTATTCCAAGAAAAAAAGAAATTGTTACAACAAAAAAAGATGTGATTTTCAAACTTTCAGGTATTAACTGAAAAAATGATACACAAATCATCATGCTGGCAGCAAATGCCAGAGAAGCATACAAAATAATTCTTTTTGGCTTTTTTATTATTCCAATCAGAGAGCCAAGAGTTTGTCCAACAAAAATCAAAAATATTATCAAAAATATGCTTTTCATTTTTACCTTTTATTTTTCTATTTTCGATCTTTGAAGTAATTTCCAAAGGCAAGGAACAAAATAACTGCTATGATACTTATTGCGCTGCCATAAATAAATGTTGCATTGGGAGTAATTTGCCATAATGCTCCTGCAATCAAGCTAGCTGGTAGGGCTACCAGGCCTATTGTGGTATGGAAAGTGCCAAGAGCGGTTGCCCTGAATTTCTCTGATGATAAGTCAGACACAAATGCTCTTTGATTTCCAACAACTATTGCATAAACAATACCATAAAGAGCAAACAAAATTATAAATGCCGCCAGAGAGTTAAAGAGTGCAAAACCAAGAGCTGTCAAGGAAAACAAGAAATAACCAAAAATGAGAACTTTTTTTCTTCCTACCTTATCAGAAATTATGCCAGAAGGAATAGCAAACAAGGCATAAAAAATGTTGAACAGCAAATATAACAAAATTGGTACTCCAATAGAGAATTTGCCAGTAAAGAATTCTTGTACTCTAAGAATAAAAAACATGTAACTGAAATTAGCCAGTGCAAAGATTCCCGCTATCACAATAAAAAACTTGAGGGGCCTTGGTAGGCTCCTTAAACCTCTTTTAAAGGACATGCGCTGTTTTTTTCTTTTTTCTTCTCTTACAAAATGTAGTGGTATCAAAGAAGAAAATGCGAGAATTGCAGCAACGAGTATGATTTGTTTAAAATTAAAGCCCAGAAACCAAAATAAAATAAAAACAACTATTGCTCCAAAAATTGCTCCAGCTGTATCAAGTGCTCTATGCACACCAAAGCCCATGCCTCTCCTTTTTGGCATAGAATCTGCTATGATAGCATCTCTTGGAGCATCTCTCAAACCTTTTCCTATTCTCTCTAGACTAACAAAAAATAGGATATGCTGCCATGCTCTTGAGAAAGCCAGAAATAGATTGAAAATTGATGAAGTTAGATAACCAGAAAAAACAAATGCTTTCCTTTTACCTATTTTATCAGACCAGTATCCTGAAATAACTTTCAATATGCTTGCTATACTGTCTCTCAATCCTCCAATTAAACCAACAATCAAGCCAGTTCCGCCTAATGCTATAACGAACATTGGTAAAATTGGTGCTATCATCTCACTACTTATGTCAGTAAGAAAACTGACAATGCCCAAGAGAAGTACATTAGTACTAATGCCTACAATTTTTTTGTATTTGTTTTTCATCCTCACCTCTTTATTTCAATTATCTTCTCAATACCTACTTAGCCTGCTTTTTTAGTAAGAAATAAAACCGATTTCTGCTTTTGCAAGCTTTTTGTTGAACTTGAGATCAGGGCTTTTTTCTCTTGCTGTATAAAAAAATTGGTCTAAACCATACCATACAGAAAACCATCCTGCAGGCTCGAACAAGATTATCAAAAAATAAAAAAGAAAATTTTTAAATTCGTGATAAGCAATAAAAGTTGCGACCATCATCAACAAGCATCCTGCCAGGACAAGAAGCAAGCTTTTTTTTCTTAGCTGTTTTATTTCTTGTTCAATCAACTTAGCATGTCTTCTAAAATGCTCTCTTAGCCTTCTTTTGATAACAAATTCTTTCTCTCTTGTCCTTTCTTTTTCAGGAATCAAGAATTTTAGCTCAATCTTTTTTTCTTTTATTTCATGAGAGGCTCTTTTTGCTTCTTGCAAAAAATCATCTGATAGCGCTCTTTGAGAATAAGGCCTTGGATCAAAATCTGAAAAAATATCATCATAGTCATCTAGCCATAAACTGATCTGGCTTATCTCGAGAAGCTTTTCTTTTTCCAGCCTCTCTTGCTCTATCTCTTTTAGTTTTTCTTTCTCTTGTTTTTGTTGCTTTGCAATCTCTTCCTTTACTTTTTCTTTCTGAGGAGCTTTTACAATCTCTGCAATCTTTTCCTTTCCTGCTTTTTCTTCTTGCTTTGCTACCTCATTTGCCATAATAAACACAAGGAGTATCTATATTTAAGCATAACGCTTGCAATTTACTTGTGATTTGTTTACAACATTCAAGGAAAAGATTGCTATAGCAATCTTTTTATATTGCTAGTTATTTTTATCAGTATGAAATTTAATTTTTTCAGGATAAGAGCAAGGAAGGCAAAACCTTTCAAAGAATTTCAACTAGAAAAGACAGAAAAAGGAGATTATGATAGTTTTCATTCTAAACTGCTTGACTCAAGTTTGGTTATTTTAATAACTGGCAAGAGGGGAAGCGGAAAAACTGCTTTGGGCATGAAAATGTTAGAAATTTTTGCTCATGCAAGAAAGAAATGTTATGCAATAGGTTTTTCAAAAGGACTGCCAAGATTTATAAAATCTGTGAGGAGCGTAGAAGATGTTCCTAATAATTCTGTCTTGTTGATAGATGAGGCAGCAATTCTTTTCTTTGCAAGGGATGCTATGAGCAAGATAAACAAGATGATAAGCAAGATAATGGCTATTGCAAGGCACAAGGGTCTTTTATTAATCCTAGTTTCCCAAAGCTCAGCGCTACTTGAGTTAAATGTTTTGAGGCTATCAGATACACTAATTTTCAAAGAGCCAAGTTTAATGCAGGCAAAATTTGAGAGAAAGGCATTGCAAGAGATGTACAAAAAAATAACACCAATTTTTAAAAGTTTACAAGAAAAGAAAAAATATTTCTACATATGGGATGATGAATTTGAAGGCCTTTTGAGTTTTGACTTGCCTTATTTTTGGAACGAGAAAATAAGCAAGTCGTTTGCAAGCTGGTAGGCAAGTAAGCTTTTTAAATACAAAAACAATTAGTGATATATTCAACAATCCAGAAAAATCTAGAAAATAAGGGAGAGAAAACAGAAAAAATGGCAGAAGAAAAACTCGGAGGGAATATAATGCTTGCAGGCTTTGAGCTTGAGCCAATAGAAGTTATTGTTGTAAAGAAGATAGTTGGAACTTATGTCAAAAAACTAAGCGAGAATGCAAATTATAAAAGTTTAAAAGTTACATTGAAACAGCACGAACATGCAAAAAGCTTTATGCATGAAATACAAGCAGAAGCAGTAATAACCGGAGGAAAAACAGAAAAAAATGGAAGACAAATTAGAATAGCAGCAAGCTCTACCCAGAGGAACCTTTTTGCTGCCCTTGATATTGCTTTGAAAAAAATTTTGCATGAAGCTGAGCACAAAGCAAGAACAACAAAAGAATTTGGAGAAGAGATGATAAGAAAGGAAGAAAAACAAAAACAAAAGGAAAAATAAAAATAGAAAAATGTTGAGAAGGAAAAGAATAAGAGAGAAAGGAAAATTAAGTCTAAGCAGAGTCTATCAAGAACTGAAAGAAGGAGACAGAGTTGTGTTGATGCACGATCTAGCTTTCAAAGCATCTTTTCCCTCAAGGCTGCAAGGAAAAACCGCCTTGATAAAAGGCAAAAGAGGAAAGGCATTTGTTGTTGAACTGCGAGATGGAAAAAAAATAAAAAGATTTATAATAAGACCAATACATTTAAGAAAGCTCAAATCTTGAAAAAAAGCAAAAAAGAAAAAACAAAGAAAAATAAAAAAAAGACAATAAAAATGATAAAAAAAACAACTCCGCTAACATTGGCAGAAGTTAAGAGTCTGGTAGAGAAAGATAAAGAAAAGCACAAAGAGCTGCTTTCATTTATCAAAAAATTTAACAAGAGGAGTATAAATGAAACAGAAAAAATAAAAAAAGAGCTGCAAGGTCTTGACATAATAAAACTAAACCTGGAACACATTGTCAAGATAATAAACTTTATGCCAGAAGACGCTGCTGACTTGAGAATGCTGCTTCCGGACATAAGCCTCGATGAAGATGAGACTAGCAAAATACTGTCTGTTATCAAATAAAAATGGAAGAAAAAGAAGAAAAAGCAATAATATTAGATTTCCTACCGCATGGGTATCCATTAGAAGGAAAAATGTTGCCCATAGCGCAAGCTATTGGCGAGGAACACCTCACACTTCTACAACTTGTGCCGAGAAGAGGAGTAACTTTAAAACTGAAAGAAGAGGTTTATATAGGACCTGAAAAAAGAGACAAGATTTATTATATATATGGCAGGCTACCAAGAGAAAAGATAACAGAAACTGCAAAACTGCAGCTGCAAGATTTTATAAGTAAAATTATCAAGAAAAAAGAAAAAAAATTTGTTGATTTCTTCAACAATGCCCAGCCAGTCAATACAAGACTTCACCAGCTTGAGTTGCTTCCAGGTTTTGGAAAAAAACATACACAAGCTATCCTGAAAGAAAGAGAAAAAAAACCTTTCAAAAACTTCGAGGATATAAAAAAAAGAATACCAAATCTGCCTGACCCAAGAAAGGCAATAGAAAAAAGGATTTTACAAGAACTGGAGGAAATTGAAAGATACAGGCTTTTTGTAGCATAAAATGCAAGCAGAAAAAAAACAAGAGAAGCAAGGAGAAAAAGAAAAACCAGAAGAAAAAAAGATAGCAGAAGCTAAAGAAAGGAAAGCAGAACAAATAAGAAAAAAAGCAGCCCTTGCAAGAGCTGAACAAGAGAAGAAAAAAGCCCAAGCAGAAAAAGAAGAAAAAGAAAAGATAAGCAAGGCAAAAAGCATAACAAGGATAGCCTCAGCAGATATTCCAGGAGATAAAAAAATCTTTTCTGGCCTGACACATATAAAAGGTGTTTCGTGGGCTTTTTCAAATGCTATTTGTAATGCACTGAAAATAAACAAAGAAAGAAAAATTTCTTCTCTGACAGAAACAGAAATAAATGAGATAGAGAAAGCAATAAAAAATCCTCCTTTGCCAGCATTCTTGCTAAACAGAAGAGGCGACAGAGAAGCAGGCAAGAATAAGCATCTAATTGTAAGTGATTTAGAACTACAAAAAGAATTTGATATAAGGGCCTTGAAAAAGATAAAAACATATAGAGGCTTGAGACACGCCCTTGGTCTGCCTGTTAGAGGACAAAGAACAAAAGCACATTTTAGGCATGGTGGTGCAATAGGAGTACAAAAGGCAAAAGTAAAACAAGTAAAGCGAGAAGAAAAAAAATAAAAACAGTATAAAATGGGACATCCAAAAAAACAGCACAAAAAATATTCTAGGCCGAGAGTCTTGTATAGCAAAACAAGAATCGAAGAAGAAAATTCTTTGATTAAAAAATATGGCCTGAAAAACAAACATGAGCTATGGAGAGCTGAATCTGCTATAGGGAGAATAAGAAAGCAGGCAAAAAAATTAATAAATCTGCCAGAGGAGCAGGAAAAATTTTTATCAAGACTGAAAAAACTTGGCTTGAAAACAGAAAAAATTGATGATGTTTTGGCATTGAAAAAAGAAGACTGGCTAGAAAGAAGATTGCAAACAATAGTTTATAAAAAAGGAATTGCACATACACCAAAAGAAGCAAGACAGCTTGTCACACATAAACACATCATAATATCAAACAAAATTGTTGATGTCCCTTCATATATTGTGCTAGTAGAAGAAGAAAAAAACATAAAGAAAATAGAAAAAGAAAGGAGAAAAGAACCAAAAGAAGGAACAGAAGAAAAAACTGAATAACCAAAAGACATAGTTGTTAAAAGACATAGTTGTTAGAAAAAAAATATAAAATCATAAAAAATATAAATAGTAAAAAATGGACAAGACAGAAAGAGAAGAGAATATTAAGGGAATAGCTCATATATATACTAGTTACAATAACACGATCATACATATCACAGACATGGCAGGAAATACAATTGCAAGAGTTTCAGGAGGACAAGTAACAAAACAGGATAGGCTCAAGGCAACACCAACAGTAGCGATGTTTGCTGCCAAGAGAGCAGCAGAAAAAGCTTCTGAACAGGGAATCAAGGAGATATATATAAAGATAAAAGCAAAACCTGGACAAACTGCAGGTCCTGGAGAAAGTGCAGCAATAAGAGGTCTTGCAAAATCAGGCCTGAGAGTATTGAACATCTCAGATATAACAGCAATACCAAGAGGAGGACCAAAGCAAAAACATGGCAGAAGAGGTAGACGCCCCTGATCCTAAATACAAGGTTTTATAAAAACGAGCAAATTTCAAAAAACCATAATCAAAAAACCATAATCAAAAAACCATAATCAAAAAATCACAATAAACAAATGAAAATAAAGCTCTTAGAAGAAAAACCAGACAAGATAACTTTTCTGGCAACTGGTATAGACGAAACTATTGCTAATACAATAAGAAGAAAGACAGCAGATATTCCGATACTGGCAATAGATGAAGTTGAGTTCAGCAAAAATGATTCTGCTTTGTATGATGAAATTCTTGCTCATCGTCTCGGCCTCTTGCCATTGCGCGCAGAAAAAACTTTCAAAACAAGAGAAAAGTGCTCATGCGAAGGAAAAGGCTGCGCTAAATGTACTGCTACACTCAAACTGCAAGCAAAAGGTCCTTGTACTGTCTATGCAAAAGCGCTGAAAGGGAAGGTTAAAATAGTATATCCTGATATGCCAATTGTTATTTTGCAAGAAGGGCAAGAACTTGAGTTACATGCATATGCTAGACTTGGAACAGCAAAAGAACATGCAAAATTTTCTCCCGGTATTATTTTTTACAGGGCATATCCTATAGTAAAACAAACAAAGGAAGTAGGAAAAGAAGAAAAAATAGCAAAAGTTTCTGCTTCTCAATTTTCTCTGATCAAAGAGGGAAAAAGTAACTTGGCATATGACTTGCTAGGAGAGGTAGCAGAATCAGAAGGCAAATTTCTGAGGATAGAAACAAGCAAAGAAGATTTTGTTTTTACAGTAGAATCATGGGGAATGATCTCTACAAAAGAAATTATAATAGAAGCATGTAAAGTACTTGAAGAAGATTTGAAAGAACTTGCAAAACAAGTTAAAAAGATATAAAAACCGATTTTTAAAATCGACGATTGTTCACTAGCTACTAACTATTGGCATAAGTATAAAGTCGAGATAATCACCTTACTCTAATCTTTATCACAATTTACCAAATAAAAAGCTAAGAAAAAGCTTTTTATAATCATTTTTACTTGCTCTGGCATGCGGGAGTGCCGGAGTAGTCAAACGGGTCAGGCCAAGGACCTGATGGCTTAGTGCCTACGAAGGTGCAAATCCTTTCTCCCGCATTTT
>CAZSMI010000004.1:0-23298 GCA_964607815.1 Candidatus Woesearchaeota archaeon | reverse complement strand
ATATTCAAACAATGGAAACATAAGCTTAAATTTCAGGGATGGAAGAAAAAAAGCGAGAAAATCTGGCCAGTTAATGAGTATTAATAATATTGTTGATGAACTTGAAGAAAGAAGAAGGTTTGTAAAAGCTGACCATGCAATTTTAGTAACTAACAAAAAATTTGATAATGCGATAAAAAAACAAGCTTCAAGATATAGGATAAGGCTTTATGACAAGAAAATTTTGGAAAAATTTGATAGAAGAAGATTTTTTGGTTTTTTTGGCTTGATAAAGCCGAAGCTGATTGACAGACAAATAAAATCTATTAAGTTGAGAGGATATAGAAGAACCTCAATTACAGATTACATAAGATAAATGGGCAAATGAAATAAAATAATAAAAGGAGATAAGACAAGATGGATACTATTTTGAAAGAAACAAAGAAAACTCTTGAGGAAATGACAATAAAATATGTTCCTAGAAAATCTAGTCTGAAAGTAAATATGATAAAAACAGGTCTTGGTATAACGGGGATTATAATTTTGCATTATATTCCTGGCCCACAAATAGTTGTTGACCAGCTAACATGGACTTATGCTGGAGTAAAAGCTTATCAAAGCGCAAGAGATTATTTTAGCAGATAATTATTTTGGCTAGTTATTGAGTTGTACACATAACTACAACTCAAGTTTATATAAAAATTCTCCATAATAAAAGATAATAAAAAATAATAAAAGGAGGTAAAAAAGGTGATGGAGACTGTAGAAAAAACTGAAGAAAAAGTACCAGTTAATATTGATCCCAAGCTAGAAAAGACAGTAAGAAAAGCTGAGAAAGTATCAGAGCATAGTGCAATAACTTTTATGAAAAATCTGATTAACCCAGAGGCATACATAAAGAGACATCAGCCAGTTGTTGAGGAACAAGAAAATAAAGAAGAAGAGAAAAAACTCAAAGAGCTAGAGGATATTTTAAAAGATGTTAGTAAAGATACAAATGGGCTATTTGTTGTTGGGAAATATTCAGACTATTATGGGTTATTCAGCAAGGCAGTGTTTGCTGTTCTTGAAAGAACAAACAGTGGAATGAATGAAAAATATAAAGAATTTGTCCATGCTATTATAGGAAGAAAAACAGCGAAGACGAAACTTGCTCAATTCAAAGAAAAAACAGAAAAATACAAAGGATTGTACAATTCAGCAGAAGAACAAACAGATTATTACCGTGATAATGTTTTTAGTTTAGCACAAAAAATCCTTGAGGACAAAGCTTTCATGCAGAGCTATGATGCATCAACAAAAGAATTACAAAAACAGTTGAAAGAAATCCAAAATCAGCAAGTAGATGCTTACTCAAAAGGAGACATAGAAAAAGCACAGAAAAGAGGAGAAGAGATAAGCAAAATAAAAAATGATATAAGATGTTTCGAGAACAAGAAATTAGAATATGCACTAGCGATTGAAACTGATAGTACAAAACTGAACAGAAAAGATATAAGACTGACAAAATCATCTGTAATGAGAGACAGGTATTTTGATATCATGATAAGGCTAGACCAAGATATAGAAAACATAACTGATGCACTAAAAGATAATGAAAAATACGGAACTCCAATTGACATAAGAGATGGTATATTGACAATAAGGGAAACTGCTATAGTAACAGGCAAATTACAGAATATTGACGCTATATCTCTTGAAGCATTAGATAAAATACCAAACATAACAATAAAAAGTGACAGTAACAAATTAAATGAGCTAACAGATGCCATGAACGAGGAAAGGAAAAGAAGAAATACAGAACTATACAATAAAGCCCTTGAAACAACAGATAATCTCTCAAAGAGGCTATATACCTAGCTATAGGGGTAACTGCATACTTATATCAGCTTCTTTTTTACTTTTTACTATTTATTTTCCAAGTTTTTACTATTTATTTTCCAAGTTTTTTGAAATTAGGGATTAGCATGCTAGATAAAATAAAAATAGACCCAAAAGACCTAGAAAATGCTTTTTTAGATAGCAAGAAATATCTTGACCAAAGCAGGGTATATGACCCTATTATAAGTAATGAGTCAAGAAAAGAGCCTGAAATAATTCTTGGCTCATTAGAGAAATTTATTGGAACTTATATTGCTGTAAGAAACACTCTTGAATCCACTAACATCTTCAAAGATATTGGAGATTTCTTTACAAGAGAAGCTTTCATCGATACTTATAGTATGTATATTGGAGCAATAGAAGGCCTTGCATGTATAAACAAAGCAGATATCTCAATAAATTCAAAAGGAAAAAATTTATTTGGAAAGAGTTTTGACTTCAGGAAATATGAGTATGATAAGGAAATAAGAAAAAAACTTGTTATTAACTCTGCTCTTGACAAATATGTTTCTGTTACAAAAGAAATGTCTCCGACAATACAACTTGGCTCTACTTATAATTTTTTTGAATGGATTGCTGAGCAAGCAATAAAAGGAAAAAATGAATATGAAGACTTTGAAGATATAGCAGAAAAGATTCATTTGCAAGTAAACAGCAGCACTTTTAATGGTTTTAATTATTTTCTTGCGGAGAAAGAGTTTGGGAAAGAGAAGGCCAAGAAGACAAAAGAGATAAGTGACAAATTGTCTACAGATATAGGTAATATATGTGTTGATAGTGGTGTTGATTTAGAAGACATAGCTGGCAACATCGAACTGAAAAAAAAGCTGAAAAGAGGTATAGAAAATATACTAACGTTTAATACAGAAAAAAAGGCTAATATCTTGACAAAATATACTCGGTTGCCTTCTGCTTATTATGTTGTTGGTGAGCCAGGAACAGGAAAAACTCTCACTTTCAAGGCAATTGCAGCTTATGGAGAAAAAATTGCTTCTGCAAATAAAATACCTTTTACGGCAAGGCATATAACATCCTCAACTTTCAAGAGTGAGTATTTTGCGAAAAGTGCAAAAAATCTATTCGAGATATTTTCAGACATGCAAGAAAGCAATAGACCTTACTTTCTTGTCATAGAGGATTTTGACACAATATTTTTTTCAAGAGAAAATAGTAAGACAGAAGAGAATAAGTCAATTCTTGGCGAGTTATTACAGCTACTAGAAGGCATCTCTACACAAAACAGGGGAAATTATATTGTTGCTGTATCAACAAACAAAGAGCTTGATAGTGATTCTGCGCTAATACAAAGGCTGAAAGAGAATATTATACATGTTAAAGGACCGGAAACAGCTGAGGATTATATAAACGTTTACAAAACGCATCTAAGAAATAGTCTTGAAGAGCTTGTCAAAATTTCTGATTCTGAATGGCAAGAAATAGGAGAATTTTGTTTTGAAAAGCACAAAGATCTATGGGAAAAATATTGGTATTATTTTAGTGGAAGGGATATCAAGAACATAACAACAGCTATAGCAGACTCTCTTTATAATTTTGAAAAACCACCAGGATGGTTCAGCATGGAAGATAGCAAAAGAGAGACTTTTATTTTGAATACTATCAGGCCAATAAAGTTTAGGTCAGGAGGAAAAGGTTTGTTTGATTTGACAGAAAATTATGTAGCTAAATTAGTGGGAGCTTTCGAAAAATGAAAAATGTCAAATATAAAAAATTTTGGAAGAAAGGTTGTGAGATTATTATCAATCTTAAAAATGGAGGCCAGATTGCCAAGCTTGAAAGTTAGTATGAGCTGTTGTTTGTAATGAAAAAAGAATTTGAGAAAAGTAGAATAGGAATGAAAGAATTAAGAAAAAAAGAGTTGGAAAAGCTTATCAAAAAAGGTGAAAATGATAAAGTTGAGTTAAAGCATTCTCTTTCTCAGCTCAAGGAAATTGTCCAAACTGTTTCTTCGTTTGCAAATTCTAAAGGTGGTTTAATTTTAGTCGGTGTTTCTGATTCTAAGAAAATTAATGGAGTTGATATAGGAAAACAAACTATTGAGCAGCTAACAAATAAAATTGTAGATAATACAGATTATCATATTTATCCAGAAATTTTTGTAGAAAAAATAAATAACAAGAATGTTATTCTCATTAAAGTTGAAGAAGGAAAACAAAAACCATATACTGCTTTTGGAAGGGTCTATATTAGAATAGGAAAGAACAATAAGTTAATGAGTAAGGCAGAATATGATAAAATTGTTTTGGAACATAAAGAGTATTTGTTTGATTCTGAGATTTGTGTTGACGCAAGTTTAGAAGATATTGATGAAGAAGCAGTAAAGTGGTATCTTGATAAGAAAGAAGAGGCAAGAAATGTCAAAAAACCTGAAATCTCCTATAATCAACTACTGATTAATGTTGGGGCTGCCAAAAAAGTTAATGGAGAGATAAAACCTACAAATGCGGGAATTTTATTCTTTGGCAAAAATCCTCAAAGATTCTTTGTTCAATCAAAATTAAGACTTGTTAAGTTTAAAGGTAAGGATGTAACTTGTCCTGCTCTTGATAAATTAGATTGTTCTGGTTGTATATGGGAGATGATCAAGGATGCAGAGGAATTTATAAGAAAAAATATAAGATTATTAAGTTATAGAACAGAGGCAAGTTTCCAAAGAGAGGGCAGATTTGAATATCCAATTAAAGCTTTGAGAGAAGCGATAATTAATGCCCTGATACATAGGGACTATAATGAACTTGCAGATACGAGAGTTTTCATTTTTGATGACAGATTTGAGGTTATCAGTCCAGGAAAATTCCCAGATGGAGTAACACCAGAAAAACCAGAACATAAGCCAGTAAACCCAATTTTATGCTCTCTAATCTACGATGTTGGCTGGATTGAAAAATATGGTTCTGGAATCCAAATGATGAAAAAGCTGAGCAGACAATTTGGTAACAAAGAGCCTTATTATGAATTTAGTAAGATACAAACAAAAATAATTTTTGAGTCTCCTATTAAAGAAACAACCATGATTGAGATAAAAGATGTTTCTAAGGAATTAAACGAAAGACAAAAAACAGCTTTATGGTATTTGACAGAGCATAAAAAAATCAAAAGAGAAGAGTACATGAAATTATGTAAATGTTCTGAAGCGACTGCAAAACGAGATATAGAAAAACTTGTTTCAAAGGGCATAATAAAAAGAGTATTAGCAGGCAAATATACTTATTATATCCTCTCAAAGTATAAGCCCTACGGGTCATCTTACGGGTCATCTTACGGGTCATCTTACGGGTCACAATCTAATGAAAACACAAAAAGTAAAAATAAAGAAGAATTAACTAAGGTTGATGCAAGCTGGCATAAGCAAGATAAGAAAAAAGCGCAAAATGAAGCGCAAAATTCAGAAAAAGGAAAGGAAAATGGCAGATAAGATGGCAGATAAGATGGCAGATAAGATGGTAGATAAGATGGCGCGTAATTTGCGCCACCCAAAAAGACAATGATAAAGATAAGAAAAGGAGAAATAAGTGAGATAATAAGGAAAAGAGACGAGCTGATAAGTAAAGAATATCCAAAAACAGGAATTTTTTTGGAAGAGCTTATTAATAGCCCTGAAAATATTGAAAAGTTAAAGGAATTTGATAGTCAAGATAGTCAAGAAAGAATAGAATATATTATCAAGATCAAAAAAGATATAGAAAAATATTATCAAACAAAAGAGAAATGGGAAAAATTCAGAACAAGAAGAAGAATTGATAAAAATACTGATGGCCAGTATAACTCCATCTTGAAAAAGGTAAGGGAATCAGCACCAAAAGTAAAGAGTCTTGAAAAAATATTTTACTCAACAACCAGGTCTTGCAAGAAAAATTTGTTGAATGTTTCTCTTGAACAAGTAGAAAAAGTCTTGAATGCAGATGAAAATCTGGAAGAGGAAAGTGGAAAGTTAGAGCATTTTGGCTCTCTTTACTTTGCACTAGAAGGTAACAGAATAAAAAATAACAGAATAAAGAATAATAGAATAAAAAAACATGTTGATTTTATAGGCCAGATTGTCCATATAGCAAAAGAACTTTTGGAAATTCTTTCCCTTTACAAAAGTCTAGCACTTGTATTTGGAGCAAAAAAAGAGGGTGATGATTTGAGAAAAAAAGTTGATAGCCTAGAAAATAAATATAAAAACACAGTTAAAAATCATCAGAACTTCAATTTCGGCAGAAAAATAGATAAGATAAAACACAATCTTGATTATGTTTTGACTAATCATGACGAGATAAGCAACCTAAAAGAAAAATACTTCTCTTTTGGTGAAAATTTGAATCTGAAAGTTTCTGGGCTAGACGAGAAAAAAGTAAAGGAATTAAAAAATAATTTAGAAGAAAAAATAAAAAAAGAGAAGGAGGAAGAAAAAAAGAGAAAAGAAAAAAGATTAGCAGACTATTGGAACAGCCATTATAAAATTTCTGATAAAATAATCTATGTTGCAAGGAAGGGCTTGAGATATGATGTAAGAGAATTTATTTACTCTGATGATGCTATTTTGAAAAGTGTTGTAAAGAAAGAGAGGCTAGAAGGAAGGGGTCTTGATAAAACTGCTTATCGATGCATGAGATTTGTTCAGGACAATATAAAGTATGTAAGTGACATTGAACAATTTAACCAGATAGAAGAATGGCTTTTTCCTACTGACACTTTACAATACAAAAAAGGTGACTGCGAGGATGGAACAAATTTGATGATAAGCTTGATGAGAAATGCCAATGTTCCAGCTTTTCGCGTAAAGAATGCTTGCGGTTTAGTAAAAACAAGTATGAAAGAAGGCAAGGAAGGCCATAGCTGGCCTCTTTATTTAAGAGAAGATGATGAATGGATAGCTCTTGACTGGTGTTTTTTGCCTAGCAGAAAAGGAACAGAAGAAAGAAAACCAGCTAAAAAAAGAAAAGAATATGCAAAGATCCTTTTTACTTTTAATGATGAGCATTCATGGGCTGAAAGCAAGCTAGAAATAAAAAAAGAGTTTTTGCATGGGCAAGGAAAAAGGAATAATAATTTGAAAATATATGAAAGTTTTTCTTTGCCTTTATTTCTTGACCAAACAGATATACCAAACAGCTGTTATCCTTTGGTTGATATTTTGAGAGGAAATGATGAGAGCTGGTATAATAAGCTGAGAAGATTCAATGCTATCTTATCAGACATAGAATTTACAGATGACCAAAATGATATAAAATACATCAAGAGACTGAAATTCGGACTAGAGAAAGAGATTGAAAATGGTTTGTTGGCAGTAGAAGTAAATAGCAATTCGAGATATCAGCCATTGATACAAGAAACATTTAATTCTCTTGATAGCTATATATCAAAATCTGAAGAGTCAATCAGAAGTTAATCAGAAGAAAAAAATTCCAGATGATATTTGTTTCTGTTTATTTCTGCTACGAGAATAATTGTCTGGATGATTTATCTTACTATCTTTTTTTTGATAAAGCGAGGTAACCTTAATAGCGGATACTACACAAAAAAAGCAAACCGCAAAGTTTATAAACGTAAAAATAAATATCAAATATAAGCAGAGAATTTTTTATGTTCTAAGAGCTATTTAAAAATGGATGAGGAAATAAAAAAGAATTTGATGAAAGGTACTACAACAGTCGGAATAGTATGCAAAGACGGGATAGTTATGGCAGCAGATAAAAGAGCAGTACTAGGAGAAAGTTACTTTATTGCTCATAAAGAAGAAAGGAAAATATATAAGATAACAGATAATATTGCTGTCACAACTGCGGGTATGGTTTCTGATATTCAGTTAATAGTGAAACTAACAAAAGCAGAGCTAAAGTTAAAAACAATAAGGACAAAAACAATACCTTTAGTAAAAGAAGCAGCTAATTTATTTGCCGGCATACTTTACCAAAACATAAGAAAGTTATCACCAATACCCGGAATAACAGCTTTCATAATTGGCGGCAAAGATAGTAGTGGCTTTTCCTTGTATGAGATTAGTCCTGATGGTTCTATTGGCGAGCATAAAAATTTTGTTTCTACAGGAGCTTATGGAAGCATAGTAGCTTATGGTATTCTAGAAAATGAATGGAAAAAAGGCATGTCAATAGAAGAAGGAAAAAAACTTGTCTTGAAGGTAGTAAATACTGCAATAAAAAGAGACGCCAGTGTAGGTGAAGGAATAGATGTTGTTGTTGTAGACAAAAGAGGGGTAGGCAAGATAGAAGAAGGAAAGCTAGAACAAAAATAAGAAAGTAGAAAGCAAGAAAAAAAGCATCAAAAAAAGCTATCATATTCTAAAAAACCAAGAAAAAGTTAGAATTTATTAAAATCTAGAAAGTTAGAGTTTTGATATAAAAATAATTCAAGAAACTAAATTTAGAAAGCTTAGTAAATAATCAATTTTAGAAATACAAAATGGATATTCTAAAGAATATTTTGAAAGAGTTGCCAGACGTGATAAAAAATGCCTCTTTTGAAGGAGCTAACATAGTTCTCTACACTACTGACAAGAATTTCTTTTTGAAAGAAGAAAAGCAGATAAGAGCTATTGTCGATAAGATCAAAAAAAGGATCGAGCTGAGAGCAGAAAGCTCTTTACTCCTGGAGAAAGAAAAAGCAAAAGCTGAAATAAAAAAAATAATTCCAAAAGAGGCTGAAATAACAGATATAATATTTGATGTACAAAGAAGTATAGTAATAATAGAAGTAAAAAAGCCTGGCCTGGCAATAGGAAAAGGAGGAGAAATATTGAAAGAAATAAAACAAAGAACTTTCTGGATACCGCAAGTGATAAGAAGTCCTGCTATAAGAAGCAAGATAACAGAAAACATAAGAAATGTTCTTTACCTGAATGACAGTTATAGGAAAAGGTTTCTGAATTCTGTAGGAAAGAAAATTTACAAGGAATGGAGTCCAGAGAAAATGAAAGAGTGGGTAAGACTTACTTTTTTGGGGGGAGCAAGACAAGTTGGCAGGTCATGTTTGTTGTTACATACACCAGAATCAAAAATTTTGCTTGATTGTGGGGTTGATGTTGCTGCAAGCAACAAAGAAAAATTTCCTCATCTGGATGTAAGTGAATTTAATTTGAAAGAAATAGATGCTATTATAGTAAGCCACGCACATTTGGACCATGGCGGCCTGGTTCCTTATTTATACAAAATGGGTTATAGAGGGCCTATATATTTAACAACTCCAACAAGAGATATTCTCTCCTTGCTTGCTCTTGACTATATTAGTGTGAGTTATAAACAAGCTGTCCACCCATTATATAGCACAGCAGATATAAAGGAGATGGTCAAGCATAGCATTTGTCTTGATTATAATAGTGTAACAGATATTACTCCAGATATAAGGCTGACTTTCTATAATGCAGGTCATTGTCTTGGCAGTTCTATGGTACATCTTAATATAGGTAATGGTTTGCATAATCTTCTTTATACAGCAGACATGAAATATGAGAGAACAAGAACACTAGAATCAGCAGTAACCCAGTTTCCAAGACTAGAAACTCTGATTATAGAATCAACTTATGGAGCAAGAGAAGATGTCTTGCCAAATAGAAAAGATAGCGAAGAACTGCTTTTGAAAACAATAAAAGAAACAATTACAAGAAAAGGAAAAGTTTTAATTCCTGTCCTGGGAGTAGGAAGAAGCCAAGAAGTAATGTTGATAATAAATGATGCCATAAAAACAGGAGCCTTAGAAAAAATTCCTGTTTATGTAGATGGCATGGTAAGTGATGTTACTGCTATTCATACAGTATACCCTAATTTCTTGAATAATACAGTAAGAAGAGAAATTTTCCAAAACAGAAATCCCTTCAGCTCAGAAATATTTAAGCAAGTTGGCTCTCCAGCAGAAAGAAAAGAAATTGTACAAGGAGGACCATGTGTAATTCTTGCTACCAGCGGTATGTTAGTTGGAGGAGCAAGTGTTGAGTATTTGAGAGAACTTGCAGACAGCAAGAGGAATAGCATAATTTTTGTTTGTTACCAAGGAGCTAATAGCCTTGGCAGACAAATACAAGAAGGTAGCAAAAATGGTAGTTTGAAAGAATTACATTTTAATGTAGAAGGAAAAGAAGAAGTTGCTCCTTTCAAAATGCAAGTTACAACAATAGATGGTTTAACTGGTCACTCTGGCAGGAATCAACTTTTGGCATTTGTCAACAATATCAAGCCAAGACCCAGAAGGATAATCCTAAATCATGGAGAATCAAGTAAATGTATTGATTTGGCTTCTACGCTATATAAGTTACACAGAATAGAAACAAGCGCACCAAGAAATTTGGAAACAATAAGATTAAAGTAAGATTGAAATAAAAAGAATAAAAACAAACATTTTTAAATTATCTTTTTCTTGCTATCCAAGAGGTGATAAACACCCCAGCTTTTTCTGAGGTTTTTGAAAATGCAAGAAAAAAAGATTGTTGTGAAGATAGGAACAGCTGCAATAGTCTCTGATAGTAGTATAGATACTAAGACTATTGCAAGGCTTGCTTATTCTTGTAATGAATTACTCGAACTAAACAAAAATGTTATGATGGTAAGCTCTGGAGCAATAGCGTGTGGAAGAAGAAAACTAGGAGTAAAATACAGAGAAGATGAAAGATTAAGGGAAAAACAAAGATATGCTTCTATAGGTCAGCATAAGCTAATGAGTGCTTACGAAGAAGAATTTGATAAATATGGAATTATTGTTAACCAGGTGCTATTAACTGAAGATGCTCTGAGCAAAAAGAAAAGACTCAAAGAATTTGAAAGTTTTTATGAAGAAACTCTTTCTCATAAGGATATTCCTATTTTCAACGAAAATGATGCTATAGCAACAAAAGAAATAACTTTTGGTGATAATGATTTGTTGGCAGCATATCTAACAAGAGACCTGAAACAAGACTTGCTTATTATGCTAACAGTTTATGATGGTTTATACAAAAATGGTAGAACTATAAAAATAGCTGATTCATATGATCCAAAAAATTATGACAATTTAGATAGAGAGGTAACAGAAGGAAGAGGTGGTTTGAAAAGCAAGCTAGAAGCAGCAAAGATTGTTAACAAAGCAGGAAAAACTTGCATAATAAGTAATGCGTGTTATAATCTGTGTGACATAATTTATGGTGATGCTCCATCAACAAAGTTTTTACCAAAATAAGGATAAAGAGAAAAAATGATTGAAATACCTAAAAATTTTATCTGGATAGGAACTTTTTACAAGAAAGGAGAAAAATTCTTGCCAGAAGTAGATATTTTTTCTACAGAAAAAATTTTAGAAAACAATATAATATTTGAAAAAGAAATAAAACCAAAAACATCTGATAAAGACTATATTGGAGATTATATAGCTGTGAAAGCAAAATATATTGGAGAAAGTTATTTTTTTATTTATGCGAAAAAGAATAAAATAATAGAAGAGAAAAAATGATCATAGATGGAAGAGAGGTCAAACTGAAAAGGGCTCAGGATGCAGTAAATGAAGGTCTCTACAAAACAAGCTTGACAGTTCTTTTTTCAAAAGAGTGCAAAGATTTTGTTGTTGATGTTTCAATTGGCAAGAGCGATTGCCCGATAGGGAAGACACTACTAGATGTAGAGTTATGCGAGTATGATTGTCAGAATACATATCTGAGCCTTGCCTTTTTTGATAACAAAATAAGATTTTTAGGAACAATAACACAAGAGCCAACACTTCTTACTGAAAAAAGGCTGATAATGGGAGAAGAGATGAGAAAATTGCTTGAAAAAAAGAATATAGAAAAGATATACAAAAGATATCCATTAAGTGGTGTGCCCTACTATGAAATTTTTGAAAATGAAAACACAAAAAGATTTATAGGTTTTTACACTCCACATTGTTCATTTCTACAAGGAGCTTTCAACTCAGAAAAATTAAAACCTTTTTACGAAAAAAGAAAAGGTTTGATAGGAAAAATCTTAGAAAATCTTGATGAACTCAAAGAAGAAGCAGGCCTTTAATTTTTAATTCTAGATCAACAAGCCAAGCAACCAGCCTGCTATGCAGCCAGCAGTCAAAAAAGGCATGGCAGGATAAAACTTTCCTTTTTTTGCGAAAACAAATAATAACAATAAGGAAATTGTTGCAAACAAAACAACAATCAAAGAACTTATCAAGCCAACAGCCCTAAACAAAACTCCTGCAAAAATCAAAGGAAAAGCAACATCTCCGCCACCAAGAATTGCAAGGCCTACCTTCACTTTCAGCTCTCTAGGTTCTCCTTTTTTTCTTCCTGCTTTTTCAAGTTTCACTCTTTTCATTTTTCTTAGCTTGGCTATTTTTGCTTTTGCTGTCTTGGTAAGATATGGAACAAAAAATCCTGCAAAAACTTTTACTTTTTGAATTTGAAATTTTGCCATTTTTTGCATAAACTTAGTATGCCATACTGCATACATATCATATATAGAAATTGCAATAAGCAAAAGCAGAGCAGTCCATATATTGAGTATAGGAACAAAAATTGCTGCTATGCCTGGATAAATAAGCAATTCAGTGAAATTATGTACAAGCAGATTTCTTTCAAAAACTTTGTAAAATGCAAGAGGCAAAGCAACAACAAGAGCAAGAAATTGCGTGGCAAAAAGTTTTGTTGGGATAAAAGCAGCATTGATTGTTATTGCTAAGGCTAACAAAACAACAACAAAAAACCAAAAACGCAAAAACAAAACTGCTTTTATTCTGCTGAGCAAAAAAATAAGCAAAGTTGCAAACAACAAGGCAACTATTATGCTAACAACAGATATTTCTGGTTTTATCTCAGGAGGCTGCATTCCATAAGGCAAATAAGGAGTTATTGTAACATTCTCAACTACACCAGTAGTTTCATTTATGGTTTGTTTAACATGTGGAGAATAGGCATTTATAACTGCTAAGCCAATAAGCTGTGCAGCAAGAAACATGCAGAGCAAGAGCAAAGTGATTTTGACAGTATGTTTCATCTTTAATAGGAGAAAGAAAGAGTTTAAAAAGTTTTATAAATTACTTTTCATTGACTTTTTCATTAACTTTACAAGGGGGCATGGTGTAATGTCAACACGGACGGCTCCAGACCGTCGGATGGGGGTTAAATTCCCTCTGTCCCCATTTTTCTAAAAAAGATTTTCAAAAAAAGAAAAGTTTATAAACTCCTTATTCTCTATAGAATTATGAAAGGCTATTGTCTCTGGCTATTCTAGCAAGATTTTTCTAGCTTTGCCTTTCTACTATCTCTGGCATTTTTAGTTCTAGTAATAATAATTTTTGTAGGTATTTTTGTAGGTATGATAGTTACAAAGTTTTTGTATCTTCTTTCTTTACTAACTCAGATTTCTTAGGTTTTATTCTTGCTCATCTTCAATCAGAAAAATCATTGAGAAGAGGTAAGAAAAAATGAAAGTTAATTTCAGAAGGCAAGAAATTGAATACGAGAATCCTATGATATTATACAGGAAATTAACAGATAACGGGAATAACTTGAGTATGTTGATGGAATCAAAGTCTTTGAACCTAGCTTACGGCAGACAAAGTATCATAATCCCTAGACCAAGAATTAATCTTATAGGAAAGGGAAATTATTTTGAAATTAAAGCACTAGATGATATAGGAAAAACTATTTTATCTCATTTTACAAGGCAAGATTTTGATTACTGCAACAAACTAGAAATTAACAAAAGTTCAATTTCAGGAACAGTTTATAGTCGAAGGACCAATGACCTATCAGAAGACAAACGTTTGAAAGCAAAAAATTTGAGTTGTGTAATAAGAACTTTTTTGAACAAGTTTGAAATTAATGATGAACATGCAGCCTTGTATGGAGCAATATCCTATGATTTTGTGAGGCAATTCGAAAATATTGGAGATAAATTTAAGGGGGGTATAGATTTTAATCTATTTTTGCCTACAGAAGTTGTTTTTTTTGACGAAATTAGAAAGAGAGCTTTTGTCAAATCTTTTGAGTTTGATGGAATACAAGGATTAGAATTTAAAGAATTAAAACCATTTGAGCAGATAAATCCTTCTAAGGTATCTTATTATACAGATATGGATGAGAAGGAATATATAAAAAAAGTAAAACATATAAAAGAGCATATAGCAAATGGAGACTTTATCCAATGCGTATTGTCAAGAAAAGTAGGGATAACCTTGAACCAAAATCCTCTGAAATCTTACATTAGATTAAGTGAAATAAATCCCTCGCCTTACTCTTTTTTCTTTAATTTTGGAGACGAACAACTTTTTGGAACATCCCCAGAGCTGTTTGTGAAAGTTAAAGATAGGAGAGTAGAAATGAGGCCAATAGCAGGAACAATCAAAAGAAGTTCTTGCCCAATAGAAGATGCAGAAAAAAGAATACAACTGCTAACAGATGAAAAAGAAAGAAGAGAGCACACAATGCTAGTAGACCTTGGAAGAAATGACCTGAGCAGAGTCTGTGAGAATGTAAAAGTCGATGAATTTATGGTTTTGGAACAATATCCTAACTTGTACCATATAGTAAGCGGTGTTCGTGGTGATCTAATTAGGGGATATGATTCTATAGACGCCTTGTTAGTATCTACTCCTGCAGGAACTCTGAGCGGAGCCCCCAAAGTAAGAGCAATGAAAGAAATAGAAGAACTAGAAAATTCTAGAAGAGGATACTATGGAGGCTGTATAGGCTACCTCTCTTTTGATGGAAGCCTGAACACAGGAATTACAATAAGGTCTGTGCATGTAAAAGATAAGATTGCTTCTGTCAGGGCAGGCTCTGGAATTGTTTATCATTCTATGCCAGAAAAAGAGCTATTAGAAAGCAAGCTAAAAAGCGAAAAAATTTTGGAGTGCATAACAAAATGAAAAACAAAACAAAAATCTTGATTATAGACAACTATGATTCATTTACTTTTAATTTAGTCGAATATTTTAGAAAAGCAGGATGTGAGGTGGGTATATACAGAAATAATTGTAACACAAATATTGTTGACAAACTTGGGCCAGAATTAATTGTCTTGAGTCCGGGTCCTGGTTCTCCAGAAGGAGCAGGAAATACTCTAGAAATTATAGATAGATACAAAGAAAAGTATCCTATTTTTGGTGTTTGTCTTGGGTTCCAGGCCATTATTCATTATTTTGCTACTCCTGTACATAGACTTGATGAAATTGTACATGGCGGTAGCTCTTTAATCACACATGACGGAAAAACAATCTTCAAGGGACTAGAAAATCCATTACAAGTAGGAAGATATCATTCTCTGGGTATCTATAGAAATGAGATATGCAATAGCGAATTAGAGATTAGCGCTGAATTTGGCAGTATAGTAATGGGAATAAGGCATAAACAATATCCAATCGAGGGTGTCCAGTTTCATCCCGAATCTGTTCTGACCATGAAAAATAATAGCGGATATAGGTTAATAGAGAATATAGTTAATGGAGAGATAAAAAATGCTCTTAGATAAAATAGTTTATGGTAAGAAAATAGAAATCGAGAAAAATAAGAAGCTATTCCCTTTAGAAAAATTCAAGAATCAGCTAAAAAAATCAAACAGAGACTTCAAAAAAGCAATCTCTAAAAATTACTTAAATCTTATAGCAGAAATCAAAAAAAAATCCCCATCAGAAGGAATTATTATTCATGATTTTGATCTTGAAAAAATAGCATCTATTTATCAAAAAAATAAAGATGTCAAGGCAATATCGGTCTTGACCGATAAAAAGTTTTTTTCTATGAAGATAGATTATTTAGAAAGAGTAAGAAAATTAACAAAAAAACCTCTTTTGAGAAAAGATTTTATAATTGATGAGTACCAAATTTATGAATCAAGATTTTATGGAGCAGATGCAATACTGCTTATAGCAAGGATTTTATCTAAAAAGAAAATTGAAAAATTAATCAAAATTGCAAAAAAATATAATATGGATTGCTTAGTAGAAATACATAACAAAAAAGAACTGAAAAAGCTTCCAGATAATGTTAAAATAATAGGAATCAACAACAGAGATCTAGATACTCTAAAAGTTGATTTGAATAATACTCTAAATTTAGTCAAAAAAATCAAAAAAAAGGTTTTAGTAACAGAATCTGGTTTTCATACAAGAAAAGAAATAAATAAGATTAAAAATAAAGTTAATGTAGTATTAATAGGAACGACAATTTTGAAATCAAAAAATATTAATAGAAAAATAAATGAGTTAATGAAAAAATGAAAGAAAGAAGAAAAGGAAGATTTGGAAAATATGGTGGAAGTTATGTTCCAGAAACCTTGATTCCTGCCTGCACTCAACTAGAAAAAGCTTTTTATAAATACAAAAAAGATAAAAAGTTCAACAAAGAACTTTCTTTACTTTTGAAAGAGTATGCTGGAAGACCAACTCCTTTGACTTTTTGCAAAAACCTTAGCAAAAAACTTGGCTGCAAATTATATCTGAAGAGAGAAGACCTTGCCCATACTGGTGCTCATAAAATAAATAATACACTAGGACAAGCATTGCTTGCAAAATATATGGGCAAGAAAAGGATAATAGCAGAAACAGGTGCTGGACAGCACGGTGTTGCAGTTGCAACAGTAGCTGCTAAATTTAGCATGCAATGTGAAATTTACATGGGTATTAAAGACATAGAAAGACAAAAACTTAATGTTTTGAGAATGAAGATTTTGGGTGCAAAAATAAATCCTGTTTTCTCAGGCTCGAAAACACTAAAAGATGCAATAAACGAGGCAATAAGAGACTGGATAACAAATGTCAAGACAACCCATTATTTACTTGGCTCTGTTCTTGGACCTCATCCTTATCCAACAATGATAGCCTATTTCCAGTCAATAATAGGAAAAGAAACAAAAAAGCAAATTTTACAGGTAGAAAGAAAATTGCCAGATACTATAATAGCATGTGTTGGTGGTGGCTCTAATGCTATAGGTATTTTTAAAGAATTCATAAAAGATAAGTCTGTCAGGCTAATTGGGGTAGAAGCTGGAGGTTTTGGGATTTCTTCTGGAAAACATGCGTCAAGATTTGCTGATAGTAAGTTAGGAAGAGCAGGAATTATTCATGGAACTTTTACTTATGTTTTACAAGATAAATACGGCCAAATTTATAACACGCATTCGATAGCACCAGGCCTTGACTATAGTGCAGTTGGTCCAGAACATGTTTATCTGAAAGAACTAGGAAGAGTAGAATATAGTTATGCAACAGACAAAGAATGTTTAGAAGCATTCAAAATATTAAGTAAGGAAGAGGGCATTATTCCTGCATTGGAGTCCGCACATGCTCTTGCTTATTTGATAAAAAATACTAAAAAATTCAAAAATAAAATTGTAGTAATTAATCTTTCTGGAAGAGGCGACAAAGATATGGAAATAGTATCTGAGTCTTTGAAACTAAAATGAATTATGAAGAAACATTCAATAAATTGAGAAAAAGAAAAGAAAAAGCTCTTGTACCTTTTGTAGTAATCGGAGATCCTGATTATAATACATCCTTGAAAATAGTCAAAACAATAACTAACTCAGGAGCAGATATTTTGGAAATGGGTTTTCCATTTTCTGATCCAATTGCAGATGGTCCAACAATACAATCATCAGATAGCAGAGCATTAAAATCCAAAATTGATACAGATAAATGTTTCAAATTTATAAAGAAAATAAGAGAATTTTTAGATATACCTATTGGTTTACTAGTGTATTATAATTTAATTTACCAAAGAGGAACAAGTAAATTCTTTTCTGATTGTAGCTCAGCTAGGTTAAATTCTGTTTTGGTAGCAGATGTTCCTGTTGAAGAATCAAACGAGATAGTAAAGGCAGCAAGAAAATATAATATTAATACTGTTTTTATAGTAAGCCCTCTTACAGATAATAAAAGATTAAAATTAATTTTGAAAAAATGTAATGGTTTTGTTTATATTATTTCAAGACTGGGAGTTACAGGAGCAAGAAAGGACTTACAAAAAGAAACTTTGAAATTAATAAAAAGAATAAGAAAAAGAACAAAACTTCCCCTATGTGTTGGCTTTGGCATATCAAAACGAGAGCATGTTAGGGCAGTTTGCAAAGCTGGAGCTAACGGTGCTATAGTCGGCTCAGCTATCGTAAAGATAATAGAAAAAAATTTGAAAAACAAGAAAAAAATTCTGGATGAAATTGGAAAATATGTAAAGAAAATGAAAGATGCAACAAAAACTAAGAAAAGCTTTTAAACAGCAATTGCTTTATAAAAAAATAAAAATGGAAAAAGCAGGAAAAGAGAAATTTAAGGTTACACCTTGGGAAGTTTCTGGAAAAGTTGATTATAACAGACTTATCAAAGAGTTTGGAACAGAAAGAATTTCTGAAAATATGTTAAAAGGAATAGAGAAACTTGCAGGAGATTTACATTTCTTATTGAGAAGAAAAATCTTTTTCTCGCATAGAGACCTGAACTGGCTTTTCAAAGAATATGAAAAAGGAAACAAGTTTTTTCTCTATACTGGAAGGGGGCCTTCTGGAAAAACCCATATAGGCCATCTAGTACCCTGGATTCTAACAAAATGGTTTCAGGATAAGTTTAATTGCAATTTATATTTCCAGTTTACAGATGATGAGAAATTTTTGTTCAATCCAGAACTTAGTTTGAAGGATACAAAAAAACTTGCTTATGAAAATGCTCTTGACGTTATTGCAATTGGATTTGATGCTAAAAGAACAAAATTTATAATGGATACAGAAAACATAAAAAAACTTTATCCACTTGCATTGAAAGTTGCAAAAAAATTAACTTTTAGTACAGTAAAAGCTGTTTTTGGATTTACAAATGAAACAAATGTTGGCTCTATTTTTTTTACAACTATCCAATCAGCCCCTTGTTTTTTTGAAGACAAACCTTGTTTAATTCCTCTTGCAATAGACCAAGATGCTCATTTTAGAATCACAAGAGATATTGCTCCAAAATTAGGACTGAGAAAACCTGCTCTTGTTCATAGCATTTTCTTGCCTGGCTTGACAGGTTCTGCTAAAATGTCATCTTCTATTCCAGGAGATGCCTTGTTTACAACTGACACGCCAAAACAAGTAGAAAAGAAAGTAAAGAAATATGCCTTCTCTGGAGGACAACCAACAGTAGCTGAACATAGAAAAAAAGGTGGAAATCCTGATATAGATATAAGTTACCAGTGGCTAAAAATCTTGTTCGAGCCTGATGACAAAAAACTCCAGAAAATCTATAATGATTACAAGTCTGGAAAGCTTTTAACATCTGAACTAAAAGAAATTTTGATAGAAAAAGTTAAGGCTTTTCTTAAAAAGCATCAAGTGGCAAGAGAAAAGGCAAAAAAGCAGCTTGATAAGTTTATCTTGAAAGATTAATACTTTTCTACTTCTTAGTCTCCTTTTTCAAATTCTACCCCCTACTTTGTTACTTTTCTTCTGTAGCAACAAAACCAAAAGATTTAAAAAGGGTTTTTACCTGTCTTGAGTAGTAAAAATGACAAAAAGATTATCAAATTTGGGTTTATTTGAAAGCGGAAGAGGACAAGATTGCTTGAAAGAACAAACAATAGAAGAATATGCAACAAACAGACTGAGAAAAGATGATTTATATGCGGTAGAAAACCATCTTGAAGAGTGCGTTAATTGTAAAGAAAGAGTTGAAAAATATAAAAAAGAAAAAGGAGGTAGATAAAAAGAAAAATGATAAAAAAAATGAAAAAGCTTTACAAAGGCAGAAAGAAAGAAGCTCAAACTCCCTATCTTGGGAGAAAAAAATCACTTTTATCAGACATGGTCGAAGAGACTCGTCTACAAGGAAGCTCAGAACAATTTTATTCTGATGTTTATAATTATTTGACAAAAGGACAAACTCCTGTAGTTAATTACGAGGACGGATTTAAGATAAAAGGCCTAAATGATGAGGACTAAAAAAAATGTTAAAAATTTATTTAAATAGAAAAAATAGAGAAGATAGAAAAGCAGTTAGTGAGCCATATTATCCATATAATTTGTTGCTCAATAAAGAACAGAACAAGAGAGTTAAAAAAGAAAAAGCAGCTAGCCCTTTTTCTTTTAGCAATAAGAGCACAAAATTTACAGCGCTTACAGCGATTCTTGCTACAAGTTTGTGGGGCTCTTTGGGCTTTTTTGGTGGATGCGGCACAAACACATCAAAAAAAACAATCGAGAGCGAGATAAAGCCAAAAACATATCAGAACACAGAAAAGGCAAAAAAAGCTTTAATTGGCGATTTTTTTTATGCCCCATTAGATGATTTGAGGGCATATCTAAAAGGTGTGCAGAAAAAATATAGAACTTGGAGGCACTGAAAAAATGGCGGAAATGATAAATTACATTATTTTGGAAGAAAAAAGACAGCTAGAGCAGTTGATTAATGGCATGCCGACAGAGGGGACCAAAAAAAAGCTAGAAAAGAGCTTGATAGAAGCGGAACAAATAAAAGAGAGAGATAAGATAGAAAGCGTTGATGTCAAAAAAATAGATGCGGATTTTAACATCACTTTCAAATTTTCAGATAAAGAGGAAAAGAACTATTTGATGAAAGTATACGAAGAAAAATATTCCAGAGTAGAGTTTTGGCCAGCTGAGAGCTATGCTCAAGGAGATAAAAAATGAAAGAAAAAATACTAGAGATTAGCAAAAGACAGGGAGAGGGCTACAACTTTCCTTATTCAATTGCAATAAAAGAAGGAACCAGTGCATCAGTTATGCCTATTTTAGATTATCGAACATTGGTGGAAGAATTGAAACAAAAAAAATATGAACATCCAACAAAGGTTGTGTATGATGGCTTTTCTGATAAAGAAAAAGGAGAACTTGAAAAACTAATTGGAGGAAAAAAATGAAAAATTCAGAGGAAAAAGCAAGAGAATGCAGAAAAAGGTCAGTAAATAGAAAGGAGGGAATATGGGCTATCCACGATCCTAATAATAAAAAGGATAACAAATTTTATTGTTTTATACCAAATGAAAAGCCATCATGCGCAGGCGAATACTGCAAAATAATCGAACAAATGCTTTATACAACTAGATGCCCAGAAGGAGAAAAACAAGAAGCAACACATTACGAGTGTATGCTTCATAAATTCGATAAGTCCAACGATCAACAAAAAGATATAAAACAGTCTAGGAGATAAAAAATGAAAAAAACAACTTTAACAGATAAGATAACTGGAAAAGAATTCCAGTTAGATGAAGAAAAGGTAATAAGAATAGGAAGAAGTAAGTATAATGAAATAATAACTCCTAAAGTAGTAAATATAGTCTCGAGAAGTCATGCTATTATAGCGTACAATGAAGGACTTGAAAGATATGTTATTTTTGACAACTTCAGCAAAAATGGCATGTATGTTAATGGGATAAAAGTAGATAGAACAGTTTTGGAAGGCGAAAAAGAAATTAGCCTTGGTGAAAAGGGCTATGCTCTCAAATTCAAAGAGGAAAATAAAAAATAAGAAAATGATAATAAAAAGTGAGCTTGTAAAGAAGATAAAGGACTATTTTGGTCTTAATATTTACGAGACAAAAGTATGGCTTGCTTTACTAGGCAAAGGAGTAAGCGCTGCTGGTGAAATAGCAACAATTTCTGGAGTACCAAGAAGCAGAACTTATGATGTTCTTGAGTCCTTAGAAAAACAAGGCTTTGCTATAGCAAGACTTGGAAAGCCTGTAAAGTATATTGCAGTAAAACCGGAATTGATAATAGAAAAGCTAAAAAGGAACATTATGAATAATGCAGAGGAAAGAAGGGAACTGCTCTCTAATGTTAAAGGTACTGCTGAATACAAGGAAATAGAGCTTTTGCATAAACAGGGTATACAGCCAATAAAAGCAACAGACTTGAGTGGAGCAATCAAAGGCCGTAACATAATAAATTTGCATTTGAAAGATCTTGTAGGGAGAGCAGAAAAAGAAGTTATTTTGGTAGGCAGCATCGCAGCCTTAACAAAAGAAAGCAAATTTCTCAAAACAATTTTTTCAAGGCTAAAGAGAAAAAATGTAAAAATCAAGGTAGGAGTTGCTGAAAAATCAGCAGAGAAAGAAGCAGGAAAATTAATGGAAGAACTAAAAATATTGAGCAAAGAGATTGGTACTGAGATTAAAAAAATGCAAATGAATGCAAGATTTTGTATTGTTGACGGAAAAGAGATTCTATTTATGATAATGCCTCACGAGATAGAAGCAGAACAAGATATTGGAGTATGGATAAATAGCGAGTTTTTTGCTTCTGCACTAGGAAAACTTTTTGATCTTGCATGGTAAGTAAAGGTCAAAAATTTGAAATAAAATCTAAAACAAGATAACAAAAAGAAAAAATGTCAGAAGAAAAAGATATGAATTATTATGAGGAACGCCTTGAATTTGTAAAAAAACTTTTTATTAAACAGCCAAAGGTAATAGAAGCAAATAAGGAGGCAATAAGAAGTCTTTTAGAAGGATATAAAAAATTTGAAAAAAAGCCAGCATATAATGAAGGTCTATCACTGTGCATAGAAAAGTTTGTGCTTCAAAAAAACCAAAAATAAAACAGCAAGAAAAAATGAAATATACTTATTTTAATCCCGCATATAACTGTTATTTAGAGATTGAGGGAAGCGAAGCTTCTATACAGGAATTAGGTAGGTATTTATTAAAAAAATATCAAGCAGAAGACAAAAGGAACCTTACTATACTAGATGTTGATTTAGCTAAAGAGATTATTGAGTTTAGTAAGATGCATAAGATGGATATTGAAGTAATCCGGAAGAATACAGACCACACCCTTTAATAAAAGAAAAGTAGCAAGAAAATGAAAAGTTTGAAAGATAAACTAGTTGGCATTAAAACCAGTTTGAAAAAGAACAAGAAGATTGTAGATTCTGCCTTACTTCTTGGCGGACTAACTACCTATATCAATGGCGTATATTTGAAAAGCAAGGTTGGAATGTCTCTCGGTGCAGTTGCTTCTGGAATAGCAGCAAGTTTAGTAATAAGGGATTATAGATACAGAAAAAATTATTGAATCAAAAATAAAACCAAAAAAAGCAGAAAATGATTGGAAAAACAGAAGAAATTAAAAAAATAATAAAAGAATGCGAGAAACTTCCTCTTTTCGAGCCTAAAAATCCTTATCTAACCACTTATTTAACTCTCCACATTGTTCCTGAAAAACAAAGAGAACTAGAAGAATTTTGTGATATGATAAGAAAGTATAGAGAGGTCAGACCAGTAGATTGTTAAGAATATTATTAAAATATTTTTCCTGGCTTTTGCAAATGAAAAAACAAAATCTTGAGGTTGTTGTTGATTTTTTATCAAGTTTTCAAGATGGTGCAATTAACTGTCTAAGGCTTTTACACAGATTTCCTTCATGGAAATACTATCATACAAAAGAGGAAAATTTTGCTGAGCAGGCCAAGAGAATTCCTGCCAAAAGAGCAGTTGCAAGGATAGCAGGCAATGTTCTTGGATATTGTATTGCTGGCCCT
>CAZSMI010000003.1:16867-24672 GCA_964607815.1 Candidatus Woesearchaeota archaeon | reverse complement strand
TGGTAGAGATGTTGGAAATCTAAACGAGAAAAAGGCAAACCGAAATCTTTATAAAGCTATAGCAATTATATAACTTATTATGGAGACAACGATACAAGTAAGTAAGAACCTACTAGAAAAACTTAGGATGATGAAAGTGCAGGACAAAGAGAGCTATGAAAATATTATTTGGGATTTGATAGAGGATAGAATGGAATTTTCCGAACAAACAAAAAGGAACATAGTAAAATCTGAAAAAGAAATAAGAAGTGGTAAAATAACACCTCTTGAAAAAGTAAAAAAAAAATTAGGGGTATGAAATGTATTCTGTTGAATTTTCAGAAACAGCTGAGAAGCAGTTATATAAATTAGAAAGATTTGTACAAAAAAGGATAATTAATGTTCTCGAAAGAATAAGGATAAGACCTTTTCATTTCATTAAGAGAAAACAAGGAACTCCTTATCATATCCTAAGGGTCGGAGATCATAGGGTTATTTTAGATATTAGAAAAGAAAGATTAATCATTTTTGTGGTTGAAGTGAGCCATAGAAAAAATATTTACAAATAAACTCTACCTATCAAGAATTGAGAATTCTTCTCTTCTCAAATTTGTAAGAGATGTCAATTGGTAGAGATGCTCAAGGGATAAAATAAGAGTTCTGTAAGTTGTTTACTAAAATAAACAGGTGTTTCAAAAGTTAATTTTTCTCTGAAAAGTTTATAAAGATATAAAAAAAGATAGTTTTTTATATAATTCTTTGTTGATGAATTTATGAAAAAAGAAAAAATTAATTATAGAGCTGAGGCAAGAAAAACATATAATATAATAGCAAGAGATTACCATTATCACAGAACCAAAAAATATCCTGCAGGTTGGTTTTATAATGAAATGTTAGAAATGCCTACTACTTTAAAACTTCTTGGGAATGTTAAAAATAAAAAGATTCTTGATATTGGATGCGGAACAGGAATATATGCAAAAATTTTGAAAAGAAGAGGAGCAAAAATTAAGGGAATAGATATTTCAGAAGAAATGATAAAAATAGCGAGAAAAGAAAATCCCTTTAACCCTACCCCCAATTATGCCATTAAGAAGATAACCTTTTAGGTAGAAAGAGCTTCTTCCTTTATGAATTTATTTTTTTCTCTTTTTATCTTCTATAAATTTTTCAAGATTTATATCCATCCAAGCCTTAAAGCAAAAATAAGGAAAACTCCTAAAAGTAACAAAATTATTCCTGCAATCAAATGCAATTTTCTTAACCTGGTTTGTCTCCATCTTTCAACTTTTTCTGGTGGCAGACCAAAATAAACTGCAAACAAAATAACAAACATGGGCAAGATGAATATAATATTATAGTAAATAAGCCACAAGATTCCCCTCATAATTGTTTCTGTTTTTGTAAGTAATGAAAGAATAACAATATAGGGACCAGAAGTGCAAGGCAAAAGGAAAAAAGAAACAAGAACTGCTATGACAAAAGCTCCCCATACTGATTTTACACTTTTCAACAGCAACTTCATTCTTGGACGCCATGTTCTTGGAACTTCAAGTAAAATGCCTTTTCCATAAGCAAAATAATCTTTTATGTTCAACAAGCCAAGCAAAATAGCAAGTGCAGCTAGAATATAATAAAATACAAAAGACAATTTCATTGAATGCATAGCTGAAAGTAAACCCATGCCAATAAGAAAATACATAACATATACTGTAGCAATAAAAGTTAAGCCACATTTCAAGGCTTGTTTTCTGTGTGAAATTGCAATTACACTTGCCATCAGAATGATAAGAATTGCAAAAGCACAAGGATTAACTGAGTCAACTGCTGCAGCAGCAGTTACAGCTCCTAAAGTTAGTATCATTTTATCTCCTTATTTTTTATTTTTTATAATCTTCTGGTAGGGTATTTAAAGGGTATTTAATAATTGGTAGTCAGACAATAAAAAGTTATCCGTGATTTTTCAATTTTTCATCTATTAACATATTTTACTGATTTTAATCAAAATTGCTATAGCTAAATAGTTTTTTGCAATTCGCATCCAGTAAGTTGAGCAATTTCTTTCAAGGACATTACCCCATATTTTTTATCTTTGATTATCCATGTTGGAAAATTTTCTATATAATCATTTACACATTTTTGTGGGTTATCACGACAGTTAACTATGTTAAGAAATTTGTAAGATCCTTCAAATAAACTAAGTTGATATGTGCAAGCAGAACAACCAGTTGATGTATACATTGTAGACACATTAGCAACACATTTTGCAAAACAATCTAAGTTGCATTGTTCTTCTCTTCCAGAAAAAGCCAAAACAATAACTAAAATGAGAAGGATGCATATCCCAGAGAGAATAGCTATTCTTTTGTTTCTTTTATTCTTTTTGTTTTTTTTGTTCATGTGACTAAAAATTATTCAGATATTTAAATATTTAACGTTTCGCAGATAAAAGGGGTTGTAAGCAATTTTGGGAAATCTTTGATTTCCTTTTTTCTGAAAGAAAAAGTCGAGAATTGCGAAGCAATTCCGAAGTCAAGGTCGGCGAGCTAAAATATATTTTAATCTTAGATAATACGATAACCGAAAGATTTAAATATTAGCGTATTATAGTATACTAATATGGAAATAGAGAAATTAGCTAAATTTAATGAATGGTGGGCAACAAAAAAGGTAAAGACAAGTTCATTGAAGCCTCACAAGAGGCCTTTATTTTTTGATATTCAAAAATATATAAAAAATAGGCAAATTCTTTTGATAACTGGTTTAAGAAGAGTTGGAAAAACAACACTGATATATCAACTTATTCAGCATTTGCTTGATGAAAAAACAAAAAGCTTGCAGATAGTATATTTCTCTTTTGATGAAGAAATTGCAGATTTTGATGATCTAATAAAAACTTATGAAGAAAAAGTTTTGAAAAGAAAAATTCAAGATGAGAAAATTTATATTTTTCTTGACGAAATACAAAAATGTAAGAATTGGCAAAACAAAATAAAAATTTCCTATGATCTATATCCTAACATAAAATTTATAATTTCTGGCTCTGCTTCTGTGCAAATCAGCAAGAAGGCAAAAGAAAGTCTTGCTGGAAGAATTTTTGATTTTTTGTTAGAGCCATTAGCATTCAAAGAATTTTTAGAATGGAAAAATATTGACATAGACAAGAAGAAATTAGAACTTTTTTCCAGAGATATAATGCCCTTGTTCTATGACTACTTGAGAAAAGGCGGTTTTCCTGAAATTATTGATGAGGAAGATGATGAAAAAATTAAAAATTATATAAAAAATAATGTAATCGAAAGAGTAATTTATAGGGATTTGCCGGAAGAATTTGGGATAAAAGATTATGAATTGCTAAAAACGCTAATAGAAATGATAGCAACAGAACCAGGAATGATAATAAATTATGATGCCCTAAGCAGAAACTTGAAAAAAAACAAGAAAACAATAATTGATTACTTTTTTTATCTTCAATATGCCATGCTGATAAAGATCGTAGCTAATTATAGAAAAGGTTTTTTGATTTCTTCAAGAAAGATGAAAAAAGCTTATATAGCAAATACTACAATTTCATTTGCTTTAGTTGAAAATTTTTATTCTGATAGCTTTTTAGAAAAAATTGCAGAAAATTTTGCAATAATAGAAACAAATGCAAAGCACTATTATAGAAATAAATATGAAGTTGATATAATCCTAAAAAAAGGAAAGAAAATAATGCCGATAGAAGCAAAATATGGCAAAATAGAAATAAATTCTATGCTAAAATTTCTTTCTGAGTTCAAGTTGAAAAAAGCAATAATTTTGACAAAAGATATTTTTGATAAAAAGATAGTAAACAAGAAGAAGATATTGCTTGTGCCTTTATGGGCATTTTCTCTTGTGAAAGAAAGGTATCTTAAATAGCAATTCTGAAGTCGAGGTCGGCGAGCTTTTTTTAAAGGTGGGCACGCTTGGTAGTATTGCAGACGATCTTGAGTCTAGAATGGATTCTGATTCTAAAAATTAAGTTGTGTGCTTTATCTGAGCGAGGGCACGATTGTGTATAACTCTTATTATGAATACCTACAACCAGCAAGCCTTGCAAGTTTTTCTAGGCTTTTGTAGCCAGGAGATAACTTTTTAGAAATTTCCCATGTTGGATATCCACTAACACCTTTCTCCCTACAGAGAGTGCTTGTAGTGCATTCAACATAATTTATGTATTGGAAAGCCTCCCCAAACAACTCTTTTTGTTTATTACACCATCCACAATACTTGCTTCCATACATCACAACACCTTTAGCAGTCAAACATTTTGCAAGAGTTTCTTCACTTGCAACCTTGTTTATATTATTATTGTTAATAAAAAAAGCAGCTACTACTCCTATAACAAGCAATGCAACTAAAGAAAACAAGAGCCATATCTCTATCTTGCTTTTTTTCTTCTCGTTTTTCTTGACTTTTTTCTTTTTTCTTTTCACTACCATTTTTTGGAACTTTAGCTAGTAATTCTTGCTAGTTTTCTGAGTTCTTGTCTTAGTTCTTGCTAAGAAACTACTTACAAACACAAACACAGGGCTTTTTCTTTTTTTTCTTTTTCTTGACTTTTTTCTTTGCCATTTGTTTTTTAAAATTTTGGGCTTAATAAGCTTTTTTATTGCTTATGCTAGATCTCCAAAATTGAGCAAAATTTTTCCTTTGTTTATATGAGCTGCAACGATTTTCCCAACAAAAAGAGAATGGTCTCCTGTCTCAATTGTTCTTACAAGTTTACACTCCAAATTTACAACACAATCTTTTATTAAAGGTGGCCTGACTATTTTTCCTTTTGCTGGTTTCAGTTTAGTTTCTTTGAATTTGTCAACATCTCTTCCAGAATGTGTTCCACAATATAGCACAGCATCTTTCATCTTGTTGTTAGGAAAGGCCACAACAAATTCTCTACATCTTTTTATTAGTTTATTAGAATATCTTGTATGGCCAACAGATATAGCAACTAGCGCTGGAGAAAAGGAAGTTCTCATAAACCAGCCCAGAGTGATAATGTTTGGTCTTTTCTTTTTTTTGTCTGAAGAAGTAACCAAAACAACTCTTTCTGGCTTTGTTTTTTCAAATACTATGTCAATTTTTTCAAGAGAGACTTCTTCCATTTTTATTTTGTATAAATTTCCTCTAATAATTTTTTAGGATTTGTTTCAAGAAATATCCTGCTTTCAAAATCCTTTTTCAACAAGTTCTCGAACCAGTAAGCAATTTTGCTATCAGAAGAAAGCAAGAAAGGGTATCCAAAATGTACATCAATTCCAATACTAGCGAAAAAGAAACCAATAGCTATGCTTTTTTCTGTTATCGGTGCTGGACAACTTGCGAAGAAAGGCAATTTAGTTATTTTCTTTCCTAACTTTTTTGCAATGATCCTGAAAACTTCCGCAACCCTTGCGTTGTTAACACAAGAGCCAAGATGGAAAAATCTTTTTCCATCTAACAAGCCTCTTATGCCTAGTTCAAATGCTATACAACCCGTTGCAAGAATTATATAATCCTTGCTTAACTTTTTATAAGCATTGATCCAGTCATCAGAGACACGAGGATTTACACAACCAATAACTGCAATAATTCCTCTTTTTTCTTTGTTTTTGATTTTTCTTGCCCACTCGTCAAGAGGAAGATTGTATTGTGAAAAACCAATCATAACCTCTTTTGTCTCTTTTTTTATTTCACTAATTTTTTTCCTTGCTTTTTTATTTTGTCTTGCTATTTTTATTATTTTTTTTGCAACAGCAACACAATGTTTTTTTGTTTTGAGAGGCATATGCAAAACATTAGGAAATCTGCAAAAAGGGTTTGTTGTTATCAAGTTTGTATGAAAGCATTCACATAAGTCAGCAAGAGAAGGCATTATACACTGTGTATCTACAACCATAACATCTATCATGCCAGTAGCAATAACATCTTCTTGCAAAATAAAATTTGCTGCTAAGGGTATGCCATGTCTTGCAAGTATGCTTGCTCCTGTACAACAAACACCCACAAGATTTATATCAGAATTTCCTTTCTTTTTGCATTCAGAGGCAAGAATTTCTGCAAATAGCGGAACATGGCCGTGAACAGCAATATTTACCTTATCTTTTTCTATAACCCCCAGATTAATTTTTCCTTTCTGAATTTTTGGCTTGCCGAACTCTTTGTCTTCGAGTTCTGTAGCAAGATACACGCCATAATAACCATCCTCTATACCAAGTTTCATCGCCCATCCTAAAAGTTTTGTAAAGTCAGCACATGTTCCCATAGTTGACATATGCAATGCTTGACTGATATCCTTGAAATGTTCGAAATAAATTTTTGGCATTATCTCAAGTTTTTTCCAGAGTTTTATGAGATAAGGAGGAGCTTTTTTCTCGATATAACCAAGAGGATATTTTCTCTTGAAAAATTTCAGGATTTCGTAAGCATGTCCTATGTGTGCTGATGCACCTCCAGCAACAAATCTCAAGATGTTTTTGGAAGTGATCACATCAATATCTGCTCCGCAAACTCCTTTGTCTTCTGGATGAATGAATCTACAAGGACCCATCAAACAATTTTTACAGCATTTGCCTTGCAATCCAATAGCGCAAGGCTGCATCTCAGTTCTTTCTTTCAAAAATTTTATTTTTTTCATTACAAACAAATCGTGGCGGATACCTTGGCTTTCAAGCCGAGTGAGGAGCTACGATCCTCCATTTTTAAAAGTGATAATAATCTTAACTTTCTTAGCGAATTACTTTTTATATTTAATATTTTTTACTTATTGATACCTCGGGCTTTAGCCCGAGGAGATTCATCTTTTCTTTTTTCTTCTGGTATTTTTTTCTTGTTTTTTGTAATTAGCAATTGCAGAATGTAATGCATCTATTGCCATGTCTGCACAATGTATTTTTAGTGCAGGCAGGCCTTTCAACTTTTTGATAATCTGCTTTTTTGTTATTTTTTTTGCTTCTGCCAGAGTTTTGTTTTTCACAAGTTCTGTGAGCACAGAAGAGCAAGCAATAGAAGCAGCACATCCATAAGTTTTGAATTTTGCATCTGTTATTTTTGCTATCTTGCCGTTCTTAACTTTTATATACAAAAACATGTAATCACCACATACATGGCTTGTGACTTTTCCTGTTCCAGAAGCATTTTTGATAACACCAACATTTTTTGGATGTGTAAAATGTCTTATTACTTGCTTACTATACTTGAACATTTTTCACTTTTTCTTTTTTACAGTTTTATTTACAACTTTGTTAAGCTCAGCAAGAAGCTTTTTGATGTTAATGCCGTGCATGGCGGCTCCTTCTTGCAAGGTTTCTTGCATTGCCATAGGACAGCCTATACAAGACATGCCTTTTTCAGAAAGAATTTTCACAGCTTCTGGATATTTTTGTACTATCTCGGCAAAAGTCATTTTTGCTGTTATCTTTCTTTTCTTGCCAGCACCTTCAGACTTCTTCTTTGCTTTCATTTTGTTGATTTTCCTATCCAGCTCAAAAATTTTTTATAGCCTTTTTCTATTGGTATAGAGATTATACAAGGGCACTCATAAGAATGCAGTTCTTTTGTCCTTTTTATAACTTTTCTAAGCAGACTAGCTTTTGTCTTTGCAAACATGGCTATTTCATCTTCTTCATGAACTTTTCCCTTCCACCTATAAATTGATTTTATAGGAAAAATATTTGTGCAAGCTACTAATTTTTCTTCTACAAGAGTTTTGCCTATCTTCCTTGCTTCCTTTTTGCTAGCAGTTATATAAACTAATTTGTACATTTTATCCAAACCATATTCTTATCAGAGTACCAACCCAATAAGAAATTATAATAACAAAT
>CAZSMI010000003.1:10545-16767 GCA_964607815.1 Candidatus Woesearchaeota archaeon | reverse complement strand
ACCAACAATCATTCCCAAAGAGGTAATTACTGCAGTAGTCAGACCAAAAGAAATTCCAGTAGTTAGCTGGTGCGAATATTTTCTAACCATTTTTTTATCTTATCTTTATTTTATGGGACTTATTTTTCTTAGCTTTTCTACAAGTTTTGGTAATACTTGTAAAACATAATCAATTTCCTCTTTTGTTGTGTACTTGCTTAGACTAAAGCGGAGAGAGCTATGTACCTCCACATCACTCAAGCCTATTGCTTTTAGTACATGTGAGGGTTCAAGAGTGCGAGAAGAACATGCACTTCCTGTAGAAGTGCAAATTCCTTTTGCATCAAGATAACCACCCATAGCTTCTCCTTCTATACCAAAAAATGAGACATTTACATTATTGCATAATCTTTTTTTATTGTCTCCTCTTTTGTAAAAGCCATTTACTCTTGTTTTTGGAATTTTCAAAATTCCTTCAACAAGTTTATCTCTTAGTTTTGTCATTTTTCTTATATAACTATTTTTTGCATTTTTTACAGCAGTTGCAAATCCTATAATACTAGGAATATTTTCAGTTCCACTTCTCAGGCCAAATTCATGGCCTCCACCATGAAGCAAAGGAGTTAATGAAATACCTTCTCTTACATACAAGACTCCTATACCTTTAGGACCATGAATCTTGTGAGCATTGAGAGTTACAAGATCAAGTTGTTGTTTCTTAACATTTATAGGAACTTTTGTATAGCTCTGGCATGCATCAGTATGGAAAAGCACATTTTTCTCTTTACAGATTTTTGCTATTTCTCCTAAATCCTGTACAACACCTATTTCATTATTTGCATGGATTATTGAAACTAAAAATGTTTTCTCATTAATAGCTTTTTTTAGTTCTTCAGCTAGGATAAAGCCGTCTTTATCAACATCGAGATAGGTTACAGAAAATCCTTGTTGTTGTAGGAATTTGGAGGCATTAAGTACGCAATCATGCTCTATTTTTGTTGTTATTATATGATTTTTTCCTGTTTTTTTTCCTTGCGCAAAAGCAAGCCCTTTCAAGGCCAGATTATTACTTTCTGTGCCTCCAGAAGTAAATATAATATTATCAGCTTTTGCATTTATCGACTTTGCAATAACATTGCGAGATTCTTCTAGGGCCATTGAAGCTTCTTGGCCAAGCTGATGTAAAGAAGAAGCATTTCCATATTTTTCCTGAAAATAAGGAAGCATAGCACTAACTACATTTTCATCCATTTTTGTTGTTGCAGCATTGTCCAGATAAACTTTCATTTTTTATGTATACTATTTTCTATACATGCAAAACTTGCAATATTTTTTGCTGTGTTTGTCAATGAGCTTCAAAATTGGCAAGATTGTTTTACTTAATTTATATATCTTTTTCTTGCCTTTTCTTTTTGCTTCAACAATATAACAAGACGATAGCTCTTTCAAGGCGTGGGATAATTTACTCTGTTCTGTTCTCAACTCTATAGCCAATTCATTAACCATTTTTGGCTTTTTGGCAAGAGAAGAAATAATATTTATTCTTAGGGGATTAGCAAGTTTCTTAAAAAAATAATGGTATGCATGGATTTTCATATGAAAATTTATTCATATGTCTTTATAAACCTTTCTATTTTAGAGAAGATTTATATACCTTTATCTTTTATTCCTAATAAGAAATGGCAGGTTTGGGCACATTAGTTAAAAAAGAGGTAAAAGACTTATGTTTAGATAGAGAGAGTAGTCTAGCGAATGGTAGTAATCAGGTAGATAAGACCAAGGAAAAGATAAAAGCTTATCTCGGTATAGATGTTGGTTCTATTTCTACAAATCTAGCTGTAATAGAAGCTATAGAAGATGATGAATATAACATCCTCAAAACAGTATATTTAAGAACAGACGGAAATCCTATTGAAGCAATAAAAAAAGGAGTAGCAGAATTAAGTGAACTAGAAAAAAAAGTGCAAATAAGGGGGGTAGGAACAACTGGTTCTGGAAGAAAACTAGCAAAATTTGTGGCTGGTGCAGATATAGTTAAAACAGAAATAACAGCACATGCTAGTGCGTCAAAATATTTTGTTCCAGACATCAAAACTATCTTAGAAATTGGCGGTCAGGATTCTAAAATAATAATTCTGAGAAAGTATGATGGAAAAAATGTGGTAGTTGATTATGCTATGAATAGTATCTGTGCTGCAGGTTGCGGTGCTTTTCTTGACCATCAAGCAAATAGATTAAAAATACCAATAGAAGAATTTGGATGTTTGGCATTACAATATAAATTACCAGTAAATATAGCAGGCAGATGCACTGTTTTTGCGGAGTCTGACATGATTCATAAACAACAAATAGGTCATAAAAAAGAAGATATAATATATGGTTTGTGCAGAGCAATAGTAAGAAACTACATTAGTAATGTAGCTAAAGGCAAAGAAATTAGGCCACCAATAATGTTTCAGGGAGGAGTTGCAGCAAATAAAGGAGTAAAGAAGGCACTTGAAGAAGAACTAAGAACTGAAGTAATAGTTCCCGAATATTATAATGTTATGGGAGCTATAGGTGCTGCAATTTTGGCTAAAAAAAACACCAATGGAGAAACGAAATTTAGGGGGTTCCGGTTAGTAAATTTAGATCTCATAACAAATTCTTATGAGTGTGAGAAGTGTGACAATCATTGTGAACTAACAGAATTCAAAATAGAAAGAAAACTTGCTGCAAGGTGGGGCAGTAGATGCGGTAATTATAATCTATAAAATGAAGATAGGCATTCCAAGAGCGTTATTATATTATGAATTTTTTCCATTGTGGAAAACATTTTTTGAGACACTTGATACTGGTATAGAGATAGTAGTATCAAATCCAACAACAAAAAAAACAATTGAAAAAGGTAGTAAATATACTATTGATGAAGCATGTCTGCCATTCAAAGTTCATAGGGGCCATGTTATTGAATTAAGAGACAAGGTAGATTATATATTCATACCGAGAATAGCATCTTCTAAAAAGTCTGAATATATGTGTGCCAAATTCTTGGGTTTACCAGATACTATAAAAAACACTGTACCAGGTTTAGCAAAAAAAATAATTGATACAAATTTTGATGCAAATTCTGTGTCATTAAAAAAATCTTTTTATGAATTGGGAAAAAGAATTGCTCCAAAATCAAAAAATATTAAATTGGCATATAAAAAAGCCTTGGAAGCTCAAAAAAATTTTAATCGGGCAGCACAAAAAATACAAGATCCCGAAAATATAACAAGGCTTCTTGAAAATAAACCCCTGAAAGAAAAACCATTACATCCATATACAGTAGCTTTGATAGGACATCCGTATAATCTCTATGATTCTTATGTTAATATGAATATAATCAAAAAATTAGAAGCTCAAAAATTTTCAGTAGTTACACCAGATATGTTACCAGAAGAGATAACAAATAAGGAAGTACGTGAAATATCAGAAGGAATATACTGGACACTTAGTAAAAGGATAATGGGGGCATGCGGCTACTATGCAAAACAGGATTATATAAATGGTATAGTCTTTTTTCTATCTTTTCCTTGTGGGCCAGAATCTTTAACTGAGTCTATAACAAGAATTAAACTTGAAAATAAACTCAAAGGAAAAGCTCCGCCAATGATGACCCTTATTATAGATGCACTTACAGCTGATGCTGGTTTGGAAACAAGGATAGAAGCATTTACAGAAATGATAATTGATAAAAATCAGGGAGGTGGTAAAAATTAAAGTCAGTTTTCCGCATATGGGTAATTATTGGATAGCTTTCAAAAGTTTAGTTGAACATCTGGACTGCGAGGTTATAGTGCCACCAAAAATTACTAAAAGAACATTAGGGCTTGGGGTAAAATATTCTCCAGAATCAGCTTGTTTGCCATTCAAGATTAATTTAGGTAATTATATAGAAGCCATAGAAAAAGGGGCAGATACAGTATTACAAGCAGGAAGGGCAGAAGCGTGCAGATATGGTATTTATGGTGAAGCCCATGAAGCAATATTACATAAGAAATATGAAAATATTAAACTAGTAAAGTTATTTGAAAGAGGCGCTCGGTTTAATTATTTCAAAGCACTAAAAAAGTTAAATCCAAAAACTTCTTCAAAACAAAGAATATACTCATCAATTTTAGCACTGAAAAAAGTTAGTACAATAGATTCACTAGAACATAGGGTAAGGAAATTAAGGGCGTATGAACTTGAAAAAGGCTCTGCAGATGCCATTTTTGAAAAAAGCCTAGAATCATTAGATAAAGCACGATCAATAAAAGATGTAAAAAGAGTAAGAAAAAATTCTCATGAAGAATTAGATAATATAGATATAGACGAAACAAGACAGCCATTGAAAGTTGGGATTGTTGGCGAATTATATGTTGTTATGGAGCCTTTTGTTAATCTAGGTCTTGAAAAACAGCTTGCTGAATTGGGTGTTGAAGTTATTAGACCATTATGTTTAAGCAGCATGATAAAAGATGCTGTATTCCCATGGCAACAAAGAAGAATAATTAATCATGGAAGGGAATTCATTAGATATGATTTAGGAGCTCATGCAGGCCATACAGTAGGCCATGCAGTTGAATTCAGTGAAAATAGTTTTGATGGAGTAATACAGGTTTATCCTTTTACATGTATGCCAGAACAATCAGCAAGAGAAATATTACCAAGAGTAAGTGAAAAGTTCAAAAAACCAATACTCTCTTTGTCCTTTGATGAACATACAGCCAAGACAGGTATGACAACAAGGATAGAAGCTTTCATAGAAACCCTTTATGAAAAACATACATAACTTGATTATTTTCTTTTTACTTGATTATTTTCCTTTTAATTGTCTTAACTGATTTTTATAGCCTGCACAGGGCAGCTATCAGCAGCTTCTTTTACTTCTTTTTCTTTTTTCTTGCCTTCTATTTTTCCTTTTACTATTGCCTTTCCCTCTTTGATTTCAAAAACAGCTGGGCATACTGCCTGACAAGCTCCGCATCCTATACATTTGCTCTTGTCAATTGTAACTTTCATTTTTTATTCCACCCCCTTTTATTAATTAATATTAATTAATAAGGATAATTTTGGACATATTAATATATTTCTGTTCTTATTTCTACACCCTGAAAATAAGGCTCAAGAACTTTTTTGTACTCTTTCAGCTTCTCTAGAGGAAAATTTGATTTTTTTTCGAATTCCTTGTCAAGACATTTATCGTTTCTGAATTGTTGCAAATAAAAAGCCTTGTTTGCTTTTTTCTCCTTGAGAAATTTTGCTATTTCAAGCAGATCTTTTTTCTCTAGCTGTTCAGGAACAATTGTTATCCTAAACTCATAATCAGGAAATTTTTTTATGATATCTATTGACTCTTTTATCTTATCAAGATCAACTTTTGCATTAACAATCTGCTCATATTTTTCAAAAGGTGCCTTGAAGTCCATCGCAACATAATCAACTAGTTTTCCCCTCAGCAGTTTTTTTAGCATGGCGGGATTTGTTCCATTTGTGTCTAGCTTGATAAGATAGCCCAATTTTTTTATTTTTTTTATAAAATCTAATAGTTCTGGATAAAGAGTTGGCTCACCTCCAGTTATGCAAGTTCCTTCTAGAAATTTTTTTCTTTTTTTCAGAAAATTTAAGACTTCTTTCTCACTATAAGTCTTCAACTTTTTTGCTTCTTCAGCAAGAACAAGCTCCTCGTTATGACAATAGGGGCAACGAAAATTGCAGCCAAAAACAAAAATAGTGCATGCTATCTTTCCAGGATAATCTAGCATGGTTATTTTTTGTAGACCTTTTATTAGCATTTTATTAGCATAAAAAAACAAGTTTTTTATTTTTAATATCTTGCTTATGCTTTATCAGTTGTTTTCTATAGGTTATTTTGCATAACATGTCATTAAAAACATACTTTGTAACAAAACCTTTTAAGAGAGAACTTTTAAATGGGTAAGAGATTTTTCTTGTAAGTATAAGTTTTCTTGTGACAAAAATAGACTGGCTCTTCTATATATAATTGTTTTTCTACACAATATTTGCATATAGAATTTGGCTTTTTGCATTTACCATTTTCTTCGAATAAAGTAATATTCAAAGGCAAGTTCTCGCATGACTTTATTAGTACTTTTTCAAGCCTTGTTTTTTCTGGTTTTATATTTTCTTTCATAGGTGTAAAGTCAATATCAAATTTAAATAAGTTTCTCTTGTCAATATGACCTAGTAGCATCTTGTCAATATGACCTAGTAGCA
>CAZSMI010000003.1:0-10445 GCA_964607815.1 Candidatus Woesearchaeota archaeon | reverse complement strand
TCTTGTCAATATGACCTAGTAGCATCTTGTCAATATGACCTAGTAGCAGAAAGTGACATCATCGGAACTAAAGCCGAGACTTCCTTGACGAGAACCGAAATTTTTATATAGGACTAAAGCCATGTAGATTTCTTGCAATAGTATTAATAAATTAATAATAATGAAATTTATGTTACTCTAGAATATGGCAGAATATCTTGAAAAACAGCTGGAAGAAATCCTTGAATTTGAAAAGGTTAAATTTGAAAAGGAAGAAGGAGAAGCCAGGAAAGAAGCACACAAGACTATTCCTTATAAGAAACCAGAAGAAGTTTACAAACCAAAATCAACAAAAAGAGAACTAGGAATATGGCTTAGAGGGGGTGTTGGTTTGGCTTTGACAACTGCTATACTAATTGGTTTTGGCTATAAATTGTATACAAATAAAAAATATAGTGCTGTATCCCCTTCGCCTTCTTTACTTATTGAAGAGCCAAAAAAACCTATAGTTAAGAAAGAATATGAAACTAGAGAAGCAAAACCTACCATACCATCAACAAAACCAATTTACAAAAAGCCTGAAAAAGAACAAATTGTAACTATTCCTACTGTTTCTAAGAAAACTGAAGAAAAAGCAAAAAAACCAGAAATTTTCTATGGAAAGGAAGACGTTAAAAAAGTTAAAGAACCAATAGTTCCTATAGAGCTAGATAAAGAAAAAGAATCAAGATACACGAAACTTTTTGATGAAATAAAATATGATATTGAATATGGACGATGTGATGGTGCTATCAAGGACATCAAAAACTTGGTAAGCTCTATCGAGCAAGACAGCTTTGAATCAGAAGATAAAAAAGATAGTCTAATTGAAAGAATTAAAAATTATAGATATTGGAGGATTGACGGATTTGACGCAGTTTATGAAACTAAGACAACTTCAAAACCTGCACAAGGAACTCTACTTAGTGTACTTGGTTCTCCAACGATATTGGGCAAATTATTAACAGAAGGACCAAGTGGAGCCAAAAATCAAGTAGATCATTATTCTAACAAAAAAGAAAAGAAAGTTCTTGTTAAACCTGCACGCATGAAAGTAACAGAAATCTGTCCTTACACAGGAACTGAAATTGTTATTGAAGAGGGAGTCCAGAAAAAATATCCTTTTTTCGTAGGAACCGGGACTATGAATGAGCTACCAAAAATAAGTTCCAACTAACGAGCATTCTTCCACAAAAGCTCAAAGTATTTTTTGTAGGCATTTGCAATTTCTTTATCTTTTATCCAAACAGTTTTCATTGAAGAGCCAAAAAAAACAAACGCAACTTCCTCTCCGCAAATATTTGTTGATACTTGAGAATTGTACAATTCTGGCATTCGTCTTACTGGAGTATACATCATCTTCTTTAATTGTTTTATTCTTTCTGTAGCATCAAAATTATAAATATGCTTCATAACTATCTTTCTTTTTATTCTTTCTTTATGAAAATGGGTTATTTTTGGTTTCAAGATTTCATAAGCTTCTTTTGGTGCACCATAAACCAGAATAGGTTCTTTATAATCCAAAAAGTGGTAAAGTATCTGTATAAATGCCCTTACCCCTTCATGAATATATACCTCTTGTTTTTCTTCTTTTATTCTTTGTCTTGCCAAGAGAAGAGGTATTATCTTTTTGATAGCAAGTTCTCTTTCTCTTTCTATATTCAGCAAATTCAAAGGAGAAGATGCCTTGAAAAATTTTGTTTTTTCCTTTATAATATGAGCTACCAGTCCTTTTTTTATTAAGCCTTCGAGAGCATCATAAACATTTGTTCTATGCACCTTGCTTTTTTTTGCTATATTCCAAGCAGTACTTTCCCCTATTTCAAGTAAGGCGAGATAAACTCTTGCCTCGTTCTTGTTGAGTCCTGCTCTCTCCAAAACTCCTATTTCTTCTCTTTTTTCCCCTAGTTCTTCTCTCTCTTCCTCTATTTCTCCCATAATCCAAATAATATATTTTGGTATATAAAGATTTCTTTTTTTGTATCTATTGTCTTATCCAGAAATAATGTCCTTTCGGTAAAAAAGATAATCTCAATAAATCTAAGCAGACAATACCACAACTAAGATTAGCCAAGACTAGCCATCTCTAAAGAAAGCCTTATACTTTTTAGATAGATTTAGATGGATGGACCCGACGAGATTTGAACTCGCGACACCTGGATTAAAAGTCCAGTGCTCTGCCAAACTGAGCTACGGGTCCATATCTTATCGAGAGTTTTTATGTTTATAAATTTTGCTAACAAATTTATTTTTTCTCTTGCTTCAGACCAAAATAATCATAAAACTGTTCAGAAAGCTGCAAAAGCAATGTATGGCCTTGCTTTTTTGCCTTGATAAGGCCAGTTTGTAAAAAGTGTTTTACATGTTCATAAGCTTTATTTCCCCTAATCTTGACTACAAGAGCTTGTGTAATTGGTTGTTTATATGCTATAATCGCAAGAGTTTCTTGCTCAGCTTTTGTAAATTCAGCTGAGCCTCCTGCTAACTTATGTGTGAGATATGCGTGCTGTTTTTTGACATCCATTTTGTATTTTCCATTTTTTTCTGTAATCACGACTCCTTTCATGTATCTCTCCTTTAGTTTTTCTATTAGCTCCTTGAGCGTAAGGGGATTTATGTTTGTATACATGACAAGCTCTTCAATAGAAAGAAATCTTCCAGCAATAAACAAAATTGCCTCAATTTTTTCAAGAAGTTTTTCCTCTTTTGCTTCTTCAGTAATAGGCTCTTCCTTTATTTCTTTGCCTTCTTCTTTCTTTTCCCATTTTTCTTTTTCTGCTTCTTTTATTTCCTTAATTTCTTCCTTGCTTTCTTCTCTTTCTTTTACTTCTCCTTTTTTTTCTTGCTCTAGCATTTTTATTCTCCAAGAGAAAATCTCAGGAAAGCTCCCACACCACTAAGGCTTCTGAATTGTACGCCTTCTTCTGTTTCTATTGAGATAAGGGTCATTTCAGCGCCAATATTTTTTGCTTTTTCTTCTAGCTCTTTTATAACTTTTTCTTTTAGTGTTGTCGAGACCAGCACTTTTTCAGCAGCGCCATACTCCAAAGCTTTTTTTGTCTTCTGGATACCATAACAAACTTTTTCTGGTTTAGATGCTAACAAAATAAAAAATTTCTCAAGCAGGTTTTTTTCTTCTGTTATCTCTTCTTTTGCAAGAACATCTCCTGATGCTTCAACAAGCAAGTCAAGACCGTGCTCATCAGCATAACCTATATCTTTTACTGCCAGAATTTTTTCTCTTAGCTGAGTAACCAAATCACTTTCTTTCAAAAAATCTTCTTTTGTAGGCCCTGGCCCACCTATCAAAATTCCTTTGAGCTTGGGCATATCAAAAAATTCCCTTTTGAGAATTTCTGCTATTCTTTTATAAAATTGTTTTGCAAGATTTTCCCTTATTCTTGCAAAGCGTGCAGCTGAATTATGCACAACAAGACCATTTGCAATGAAGTTTTGATTTTTTACACTAATATCTACAGTTTCTTTTCTTCCGATAGGGGCTATGCTATTAATCTTAACAGGAATAACTTCTCTTTTCATAATCTTTATTAATTTTTCTTTTAATTCATTATTTTTTATATTGTTCACAATACCCCTTTTGAAGACCCCCTTGCTTATCATCCTCCTATTGTTCAAAAAACTAGAAATCCCAAATCTTTCACTAGCATTTATCTCTCCATGATTAGAAAACAATTTTTTTATTTCTCCTCCATCAACTAAAACCTGCCTTGTATAATCTGTAAATGATTTTTTCTTGATTAACCCCTTTATTTTTGCGTTTTTGATAAAACCAATCTTTTCTAGAAATAATTGTAAGGACTTCTTATCAAAAATTTCTGTCGTGTATCTATGATTTTTGCTATACGGATTTCTTTTATTGCTATAATCAACAAAAGAAGAGATAATCCACAACCTTAGTAAACACAACTGCAATTGTTTTGCTAGTTTTTTATTACTTATCCCAAGACCGATTCTTGTGGAAACATAACCCTTAGCATCAAAAAAACCAGACAAAAAAGCTGACAAAACTTTATCCTCAGATCTTAAAATTTTTCTTGGTATCTCAGAATTTCTGGCCCCTTTTAGTTCTGGGAAATTTGATTTCATAAACTCAACTAGGTCCTTGCTATGTACTCTTATTTCATAATAATTCTTTTTTTCTCTGAACCTAACAGCTGGTTTCAATCCAAATATCTTTTGTATTAGTTGAGTATAAAAATTTACAATTTTTTTATTTGCTTCTGAAAAGCAAATTCTATTTTTTTCGTAATTTCCATCTCCCATAAAATAACCCAAAATTCTTGCTATCCCTCCTGTTAGTTTTTCTTGTTTTATAATGCTAGTCAATATGCCATATTTTGACATAAACTCCTTATAATTTATGCCCAAGATTCCACAAGCTTTTCTGATTTTTTCTTTATCCATACCCACCTCACTAATTTCAAATTTGGAAATCATAGTTTGGCTAAATCCTAGCTCTTTAGCAAGTTCTCGTTGCAACATTTTTCTTTCCCTAATTCTTTTGAAAAAGTCTCTCCCTTTTTTATTGGGCGCATATTTTTTTACTATTTTCAACTTTTGTTTCTTTCCATCCACTCTTATTTTTTCTGGAAATAGTAGATAGTCTCCCACTTTTAGTTCTTCAGCAACTTTTTCCTCCCCATCTTTTAGAAAAAATAAATGATCATTGCTCGCTTCTATCTCAAAGCAAGGATTCTTTGTTCTTATTTTTAGGACTTGTTTCTTGCTTTCCCATTTATCCAGTATGGGAGAATCGTTAGTCCCATAATTACTAAAGTCTATACTCCTGATCTGTTGGGGATTTTTTGCATTTCTGATTTCTATAATCTCTCCATCACTTTTCATAATTAGGCTATCAGAAGCTAAACATTGGCCTCCTTTCTCAGTTTTTCCCGGCACGCCACTTGTCATGTGTTGAAGCACTTTGATGCTCTTGCCCTCAAGCAAGCCAATAGTTGCTTCTTTCTTCTCGATAACAAGCAAACCATAAATCTTGCTTACAGCGAGCATTTCTACTAAAGGATCTAGGAGAAATTCCTGGTCACATCTATAAAGTTTTGTTTTCATGGACTGTGGTGGTTCTATTGCCAATAACTCCATCTGAACTTGACCTTCTTTTTTACTTATATTTCCACAAAACAATGCTAGACCATTAGCAGGAGTTTTTTTATACAGCTTGAGATGCTTTGTTAACTTTTCCAAAGCATCCATAACATTTTTTCTTGTTGCAGTGCTCTTTATATTCTTGGCAGTACTTTTTTCTTGTTCGAGTTGCTTTGCTATACTGCTAAGGTTATAACCTGCAGGCACATAAACACTTATTAGTTCTGTATGCCTACCCTTACAGACTTTCAGCTCATCGATAAACTTTCTCAGCCTTAATTTTTCTTTTTCTTCCATTTTACATTTTACAGGATTTTATATTAATATTATAATAAAAATAGGAGTATATTTAAATTTATTTAGAACTTGTCAAAGAAATTTTACAGAGAAATTCCCTTCTTTTATTTCTCTTGCCTGAGTAACAGCTTTCAAATCTTCTAAAACTGGTTCCAAAACTTTTAACTTATTTTTTTCTAAGGTCAAGATTATCTCAGCTTTGAGAGATTTTTGTTTTGATGCTCTTTCTTTTCTAACCTTGCTCAAGATCTCTACAAAGACATTACCAATTTTCTCTGCTTTCTTGTCATACAGTTTTTTATTAACCTCTGGAAATTTGCTAATATGAATGCTCTTTTCCTTTTTTCCTGGCATTTCTTGATAAATTTCTTCTGTGATATGTGGCATGATAGGAGCAAAAAGTTTCAAAATTGTTAGAAGTGAGCTGTAAAGAGTGTATCGAGCAGATTCTTTCTCCTCTTTTTTCCTTTTTTTGTTGTAAAGCCTGTCTTTCACAATCTCGAGATAGTTATCGCAAAAATCATGCCAGAAAAACTGCTCTGTTTCCGATTTTGTCACAGAATATTCATACCTATTAAATGAATTTGTTGATTTTTTAATTAAATTTTGGAGTTTTGATAAGATCCATTTATCTACTAATTCCAAATTTTTTGGTTTTTTAAGGTTATAATTTTTAAAATGAAAGGTTGAGAATCTTGCAGCATTCCACAGCTTAGTAATCATTCTTCTACCACTTACCAGCTCTTTTTCTTTGTAAGGAACATCTTCTCCTAGTTTTGTACTAGCTGCCCAGAATCTTAAACAATCTGCCCCGTATTTTTCCAAAACTTCTAATGGCTTGACCACATTACCCTTACTTTTACTCATTTTTCTTCCTTTAGGATCTAGAACAAAGCCATTTATCATTACATCTTTCCATGGAAGTTTATTTTCATGCAACAAACTTTTGACAACTGTATTAAATAACCAGAAAGTGATGATGTCATGACCATTTGAACGCAAAGACATCGGAAAAAGTCTATTAAAATACTTTTTATCCCCCCTCCATTTTGTTGGGATCATTGGTGTCAAAGAAGAAGTTGCCCAAGTATCTAAGACATCTTTTTCTGGTTCAAAATCTTTGCTTCCACATTTACAAGGTTTTTTTGGGCTATCTTCTAGTGGGTCAACTGGCAAATCCTTGTCTTCTGCCAAGGTTACAGAACCACATTTTTTACAATACCAGACTGGGAACGGAATTCCGTAATACCTCTGTCTTGAAATACACCAGTCCCATTGTAAGCCTTCAACCCAATTATCGTATCTTATCCTCATATATTTTGGATGCCAATTTAATTTTTTTCCAGCCCCTAAAAATTTTTTCTTTAAGTCAAGATATTTTATAAACCATTGCTTCGTAACCATAAATTCTATAGGTGTTTCGCATCTTTCATGTACATTAATAATATGCGTTATTTGTTTTTGTTTTACTAGTAAATTAGCATCTTTCAAATCTTGTATTATAGCTTGTCTTGCTTCATTTATAGTCAGTCCTTTATATTTGCCAGTTCTTTCATTCATTTTACCCTCTCTTGTTATTGAAATCCTCAATGGTAGTCTATAAATTAAATACCATTCTACATCAGTAAGATCCCCAAAATCACAACACATTACTATTCCTGTACCCTTGCTTGGGTCTGCCCTTTTATCGGGCATTATTGGAACCTTAAAATTAAAAAGAGGAACTACAGCTTTTTTATCTTTATATCTTTGATAGCGTTTATCATCTGGATGATAGAAAACCGCAACACAACTAGATAAAAGTTCTGGTCTTGTTGTCGAGATGACTAAATCTTTTCCATCTACCTTGAATACGATATCATTTAAGAAAGTAGAAAATTCCTTATCTTTTAGCTCTACTTGAGCTATTGCTGTATGGCATTTGGGACACCAGATTGTTGGAGCTTCTTTTTGGTATTCTCTTCCTTTTTTATAAATTTCGATAAAGCTTCTTTGTGAGGCTTTCTGAACCCAGGGATCAATTGTCCTATAGTTTATGTTCCAGTCAGGAGAAATTCCCAAAGAAGCCCAATCTTCCTTTAATTTTTTTTCAACGTCTTTTGTTTCTTTCAAGCATAGTTTTACAAATTCCTTCCTTGGAAAATCTTCTGATTTTACGTTGCATTTCTCTTCAACAAATCTCTCTGTTGCTAATCCATTATCATCAAAACCCCAAGGATAAAATATGTTAAAACCTTGCATTCTTTTAAAACGCATAACAAAATCTGCTTGAGAATATGCTAAAGCATGTCCTAAATGCATAGCACCAGAAACTGTTGGTGGTGGTGTATCACAAGAGAAAATCGGTTTCTTACTTTTTGGATTGAAACAATAAATACTTTCTCTTACCCAAAAAGCCTGCCACTTTTTTTCAGCCTCTTTTGCCTCATACCTTTTTGCTAACATATTTTTTAATAACCAGACACTTATTTAAAATTTGCTATCGCAAAGCTTTTATATTGCTTGTCCTTTGTATTATAAAATGGCAGAACAAATTAGGATGCCTGCTGGTTATGGTGGGCTAGTAAGATATTTTGATGAGTACAAAAGCAAGTTACAGATAAAACCAGCACATGTAGTATTATTTATTATTATAGTAGTAGTATTTGAAATTATCTTGCATTTAGCAAGAGGCTAAGGAAAAATAAGATAACTGAAGAATTAGCGTAAGAATCTATTTTATCATAAGATACCTTTATCAAGATTTATTAAATTTTTCAAAAAAGGAAAAAGGAAAGCATGGAAAAATTTCTTGTTTCACTAGAGAATGCAAGCAGGACTTTGCAGATGGCAGACCATATAACCTACATGACATATCCTTTACTCAAGGAGAAAAGGCTCTTGATAAGAATATTACAACAAATCTATGTTGTTGTATCATCAATTGTTAATGTGATATTGCAATATGAATATTATTATAAAAGAATTCAACTTTATACAAGTGGGAAAGAAAATTTTGAAACCTTCAAGAAATGTGCAAAAAGGTATGGCATAACAGAAGAAGAAATCAAGAACATACTAAAAATTTTCGTTCTTATAGAGAAGCACAAGGAAAGCCCTCTAGAATTTGTAAGGAAAGAAAAATTTGTCATATTGTCAGATAACTTACGTACAGAAACAATAACAATAGATAACTTAAAAGAATATCTTGCTACAACAAAAAACCTGCTCAAAAAAGCAAGTATGTTTATCAAAAAGTAAAAACCGGCAAAGGAATTGACAGAAAAAGAGCCAGTTGATAGATTATTAGGAAAATTAAAGAAAAAATTATCGAAAATTAAAATGCTTGAAAAAATAAAAGAAGAAAAAAGAAGTGCTGAGCATTTGCTTTATGTCAGTCTTAAATATACAAAAACATGTGATGTTATTCTTAACCTGATAGCAAGATGGCAAGTCATGATAGAGGACTGCATGGAGGAGCTGCTCCGCAAAATAAAAAGAGAAAAAGTAATAACTGCTATTCCTCTTGCACCAAAAACAAGAGTTGATGTTTTACTTGACTCCTTCAAGAAAGAAAAAGTTGTTAAAGATGTTCTTGAGCTTTATCTGTTTTTCAGAAGAATTCCTAAGGACGAGAAGATAAGAGAGGGTGAATTTAGAAAAAATTTAGCATTGAAAGTTTTTGACCGAGGAGCATATGTCACAATAAATGTTGAGAAACTTGAAGAATGGCACGAGCTTTTAGAAAGCTTTATAAGTTTTGTTGAGCATCATATAGTAGGTAAAATATAAGGAAATAAAAGAAAAAAATGGCAAGAGTAATTGTAATAACTTCTGGCAAGGGGGGAACAGGAAAGACGACTACTGCCATAAACTTGAGTGCCTCTCTCAACTCATTTGGCAAAAATGTTATTGTTGTTGATGCTAATCTTACTACTCCAAATATAGGCATTCATTTAGGAGCACCGATAGTACCGATAAGTTTGCATCATGTTTTGCAAGGAAAAAATTCTTTGAGAGAAGCGATTTATGAACATCATTCTGGCACAAAAATCTTGCCAGCATCTCTTTCACTAAAAGAGTTAAGAGGAGTAAGGCCAGAAAAGTTAATAGATGTTGCGAGACAATTAAAAAGATATACAGATATAATAATTTTTGACTCTGCTGCTGGTTTGGGAAGAGAGGCTATTAATGCAATACAAGCAGCTGACGAACTACTTGTAGTAGTAAATCCTGAGCTACCGAGTGTAACAGATGCTTTGAAAACAATAAAACTTGCAGAAGAACTAGGGAAAAGTATTAGGGGTGTTATTCTAACAAGAACAAGGGGTGATGGAAAAGAGATAAAGAAAGAGGATATAAAAATTATGCTTGAGTATCCCCTACTTGGCACAATACCAGAAGATGAAGCTGTCAGAGAAAGTCTTGTCTTGAGAGATGCTGTTGTTCATACGCATCCAAGAAGTAATGCGGCTATCGCATACAAAAAGTTAGCAGCAAAGTTACTTGGAAAGAGATATGTAGAAAGAGAAGAAAAAGCTGAAAAGAAAAGACTAGGCTACAAAATTCTCAGGGCACTTGGCCTGAGAAAATAGAAACTTGTAAAAGAAACCTGTAAATATTTATAAACCAAAATTTTTTCTTATAAGACATAAAAATGAAGGTGCTAGAATTAGCCAAATACAAGAACAAACCAGAATTTCTTGGGGTTTTATATGATAAATATGATAACGAAGGTTTCAGAGGTTTCAGAGCTGTATTTGGAGAAGTCGAGAAAATAGAAAAAGATATTATTGATGATAAAGAGTATATAACAATAATGTTGAATAATACTGTTGGTTATTCAAATAAAAAAAATCATCTTTGTAAAAGAGAAGGAGAAGGATTTTTTCTCTCGTTAGACGATCCTGATTATGATTTTTTCGATTCCCCCATAATCTTTCTTGATGAAGTGAAAGAAAAAAGCAAGAAATTTTTCTATGATAACGAAGAAAAAGAAAAAATTGATGCTTTCAAATATGAAAACA
>CAZSMI010000002.1:0-34005 GCA_964607815.1 Candidatus Woesearchaeota archaeon | reverse complement strand
TTTCTCCTTTTAGTTTTGCGGTTATTTTACTTAACTCTTTTATGTTGTCTATTAGCGGATTTAAAATTTTGCTAAAAGCTCCTTCCATGCTGCGCATTTCTGCTCCCAAATCTTTTATGTTTTGTCCATATTCTTGTACCTTGCCCAGCAAGGCTGCTTGTAAACTGTCCATAACTGTTTCCATTCTTTTTGTTCTTTCTCCAAGAGAATTAATTTTACTTTGTATGTCTTCCTTGAATTCTGTTATGTCTCCTATTTTACTTTTCAATTCATCAAATTTTTCTGCTACTATCCCTTCTGTAATTTCTTCTATTGTTTCTATATCAGGAGCAGGAGCTGCTTGTGGAGCAGCATAAGGATATGCTTCTGCTTCAGAAACTTCAGTAGCTGGTGCATAAGGCAGTGCATAAGGCAATTCTTCCTCAGGTGCTATAGGTGCTAGTACAGGAGCAGCTTTTTTTGCTTTGACTAGCCTACTTGGTTTTGGGGTTGGTGTTGGAACTGCAATTTCTTCTTCTCCTTCTTCTGGCTCTAAAACAGAAGGCTGCATCTCGCCAGCCTCAGTTTCAGCGACAGGAGCAGCTGACTCTTCGCCAGCAGAAACAGCAGATTTTACTTTTGACTGGTTCAAGGCATCATTTATTTCTTTTGGAGAGAAGCCTTGCTCTTGCATCTTTTTTATTATCTCTGAATCAGAAAGTCCTTGCTTTTCTAGCTGCAGAATAGTTTGTAATGCATCTGCCATTTTTCCTCTTTTTAACCTCTTTTATAAGCACTAACTTTTTATTACTTATCTATATTCCTACCCCTTTTTCAAATTACTTTCTTTTAAATATCAAGGTATTTGTGGTTTTAATATTTTTCTTTTTAACTTTTACTATATGCTAGCTTGTTAAATTATTATAAGTTTTCTCTTATTTTTCTTCTCTACTTTTCTTGCGCAAAGCTTCTTTTATCATTTCTTTAACTTCATCAGCCCTAACAAATTTTAGTGGCTCCCATAATTTCATGTACCTCTCAAGCATCATGAGCTCCTCCTTCCTCGCAAATCCTGCTGTTTCTCTTATTATATGTTGTAATGTTCCTTTTAGCTGCTCCAAAGAATTTTTTATATCTCTCAATGAATCTTTCAAAAGAGAAAATTCCCTGTTTGTCCTATTCTTGTAATCCAAAAAATTTCCCTCAAGAAGAGAAAGTTTTTCTTTCAACAAGTCAGATCTTTCTTCTATATCTTTTATTTTTGTATTGAAATCTGCAAGCAGCGCAGACATCGTATTAACATCTATTTCTGGCATGCTAAAACAAGGAAGGAAGAGTTTAATAAATTTACTGAAAACTAAATTTTGTTTTTTGTTTCACAATTGACTGGATTTATAAAGACAAGGTTTTGGATGTTCAAAAATTCCGCTTGTCTGCCATCTTTTCTCCTTTACACTCTTTTTCAGGCGGTTATTCATATCTTATTCATATCTAATCTGCCTTCAAGAAAAAAATCCAACCTTTTTTATCGCTTGCTATTTTAGAAAATCTTTTCGCTTTCAAAAGCGAAAACTATTTTAATCACCCTTTCTTCTAACCAGAAAGAAAAAAGGTGTGAAAAAAAGAAATGGTGCTCGTAGAACTTACTACAGTACAAATTGTATGCCTTGTTATTCTTTCGGTAATCCAGTTAACCTTAACAGGATTGGTATTATGGAGAAGTGCAAGGAGAAAAGAAAAAGCATGGTTTGTGTTTTTCTTTCTTGTACATACAATCATAATAGAGATAATCTACCTTACTATAAAAAAAGAAAGCAAATAAAGAAAAAATGTTGTTCAAAAAAGGTACTGCTCTTTATAGTTATGAAGTAACAAGAGAAGCTGGACAAAATGTCATATTCATAAACTATTTAGGAGCAACAAGTATACCAAGTCTTGCAGACTCTGCTTTGTGCATGTCTCGCACAATAGATTCTCTTGTAGAGCAGCCAGATGTTAGCAGGATAGTTTTTGTTCAGCAAAGAAACTATAGCTATGATTTTTCTCAAGCAGCATTGCTTGTAGAAATTGCGCAACTTTACAATTATCTTGTAAAACAAGAAAAGGTTTTGTCCATGCAGAAACTTACACCTTTTGAATGTAAAAAATGTTTGGCAGGAAGATATAATGCGATGAGATATCTTGTCCTTACTTTGTTAAAACAAGACCCAATAGGCTGTTATGTTGAGTCTAAACGCTTGTTGAGAGAAGAAAAAATTAATGCAAGGAAGTTGCCAGAACAATGTAACACATGTGAAGGTATCTACCTGAGACTTCTTGGCAAGATTGTTGAGCTGCTAGAAAAAACAGGGTTGATAAAACAAGCCCAGCCTTACATAAAAGCACACAAAATAGGCAGTAGAGAAATTTATGCAAGAATTTTTCGTCCAGATGTTTTGCCAAATATTACTTTTACTAGGCTAGCATCTTCTATTCCATCAGAAGCAGAAATAATAGACAGATATGTTATAGGGGAGGAACAAGACATAAGTGATGTTACAATCCTGAAGTTGCCAGGAAGAACAAAGTTCCTTTATCATCTGATGCCTCCAGAGTATGCTCTAGAAGAAGAATATTACTCTTTACTGGATCTTGCAAGAAATGTTTTACTAGAACATAGACCAAGAGCAGAAGAATTTACTGACCCGGCAAGAACAAGACAGGTTTTTTTTAATATTGCGAGAGACTTGTTACAAGAACTTGCAAACAGCAAAAAAATAAAAATTAGTTATAGAAAACTCAATAAACTTGCAACAATTCTCGTAAGGCATACAATTGGTTTTGGCCTGATAGAAGTGCTATTGCAAGATGAAAGGCTGCAAGATATTGTTGTTAATTCTCCTGTAAGTCAAGTACCAATTTTCATAAGACATCAGGGTTATGATGAGTGTTTTACAAATATTGTACCTTCTACTGAGGATGCTGACTCATGGGCTGCAAAGTTCAGAATGCTGTCTGGCAGACCATTAGATGAAGCAAATCCTGTTCTTGATACTGACCTGCTCATCAAAAATATCAGGGCAAGAGTAGCAATAATCCAGCAACCACTAAGTCCTTATGGACTTGCTTATGCTTTCAGAAGACACAGGGAAATGCCCTGGACATTGGCCTTATTTGCACAAAATAAAATGTTGAACCCTTTGGCTGCTGGTTTATTTAGCTTTTTGATAGAAGGAGCAAGAACCCTTCTCGTGGCAGGTACTCGCTCATCTGGAAAAACTTCTTTGTTAGGATCTTTACTTTTAGAAATAATGCCAAAATATCGCATTATTGTTTTGGAAGATGTTCTTGAGCTGCCAGTAGATACTTTGAGAAAATTAAATTATGATATATTGAGGATGAAAGCAAGAGCTGCCTTGCTGAAAACAACAACAGAAGTGCCAGCAGACGAGGCTATCAGAGTTAGTTTGAGATTAGGTGACAGTAGTCTTATTATTGGAGAAATTCGTTCTTTAGAAGCAAAAGCTCTTTACGAGGCCATGAGAATTGGAGCTTTAGCAAATGTTGTTGCCGGTACTATACATGGTGCAAGCCCTTATGCTGTTTTTGATAGAGTAGTAAATGATTTACAAGTACCAATCACAAGTTTCAAAGCTACTGATATTATAGCAGTAACAAACCCTATCAAAAGTCCAGATGGATTGCATAGCTGGAAAAGGCTTATGCAAATTACAGAAGTAAGAAAGCATTGGAGAGAAGATCCTCTTGATGAAAAAGGTTTTGTTGACCTCTTGAAATATAATGTGCAAAAAGATGAGCTAGAAGCAACACCTGATTTAGTTAATGGAGAAAGCGAAACCCTCAAGGCAGTTGCCGCTAATGTAAAAGGATGGGCTGGCAACTGGGATGCTGTCTGGGACAATATCTTGTTGAGAGCAAAAATAAAAGAAGAAATTGTAAAGGTAGCAGGAAAAACAAAAATGCCTTCTTTGTTAGAAGCTCCTTTTACAGTAAAAAGCAACAACATGTTTCATATAATATCTGACATGGTAAGTAAAGAAATTGGGCTGCCAGAAGGGGAAAGAGTGCTGAGAGAATGGAAAGACTGGCTCAAAGAAGAAGTAAAGAGAGCAAAAACTTAACTAGCAAGAAGCATAACAAGAAAAAGAGGTATCAATATGGTAAGAGATGTTGAAGAGATTCTCAAAAAATTTGAGGCAAAGCTAGAAAGAGAGACAACTAGTGTGACTCCTACAGGCTTTAGCAAGGAATACCAACGCTTCAGGGAAGAAACAATGCCCTCTTTCACAAGATACGAAAGATTATGTAAGGGTATTGGCAAGAAAATAAAAGTAAGGCTGAAAAAAGAAGATGAAAAAAGAATTAGTAGCCAGCTAAAAACAGCACATCTAGAGTTGAGTGCTTCAGACACAATAGCATTTTCTATTCTTATCTTGCTGTCGTCTCTAGTTGTTTCCATTCTTATTCCATTTGCTGTTTTCCTCATCACAGGAATTTTTCCTTTTATTCTATTATTTTTGTTGTTCTTCTTTTCTCTCTTCTTGTTTTACTACACAAATAACATGCCCGGAAGACTTGCACAGTCATGGCGTCTAAAAGCAAGTTCTCAAATGGTTCCATGCATTTTATATGTGGTTGTTTATATGAGACATACGAGCAACTTGGAAAAGGCAATAGAATTTGCAAGCATGCATTTACAAGCGCCTCTTGCCCTAGATTTCAAAAAAATTTTTTATGATGTTGAAATAGGCAAATATAGCACAATAAAAGAAAGTCTAGATTCTTATTTAGAAAATTGGAGAGGATATAGTCCAGAATTTATAGAATCTTTTCATCTTATAGAAAGCAGTTTGTATGAGCCAAGTGAGGCAAGAAGAATAGAAGTTCTTGAAAAATCACTTGAGATTATTTTGGATGGTGTACATGACAAAATGTTGCATTATGTTCATGATGTTCGTGCACCATTAACAAATCTTTACATGTTGGGAATAGTTCTTCCTACTCTAGCAATTGCAATACTACCTTTAGCTTCTGCCTTACTGGGAGGAGCAATAAACTGGTTTCATGTTGCTATATTCTTTAATATGATAGTTCCTTTTTTTGTTTTTTATTTAACTTCTCAAGTATTAAGTAAAAGACCGGGAGGTTATGGTGAGACTGAGTTACTAGAACAAAATCCAGATTACGTGAAATATAGCAGCAGAAAGCCCTTTTATATTGCTTTGGCATTTTCTTTGCCTATTTTTATTATAGGGCTTTTGCCCTTACTTTTTCAAACTCAACTGCCTGCCATGCTCGGCTTGCAAAATGATTTTAGTTTTTCTTTGTTTGGGGCAGAAATGCAAGCATTTGATTTTCGTGATGGCAAAGGACCTTTTGGTCTTTTAGCATTACTTCTGAGTTTGCTCATACCTTTAAGTATAGCCTTGTTTTTTTCCATATCATATCAGCTCAAAACCAAAGAGCTTATAAAAACAAGAAGAGAAACAAAAGATTTTGAAAGAGAATTTTCTTCTAGTATATTCCAACTTGGTAATCGTTTAGGAGATGGAATGCCAGCAGAAATTGCTTTTGCAAGAGTTGCTGAGTCAACAAGAGGAACAGCAACAGCTGGTTTTTTCAAAATAGTTAACAGCAACATACAACAAGCAGGCATGTCTGTTGAACAAGCAATATTCAACAAAAGAAGGGGAGCAATTATTTTTTATCCTTCAACACTAGTAAAAACAAGCATGCAAATTCTTGTTGAAAGTGTCAAGAGAGGATTGCAAGTTGCTGCAAGAGCACTGATGAGCATCTCGCAATATGTAAAGAACATAGGAAAAATTAATGAAAGGCTTAGAGATTTGCTTGCAGATATAATAAGCGATATGAAAAGTAATATGACGTTCCTTGCTCCTGTTTTGACAGGAATAGTTGTTGGCTTATCAACAATGATAACAAGCATATTTGGAAAGTTGCAAACAATGTTGCCTGAACTAGGGGCAGAAACAGAAGTAGGTATGTTTGGCACGATAGGAACACTAACAGAAATGTTCAACATTACAGAAATGATACCCCCTTATTTTTTACAGATAGTAATAGGAATTTATTTGATAGAAATTGTTTTTATTCTGACAGGCACCTTAGTAATAGTAGAAAGCGGTGTTGACAAGTTAAGCGAAAAATCAGAAATCTCAGGAAATTTGAGAGGAGGGATTTTCCTTTATTTTATAGTGGCTTTGCTTGCAACCCTTGCCCTAAGCTTGCTTGCAAACATAGCAGTTGGTGGCATAGGCGCAGGCTAGTTAAGTTTATTAATCCAGACGCTTTGGTAAAAATAAAGTAGAAGGAACAGAGATAAAACAGAGATAAAATATATTAATACCAGGAATTTATTGCCTATCAACTTACAAAAGAAATGAAAATAAAAATGAAAAAAGATAAGAGGGGAATTGCTCTAAATACACTAGCAAAATGGATAATTGCACTTGCAGTTCTTGTTATAATTTTACTAGCCATCATGATACTGAGAGGGAAAGGAGAAAGCCTTATAGAAAGATTCCTCAACTTGTTCAAATATAAAATTTAAAATCAATAAAATTAGATAAAGGATCATAAAATATAGAAATTATTAAAGAGCTACTGCTTACAAATATAGAAATAAAATGGCAGAATTAACAATAAATACCTTGATAAGAGCTATTATCATAGTAATAGTTATTGCGCTTGTTGTTGGAAGTCTTTTTCTAATATGGATCAACTACATAAAGCCACAAATTGAAGGGCTTGCTGTAATTCCTCTGATAAAAATTTTGTATGGAAAACTTTAAAAATAACTAAGACTTAGTAAAAGCAGAAAAAAGAGGAAAAATGGACAAAAAAGGACAAGGATTAAGTGTAACAACAATTGTTTTGGTGATACTTGCAGTAATTGTGTTAGTAATACTTGTGGCAGGTTTTGCTATGGGCTGGCAACAAATGTGGAGCAAAGTAACTGGTTTTTTTACAACAACAAATGTTGATGCTATTGTAAGTCAGTGTAAAATACACTGCACAACCGCTTCAACATTTGAATTTTGTTGTACAAAACATACAGTAAGGGGCTTGGATCCAACAGACCCAAAAAAACCAGAGGAGCTTACCTGTGATGAACTAGATAACAGAACAGCGTTATTTGATTGTGATATAGATTGTACAGATGTCTGCCCCAAAACCTAGACATAAGTAACAAGTAAACTTTAAATAATTCAAATTATTTCTTTTAGCATGCTTAGTATGATTAGTAGAAACAAAAGAGGTATGACTTTATTGAAATTTGTTTTCAATTTGATTGTAGGCTTGATACTTGCAGGTGTTTTGCTGTTTTTTTTTGTTTCTATTGCAGGAATGTTTTTTTATGGTCAGGAAAAATTACAAGCATCAGGACAGATAGATGCTATTATCCGCGCTTTAGAAGAGGCAAAAAAAGAAGGAAGCAGCCCTTTGTTCCTACTTGCTCCTAAAGGATGGTATGTTGTCGCTTTTGATATAGATGGAAATAGACATTTCAATGCTGACCAAGTTCCTACAATCTGTAAGGGAAAAAATTGCGTTTGTATATGCAGGCATAGAATAAGAATAGACTGCATAAAAGCTGGTTATTGTAGAGTCATAGACAAGCCGATTGTCCAAGATAAACAGCTTTTTCTCAAGAAAATAACAGTTAGTGAATTTTTTATAACAAGTGAGCCAGCATTTTATAACATAACAGAAAAAGAAAAATTTGTTTTTTCTATAAGTAATATAATAAGCGATGAAGAATTTCAAGAGCTTTCCATGAACAAAAAGGAAATCCAAGATTTCTTAGAACAAAAAGATTCTTTGCTGGCAGACTACAAAGTAGGAGAAAAATCTGCTTCACAAATAATTTATGAGAATTGTAAAGAAAAAGAAATAAATCCAAAAGTAATAATTGCAACAATACAAAAAGAGCAAGGCCTGATAGTTCTAAATGAAAAAGCAAGAGAAGAATTTAATGAAAGAGTAAAGATTGCTACTGGTTGTGGTATATCTGAAGTAAGTAAAGAAGAACAGGAAGAAAGAAAAGAGAGATATGGTGGTTTTGAAAAACAAATAATCTGTGCAACAGAAACTTTTAGACATAGATTTGATGAATGGGTAGTGGGGGATACGATAAAGGTTGATAATCAGGAGATAAGGCCCGCTAATAAAGCAACTGGCGCTTTATATGTTTATACACCACACATACAGGCAAATGCCTTGTTCAAAAAAATTTATGAAGGGTTTTTTCAAGAAACTTAGAAGTTAAAATGTTCAAAATAAAAAAAAGAAAGAAGGCAATTATGCCAACAACCTTAATCAAAATCCTGTTGTGGATAATTTTTGCAGTAGCAATTTTTTTTGCTGTAAGAGGACTTTTGAAAAAATTTGGAGTGTAAACAATAAGAAGAGGATAAGAAGAGGATAAGAAGAGGATAAGAGGAAGGATAGCATACAAATAAAGATGAATAAAAGATCATAAAATCCTTTTAATTTACCAAAAGATAAATTTATTAATTCAAACGCCTTGATAAAAAATAAGATAAAGAAGATAAAGAACTTATTAGTTAGTCCTCTTACCAAATAAAAAATGAAACTAAAAGACAAAAAAGGAATAGAAGCAAAAATGCTTATTGGCATTATTGTTGCAGTAATCTGTTTTGGGATAATAATACTTTTTATAAACCAGATTGGATGGACAGAGGTTATTGACAAAGAAACATGTCATCAAAGTGTTTTGTCAAGGTCTATCAAAGGACCTCTAGGTACCATTTTAAGAAAAACAGTTTCCTTGAAATGCAAAACAGAATCGATTGTGATTTATGATGAAGACGAGGAAATAATAAAGAAAAAAATTGCAAATGCTATGTATGATTGCTGGTGGATGTTAGGGGAGGGAAAGCTAGATTTTTTTCCAGGAGAATTTTTCACAAAAAATCATTGTATGATTTGTTCAACTATATATTTTGAAGAAAAAGCAAAAAGGAAAAAGGTTGATTTGTTTGATTTTTTGAATAAAACAAAAATTGCTGGCAAGGATATAACTTTTATGGAGTACTTTAGTAATGAAGCAAAAGAAAAAATAATTATTGATACAGACAAAAACTACGCTGTTATAGTATTAGTAGGAGAACCTACCTTTATCCACAATCGTCTATTTAAAATGACTGCTGCAGGAGTTGCTGTAGGGGTAGTGGCAGCATGTACTGGAGGCATTCCGATAATTCTGGCTTCTGTTGCTGGTGCTTTATCAGAAGAAGCTCTTGACGGTTATTTTAGAGAAAAAGGGCTTTATGAAATACCGGAGTTTTCTGCTTTGCTCAACATAATAGAATTTAAACCAGAACAAATTTATTCTATCGGTTGTACAGATATTCAAACCATCCCATAAGATTTATTAATTCCTTTTTCTTTTGTTTAGAATGAAAAGAGGAGAAAAAGGGAAGAGGGCACAAGAATCTTTGCTTAGCTTTATAATTTTTCTTGTTATAGCCTTGGCAGTTTTTGCGTCATTGCTCCTTTTCATAAGAACAGCAGCTTCTGGAAAATTACTTGAACAGCAAGTGCTTGCAAAACAAGCTGCTTTGTTGATAGATGCTGCAAGACCAAAAACAGAAATAACCCTCTACACGGGAAATTTTTCTCTTGTTATAGAAGGAAACAATGTAAAAGTAAGTGAGAAAGAAAAAACAGGATATTCTTATGATTTTTTTTCTCCTTATCATATTGAAATAGAAAAAAAAGATGCTCGTGTTTTGATAAAAATAAGTTGATAAAAATAAAAATGAAAATAGGAAACAAAATTGATAATGAAAAAAAGAGGGTTATGTCGTTTTATCGATATTTAGATAATTTAAAAAATAAAAAAGCACAATTGATAGGAAAAGAGATTCCCTTGATGCTTGCTCGTTTTTTTCTCCTTATAATCATAGTTTTGGTTATAGCAGGAACTGTTGCAAGCTTTTACTCAAAAGAGTGTGATATAAGAAAAGCAGAAGCACAGTTACTTGCAAAACAAGTAAGTGAATGCTTGATAAAAAATGGTGTTTTGCATGAATTAGATATTGAAAAATGCAATCTGAGAATTGATAAGAAAGAGTATTACATTAGTGCAACTCTTTTTGAAGAAGATAAAACAAAAGTTGCAGAGAGTGATGTCCTTGGCAACAAAGATTTTGAAGTTTATTGCAAGCTAGAGAAAAAAATGAAATATCCTCTTGAGTGCCTGGAACAAAAATATCTTCTTGCTGGAAAAAACATGCTTGAATTGCTAATTGGAATAAGAAAATTTGAAAAAAATGTTTAAAAAAATAAAAGATAAAAGGGCAATTGGGACAACAATTACAATCATTGCAGCAACAATAGTTGTAGGCCTTATATTGATAATTTTTTTTATTGCAACTCAGGCTATAAAAATAAGGCCTTCTGCAAAACAAGCAAAAATTTTGTATGATAAAATTCCTAGTCTTGAGGTTCTTGAAACTTATTTACAAAGTTCTGTAACTGTCATGATTGATGGAAAAGAACAAGAGATAACTTTTTCAGATCTTATTCTTTTGTATGGTTTAGATAGATCTTATGAACCAATACTAAAAGAAGAAACAGAAAAAATTTTTGGTATTTATGGAAACTGTTATCAATTTAGGATTCCTTACTATATGCGAGATAGAGATTATAAAAATCCTTACTATGATCCGGATATAAAAGAATCTGGCAACCTTATAGTAGGCAACACAGGTCTCGTTTTCAAGAATTATGCTGAAGTGATAGTCCCTGTTCTAGGAGCAAGAATAATCAAAACAAGACTGCTTTTGGACAGCGAATGCTCGAAAAAATTAAAATAAAATAAACTGAAAAAATTAAAAAAATGTTAATACCAATGCAGAGAAAAAACAAAAAAGCCCAGGCTTTTGCATTTTTCATAGCAATAGCGACCGTTATTTTGGTTGGCTATGCCTTATTCACCTTTATTACGGTAGAGAACAAAGTTTCACTTCTAATAACAACACCTTCTGGACTAATTGAACTTTATGATGAAACTGATCGGTTTGTTTTTTATGCTAAGCAGAGCACAAAACTTACAAGCCAGCAAGCTTTTCAAGAAATTGCAGAAAATCAAGATTTTGCCAATTGCCAAGTTTTTTCTGGTTATATGGTTATAAAAGATGAATGTATATTATCAAAAGAGGAACTTGAAGAAAAATTTCTTTTTCACATTAACGAAAATTTTATTAAATTTTTAGAAAGCTATCCAGATAAAGATTTTGTTACAGATTATGAATTTTTAATTGAGGGCGATAATCTTGTTGCAAAAGCAGAAGAGAAAGAAGTTATATTATCTCCAGTAGGAAAAGATTTTCCCCACTCTGCAAGATACAGACCGGATTTTTCTTTTGAGCTCGAACTCGAATTGAAACCAGAAGACTTTATCTTTTTGTATGAAAAAGCCAAGGGATGCAAGGCAGAGACAGAACTTGAAAAATGCATGGAAAATGAAAATTATTCTGTTGTTGTTACCAAAAACGGTTATTTGTTTTTTGATATCAAAACAAAAAAAAGCTTCTTTTTTACTGACGAGAAAGAGAAATTTGCTCCCATAGAAATAAAATTTGCACTTGAAAAATAGTTTTGTATTAACATTTTGTACTAACATAATGCTTATAAATCTTTTTTTCTTGTTCCTTACATGGATAAATTTGAACGACTTGTTGAAAGAATAACCCAAAGATCTGGCCTTTCTCTTGCTGAGGTCAAGAGAAAAATAGAAGCAAAAAGAGCCAAATTATCTGGCTTAATAAGTGAGGAAGGAGCTGCGCAAGTAGTAGCAGCCGAACTTGGAATAGATTTTGACAAGCAAAAAGTTAAGATAGCTGAGTTGCTTGGCGGGATGAGAAAAGCAGGAGTTGAGGGCAAGATTTTGCAATTATATCCTATAAGGCAATACAAAACTGCAAAGAATGAAAGCAAGGTAGCAAGTTTCTTGTTAGCAGATGATACTGCCAGCACAAGAGTTGTGTTATGGGACACAAATCACATAAAGTTGATAGAAGAAGGAAAAATAAAATTAGGCAGTGTAGTGGAAATAAAAAATGCTTCTGTTAGGGGAAATGAATTACATTTAGGAAGCTTATCAGAGCTCAAGTTAAGCAAATCTGTTATTGAAAATGTAGTAGAAGAAGAAATTTTACCAACAAAAAAAATTTCTGAATTGAATGTTAACGAGAGGATGAAAATTAGGGCATCTGTTGTGCAGACATTTGAGCCAAGATTTTTTCCTGTCTGTCCTGAATGTGGAATAAAAATAGACAAGCAAGGAGAAAAGTTTTTTTGTGTAAAACACGGAAATGTTATTCCAAATCACAGGTTTTTATTTTCCTTGACACTTGATGATGGCTCGGCTAATATAAGGGCAGTATGTTTTGGTGATATAGCAAGCAAAATTTTGCAATGTGAAGGCCAAAGTGAGAAATTGAAAAATCCAGATTTTTTTCTCGAAAAAAAGGAAAACTTACTTGGAAAAGAATATTTCTTTTCTGGAAGATGTAGGCAAAATAAGCTATTTGAAAGAAAAGAATTCATTGTCTCCGCTATCAGTAAAGTGAACCCAGAAAAACTAATAGAAGAAATGCAAAAACAATAGTCAAATGTTATTTAGGACACATCTTGCTCTTGCCATTTTACTTGCCATAATAATTTTTCCATATTTGCATGAGAAAATAATTTTTCTTTTTATTCTTTTTATAGCAACTCTCTTGCCAGACCTCGATTTGCATTTTTTTCATAGAAAATTTTTACACAGCTTTACTTTCTGTCTTCTTTTGACTTTTTTCTTGACACTTGCAAGTTGGAATATAGCATTGCCTTTTTTGATAGGCTACTCCTTGCATTTGCTTGCAGACAGCTTTACTCCTCAAGGAATAATGCCTTTTTGGCCTTTGCAATGGAAAATAAAAGGAAAGCTCAAAACAGGAAGCTTCAAAGAAACAATCTTATTTTATTTTCTTTTGCTATTGATTATAATTTTCTCTATCCTTCTTTTTGTAAAATAAAATTTATAAGTGAGAGTAAATTGGATGTTTTTTAGAGAATAAACAAAACCATATTACAAAATAGAATAATCTTTATAAATGCTCAAAACTTCTTTTCATTATGGTAGAAAAAGAAAAGGAAAGAAAGAAAGAATACAAGATTACTGATTTGCCAGGTATTGGCCCTACTGTGGCTGCTAAACTAGAATCAGCTGGCATAAGTGATTTGATGAGCATAGCTGTCTTGGCTCCTGCTGAGTTAAGTAATACAAGTGGTATAAGCGAGGCAGTAGCAAGGAAAGCTATACAAGCAGCAAGAAAAATGCTTGATTTAGGTTTTCAGGATGCTTCTCAATATCTTAAAAAGAGAGGAGAAGTTTTGACAATTACAACAGGAAGCAAAAATTTTGATAATCTTCTTGGTGGAAAGGGAATAGAAACAAAAGCAATAACAGAAACTTTTGGTGCTTATGGTTCTGGAAAAAGCCAGCTTGGTTTTGCCTTGGCAGTAAATGTTCAGTTACCAAAAGAAAAAGGTGGTGCAGCTGGCAAGGCAGTTTTCATAGACACAGAAGGCACATTCAGGCCAGAAAGAATCAAGCAAATAGCAGAAGGTATAGGAGCAAATCCAGAAAAAGTTTTGAAAAACATAATGATAGCTAGAGCTTTTAATAGTGATCATCAAATGTTGCTTGTAGAAAAAGTTGCTGACCTTATTACAAAAGGAGAACCAATCAAACTTGTTGTTGTTGATTCTTTGATTGCACATTTTCGCGCAGAATTTACAGGAAGAGGAATGCTAGCAGACAGGCAGCAAAGGTTAAACAGACATTTACATGATCTTGGAAGACTTGCTGAAAAATATAATCTAGCAGTTTATGTAACAAATCAAGTAATGGCAAATCCTGCTATAATGTTTGGTGATCCTACTACTGCAATTGGAGGCCATATTTTGGGACACGCCAGCACATTCAGACTGTATTTGAGAAGAGGAAAAAAAGGCTCAAGAGTTGCAAAACTTATTGACTCTCCTAACTTGCCAGAATCAGAAGCACTTTTCTTTATCACAAAAGAAGGCTTGTCAGACAAGGAATAAAATTGATAAGATATTAATGTAAAAGATAACCTCTTTAGATTTACAAATTTTCTGAAGCACAAGATATAAATATATTCTTTCTTTTTCTCTTGTTAGCCCCTATGGTCTAATTTGGATAAGACAGGACCCCGCGGATAAAAAATTAGAAGCAGAAAGGTCCTAACCCGAGTTCAAATCTCGGTAGGGGCATCAAATTGGAAAATGGTAAAACTCATGGTAGATTTGGGAAAGATGTTCTCGAGAAAAAAAGAAGAAAAAATTTCTCCTTACGAAGAAGCATTTGTAAGAAAACTAGAAAAGAAAAGTGAGAGATTTTTTAGAATAGGAAATTTTATGAAAGAAGAGGATTACAGCAAGCTGAGCGGAGCTTTCTATTCTGAGCTCAGGGCAATATCCCACAACCTAAAAACTTTTCTTGACCATTACGGAGCAAAAGAAAACAAAAAATTTGTTTTTTTCCGTGAGCTTGTTGCGTCAACAAGATGGCTAGCAAAAGCAATAACTCCAATGATGCATATAGAAAAAAGATATGATAGTTATAATTTAGGTGATAAAGAAAAAGAGAAGAGGGAGTTTTTTTATGACCTTGAAAAAAATCTTAAATTTTATGACGAAAGCATAAGGCTATTGTACAAAGAGACAGAGAAAGAAGCAAAAAATTTTTTTAATATAACAAGAAAAAAAATAGAAGAAAGAGGGTTTTTAGATGAGCCAATAACTAGCAAGTTGCCATATAATATAGAACTAACAGAAACAGAAAAAGAAGAAATTGAGAATGTTCTTGTTGATTGTATAAGGATTGGTCACTCTCTCGAGGAATTTCTAGAAAAAAAAGAGATAAAAGAAGAAAAAATTGATAAATTTGTGACAAGCTGTCATGACCTTCAAACAAGGTATGATACATATATAACAGATACGTTCATGGAAAAAGATGATAAGAGATTTTCTAGGCTAAGAGGAAAAATTTCGATTTCACTACATCTTTTTGAAACTGCCACTGATTTAGTACATTTTTATGAGAGACATGAATCTTCTATAAGACATGATGAGACAAGAGAAAGGATATCCAAATTGATAAATTCTTCTGATGTTATGAACAGCATAGAAAACTTTAATCTGAAATATGCTACAAAATATATTTTTCGTATGAAAAATATTGCATCTGATCTGTTGAGAGACCATGCTGGAATTGCCCGTGAAAAACTAAGAATTCCTGTTGGTGCTGACGGTATCCATTTAAGGCCTGCAACTCTCATCAAAAAAATAGTAGAAAAACATGGTGGAAATGTTTTTTTCGAAGTAGGAAACAAGAAATATAATGCAAGTGACATACTCGAAACTCTCGATGCTGTTGGTCATGTTCTCGAAATCAAGGATATGCAAACAGATATCTCTGTTTCTCTCAATACAATAACAGAGTCTATAAAAAAGGAAAATCCAGAAGTTGTTATTGATGGGAAAAAATATGATTCTGGACTTATTACAAAAATACTAGACAGCCTTAGAAACTCCTTGAAAAAAGATGAAAATATCAGGATGATAGATATTATTGTACAAGGAAATAAAAATGCGGTTGATGATATTCACAATCTTGCTTTGTGTGGATTTGGAAAATATGGATTTCCTCCTGCAATAAAGGACTTAGAAGAAATTTTAACTGGAAGAAGATAATTTTATAAATCTACTTTACAAACTTGAAATATGAAATGCTCATCATGTGGAAAGGAAATAGGCAAGCAGGGAGTTGTTTTTCCTTGTCCTAAATGTGGAAAGCCAATAGCAAGATGTTTGAGATGCAAGAAAATTTCTGCTAAGTATAAATGCTCTTGCAATTTTGAAGGTCCATAAAAAACAAAAATGGCAATTGCAATAGCAAAAATAAAAATAATGCCCTCTTCTCCTCAGGCAGACTTGAAAAAAATAAAAGAAGATGCGATCAAGGTAATAGAAAAAACAGGAGCAAAACTTCATTCTTCTGAGGAGCAAGAAATAGCTTTCGGTCTCAAGGCATTGATTTTAACAATAACGCTAGAAGAAGAAGAAGGCACAGACAAGATGGAAAATGCCTTGTCAAAAATATCTAATGTTAATTCTGTACAAGTAATAGATTTTAGAAGAGCCATAGGATAAATTAGGAAATGAGAATTTATGAGATTAATGAGAAACTCGAAGAAAATTTAAAAAAAGATTTCCCAGATATTTTGCTCAAGGTAGATAATGAGATGTTAATGTACAAAGAATTTTTGAGCAGGGTTTTTCTTGAAGAAAAGAAAACAACAATAAGATACAAAAAAGGTTTTTTGAGATATCCCTCTTCACGCCACTTGCCTCTTTTTGAAACTTCCCAAGACGATAAAGAAATGAAGAGAATAAAAGGAACAATAACCTTAGAAACAATTACTATAAAAACTATTTCTGAGCTAACAGATGAAGATGCAAAAATAGATGGTTTCAAAAGTAAAGAAGAGCTACTGGAAGTTTTGAAAAAAATTTATGGAGGAATTGGCAAAGAAGAACTTGTAAGTATCTATTATATTGGTCAACTATAACTCTTACCATCTAAAAAACGTATTTGTTTAGCTATTGGTAGAGCCCGACGATGAAATTTTTTCATAATTTTTGGGATATTTTGGCTTATTTATCAATTACCGACAATATTTTATTGATTTTCCTTAAAGTTTACTACTAGTGGCTAAATACCTATTAAAAAACAGAAGGTATTTAAATCACATTTCTCTTTTTTTGTTATGATAAGCGAAGAACAAGCTGAAAAGCTAAGAAAAAAGTTGCTTGAGGAGCTTGAAAAACTTCCTGCAGAGCAAACTGCCAAACTAAAAGAGCAAATAAAAACTGCTTCGCCAGCAGAACTAGAAGCTTTTGTAAAGCAACAAGCAAAAGTTGCAAAAGCCGGTACTGGGGGAACAGGAGAATGCATTTTTTGTCAGATTATACAAGGCACGATAGAAACTATAAAAGCGTATGAGGATGATGATGTTCTTGCTATTTTAGATATTGCTCCAGCTGCATTAGGTCATGTACTTGTTATGCCAAAACAGCATGTACAATTTCTTTTTCAACTGCAAGATGAGTTGCTTGCAAAACTTTCAGTTGTTGTAAAAAAGCTCGTGCCAGTTATCATTAATGTTACAAAAGCTGCTGGTCTTGATATCTATGCAGCACAAGGAGCTAACCAAAAAGTTCCCCACATTGCCCTCAATTTGATTCCAAGATTTCCAGACGACAAGCTAAGCTTTGAGTGGGAAAGAAAAAAAGTTGAAAGAAAAGAGTTAGAGAAAATTGCGCAAGAGATAAGCAAGAGAGTTGAAGCAGAAAAGGAAAGAAAAGAGCAGGAAGAAAAAAAAGTTGGAGAAGAAATAGAAAGTATGGTAAAGCAGACGGGAAAAAGAATTCCCTGAACAGTAATTTAAGCGATCAAACTAACAAGCCAAAAAAGTATATTGCTAAAGAAGCTAGCAATTAGGGCAAAAAGAAAAACAGGAACAAAAGGCACACCATATTTTATTTTTATTTTTTTTATTTTTGCTTTTTTTATCAAGGCAATTTCTTTCTTGCTCAGCCCTTCCCAAGTTGGTTTTATTGTAATGATTTTTTTCTTGGTTCTTATTCTTAGCGTATTGACAAGCCAGTCTCCTTCTGTTATTTGTTCTGGTCTCAACATTCTTACCATACATGAATTTTCAACTGCCTTTACAAATAAAAAAAGATATGGAACAAGGAAAAGAAATGCAAGAAAATTAAGAAAGAAAATTTTGCTTGTGAACGCAAAAAAAACTAATAATACAAAAAGGACAAAAAACCAGGAGTACCCAATTTTCCATTTCCCCTTTATTTCTTTAGCAAATTTTTTTCTGTTTTTTGTTGCAAGAAATATACTAAAAAAGATTCCATAAACCGAGCCTATAAACAAGGAATTAACCAGAAAAATAAGCAAAAAAGGTGTTATTATTATTCCTCCTGTTTTAGCAAAAACAGGATATGTTGCCAGTGCTGCTCCTAAAGCCATGAAAAGCTTTGCGTCTCCTCCTGCAAATAGTCTTCCATAATAAAGCAAATTAGCAAGACAAAAAAAAGCTGCAAAGCCAGCAAGACCATACAAAAAATAAAAAGGAGAAGAAAAAATTATTGCTGCTATGGCTCTTACAGCTAGGGCTATAGAAAGCAAAGAAAAACAAAGCCAGTTAGCAACCTCTCTTTTCCTGATATCTTGCACACTAGCTGCTATGAGCCACACTATGGTTATTATTACAAGCAAAAAATCTGCTATTAACATTTTTCCTATCTTCTCCTTTCTATAATCTTTCTAATGAATTGTTAATTAACTGTTTATATTAACTGCCTCAAATTTATCTTTTCAAAAAGAAAGATAAATTTATAAGTCTTTTTACTTCTTTTCTGATATGATAACAATAATCGGAAGCAGTATTGCCGGTTCTGCTTTAGCATATTTGCTTGCAAGAGAAAAAGTTAAAGTAGCATTATATGAGCAAAAAAGTGTTGCTGATGTCGGAGAAAAACCATGTGCAGAAATTGTTACAAAAAATTTTCTTGAAATAGCAAAAGTCTTGCAGTTAGACACAGAAAAAATTATAGAAAAAAAATTTGATAGAGCTATAGTTTCTTCTCCGAAAAAACAAGTAGGCTTTGAAATAGAAGACTATGCTATATCAAGAAAGGAGCTTGTAAAGCAATTAATAAAAAAGGCTGAAAAAGCTGGTGCAAACATTTTTTTCAAAACAAAACTTGTTGATTTTGAAAAGCAAGAAAAAGAAAAACAGAAATACAAGCTATTTTTTGAAAAGGATAATGGAAAGGTAAAGAGAAATACAGATATCCTTGTAGGTGCTGATGGAGCAACTAGTATTGTAGCGAGAAAATCAGGGTTATGGCAAAAAAGAAGTTTTCTAATTGCAAGACAAGTAGAAACAAAAAAAATTTCTTTTGATATAGAAAGTAAGGCATATTATGTTTTTCTTGGCTCACCTTATGCTTATTATTCTTATCTTATCCCAATTGGAAAAAGAAACAATGGCTTTAGGATTGGAATGTTAAGCTATCCTAACAAGATTTCAGGTCTTCTTTTCAAAAAATTTCTGTCTTTACTTGGAGCAGAGCAAGAAGGAAAAGCAGAAAAAAAAGCTTTGATACCTCTTTATTATCCCTCTTTGCATTACAAAAAAGAAAATATCTTTATATGCGGAGATGCTGCTTGCATGACAAAAGCGACTGGTGGAGGGATAATTCAAGCTTTACAATCTGCAATTGCCCTGAAAAAGATTATAATAGATAAAAAATATGATAAAATGAAAAGACTAAAGAGAGAACTAATAACTCATTATTTTATCAGAAAAGTTATGGTAAAACTTGATGACAACCAGTTAGATAATTTGCTTGAACTTTGCAACCATAAAGTCAAGAAAGTAATAGCTTCAAGAGATGTGCTTACAAGAGGGGCTTTTCGCTTGTTTCTTGCGCAACCAAGATTTTTGCTTTATACAAGATTTTTGTTTTGAAAAATTGGAAACAAAAGGTTTAAAAGTTTGTGTTGTCTTTTGTAAATGAAGATGCTGAAGATGTTAAAGATGTCAAAACTTTCAAGAAAAGCGCAAGGTGGGTTAGTAGTCTTGATCATAGCAGCAATCGCAGTTTTTATGCTGATTTACTTGTTCGCTTTGCCTCTTGAGCAAAGATGCAAGATCCTTTCAGACCTGCCAGGATGTAAGAACATAACAGAAGAAGCAGAGGAAGAAGAAGTTGCGATTAGCTTGCTCAGCAAAACTCCTGGCCTGCTTAAGCCAAGAGAAGAAATTGAGTATACAATAAGCAATATAGAATTATTCAACAAAGAAGAATCTGAATTTCCTTTTTCTCTTGAAGAGTATACAATAACCAGGAGATGGTTTAGCTCAAAAGAAATAGAACAAAAAATATATTTGCATGAAAATACTATAAGAGCAAAACTTTTTATTGTAATAAAAGAAGCAAGGGGAAAACTAGCTGTAATAGCAAATGACAAGAAAATAGCAGTTTTGAATGAAAACGGTACCTCTATTATTGACCTGCCTTTAGATACAAAAAAAATTTCTTTGAAAGCTTCTGCGCCAGTTTTTCCTTGGCAAACAAACAAATACGAACTAAGTATGCTAGTTTTAAAAGGAGTATATGAGCTAACACAGCCATCTATTGAAAGAAAAATTTCAATAGAAGACATGGAAGATATAAGAAAAGCTGTTCTTAGCTTTGAGTCAGACTGCTATTCAAAAGAACCTTTGAAAATTGTACTAAATGACAAAACAATAACAAAAGAAGTTATATGTGGAGATTTCAGTCAGAGAGTAACTGATGAGATAAAAGAGGATAATAGTCTTGTTTTCAGTTCTGATGGAAATTATTTCTTGTATGACATTATTTTGACAATAACTACTGGAACAAAACAATATCCTATTTATTATTTTTCTATTGAAAAAGAAGATTATGAAAAAATAGAACAAGGAAAAAAACTTGCAATGTTAAAGTTTAGGTTTTCCTCAGAAGAGGAAAAAGAGCTAAAAGCATATGTTAATGGTAACTTAATTACTATAGAAACAGACCAAATAGAATGGAAAACAGCTATAAATAGGTATCTACTAGAAGGACAAAATAGTCTTAAGCTTATGCCAGTAACAGAAGTTGAAATAGTTTCTCTTGACATTTATCTTGAATAGCATTGATAGCGCTTTCTACACAGAAAATGGCATATTCTATACCATCAGATTTTGAAAAGTTGCCAGAAACAAAACTAGAAGATCTTGTCAGAGATGATAATCCTTTTGCTGGCGGAAAAATTGGTAAATGGTATGTCAAAAAAGAGAGAGTAATGCATGAATGGACAGAGTGGGAAATCAAAATTACTCAGGAAAATGCTGAGATTTACGTGAGGGGGGGTTATAAATCTCATAGTATCTCATATAAATTCCTCTTGGGATATAGGATTAGTAAGGATGAAATTGAATCAAATTTTAGACATAAAAGTGAAGAGGAGATAGTAAAAAGAGCCTATGAGATGATGGATGCTGTAGAGAAAAATAAAGAAGCAATGAATAGCCAAGAAGGACTGAAAAATGTATTAAAAGAGTTAAAGGAAAAAGCAAGGCTTCCTAAAGAAGAAGAAGAAAAGATGGAAAAAGCATATTTGGAGCTAAAAGAATTAACACAAAAACCAAAATTATAAAAAGTCTTTTTCTTTTTTTGCGCCATGACTTTAAATTATTTGATGTTATATCAGAATCTAGATAATGGAGGATAGAAATATTTATATAGGACAGGTGTCTATTTATAATATGCCGAAAGTGGGACCGGATTTGATCAAAATAAGGAAGATTAGAAATGTTCTAAAAAAGAACCCTAAAGGTCTTTGGATTAGAGAGATCGCTAGAAAAGCTAAATTATCCAAATCAACAGTTCACAAATATATTAATACATATATGAAGAAGGAAATAGAAGAAATAATGAGGGGGAAAGGAAACTTTATTAGGATAGTGAGGTTAAGAAAATGAGGGGTATTATAACATTGGAGGATTTATCAGCTAAAGGAGTTTTTATTGATATCAAACCAGCATTTTATGAATATCTCAAGAGAATTATTAAAGAAAAAGCTACAATCAGACAATTTTTCAAAGAAACAAAAGTAGATAGAATAGTTGGACATTGGCTAGATGAGAGTAGTTTAATAAGACTAGATGTTCTTAAAAAAATATCTAAATTTCTAGGTATAAGCGATAGTGAAATCAGGAAAAATATTAGGACTATCAGGGGAAAAGACGGCTTCTGTATAAAAAATCCAAAAATTCCTTTTAATTTTAGAACAAAAGCAGGAGTAAGATTTATAGCAGCTATTTTTGGTGACGGGTGTCTAGATAAAAAATATCGCATATTTTATGCTAATTCCCAAGAAACTCTTATAAAAGAATTTCTCAAAAATTCTAGGGAGGTTTTAGGTGATGTAGAATATGATCTAAGAGAAAAAAGTGATAATAAAGATGTTAAAATAGTCTCTTTTCCGCCAGTGTGTGGAAAAATTGTTTCTTTGCTAGGCTTATCACCCGGAAGCAAAGTTAAAATCAACCCAAGTATACCGCAATTTATTTTTAACTTAGAAAAAGATAAAATGGCAGAATTTATATCTCAGATTATAGACGATGAAGGAAGCATAAATTTTCTATCTAGGCATTTGAAGGTTGATTTTGCACTTGAAAAAACACACAAAAATTCTAATTTATTAGATGGCATCAAAAAATTGTTACTTAGCTTAGGCATAGATTCTGTAATCTACCAATACGAAAAATATCCTTCTTCTAAAGGAGAAGATAGAAAAAAATGGCAACTTGAAATCCACTCCTTTATCCAATTTAAAAAATTATATCGGCTATTGAATTTGAAACATAGAAATAAAAAGAAAAAATTCAAAAAGTTGTTAGACTTAAATCGGCAGATACATTTTCCTAAAAAGAAATGCACTAAAATTTATCTTTCTACAATGAGATCTATAGAAAAGAGGAAAGGATCTTTTACTTCTAGAGATCTTTCCAGGAAACTAAATAGGAATCTTGGGCATGTACAAAATATGATACATAAATATTATCTTAAAAATTTAATTTATCAAATTCGAGAGGTAAAGTCTGATGGCTTAACTTTTTATCCTGCAAGATATCGTACAAAATGAAAGAGGATATAACTATAAATGCTGATTTGCATTTGCATGGACTTTATTCTGGTGCTACTAGCACCAAGATGATTCCAAAAGTTATAGCAGAACAAGCACCACTCAAAGGACTCCAGCTACTTGGTACAGCAGATATTTTGAATTCTAAATGGTTAAAATTAATAAAAGAACAACTTAGGGAAAATAGAAATATAGGATTATTAGAGCACGAAAATGGAACTAAATTCATTTTACAAACAGAAGTTGAAGATAATAAAAGAGTACATCATATTATCTTTTTCCCTAATTTTTCTAAGGTAGAAGAGGCAAGAGAAAAGCTCAAAAATAAATGTAAGGATATTGATATGGATGGCAGACCAAAAATTTGGTTAAATGGAGAAGAATTAGCAGAAATTTGTATAGAAGCAGGCTGCTTGATTGGGCCTGCTCATGCTTTTACACCATGGACAGCGATCTTCAAAGAGTATAATAGTATAAAAGAATGCTATGGGAAATATGCTAACCAGATTTATTTTTTAGAACTTGGCTTGAGTGCAGACACAAACATGGCTGATAGAATTTCTAAACTACATAGACTAACATTTTTAAGTAATTCAGATGGACATTCACCATGGCCAAACAAGCTAGGAAGAGAATTTAACAAGTTTTCTCTAAGTGAATTAAGTTATGATGCTATTGTGAAAGCCTTGAAAAGACAAAATAATAATAAGATAATTTTGAATGTTGGTTTTAATCCTTTAGAAGGAAAATATCATAAAACAAGATGTTTTAGCTGTTTGAAATTTTTTTCTTTGGAAGAAGCAGAAAAGCTTAACTGGAAATGTGATAAATGTGGTAGGCTAATAAAAAAAGGGGTGGCTGATAGGATAGCAGAACTTGCTGATTTGCCCGGAGGCAAACATCCAGAATATAGACCAGAATATAAGCATATCATTCCTTTGAGTGAAATAATAGCTCTGGCATTGAATATCGAAGCGGCGTATTCCAAAAGAGTGCAAAATTTATGGAGAAATTATATAGAAAAATTTGGTAATGAAATTAAAGTGCTATTAGATATAGATATTACAAGGCTGGCGATAATCAACGAGGAAGTTGCAAAATTTATTAAATACTTCAGAGAAGATAAGATAAAATATATTCCAGGAGGAGCTGGTGTTTATGGAAAACTTCTGGCTCCAAAAGAAGCAAAAAAACCAAAACAAAAAACAATTGTTGATTTCTGATTATGGTCAAGCTTTGTTTTCAGAAGTCCAGAAAAAATTATTTTAATTTTTTTACTTTAGCATATTTTTGCTTGAATTTATAACCTACCTTTACTGTTTTTTGTTTGCATTTAGGACAAATTTCTTTCAAGGTGTAGAGATGACATTTTTTGCAACATCTTAGCATTTTTTATTTGATAAGCATCAAGAATAATCTTATTCTTTCCCCCATTTTATTCTGCTTTTTCTACAATTTCTGCCTTGCAGCTAAGTTTTTTTGCCTCCTCGAGAATTCTTTTTGTTGCTTGCTCGAGCAAGCTATTCGCTTCTTTATAACTAGCAGCTTCTACCTCAACAGAATAAAAAGGGGCTGCTATATATCTTACATTTATCTTTTCTAATTTTCCTGCTCTCAGAACTTTTTTTATTAATTCTATTCCATTTTCTGCTTGGCTGCTCAACGAAATTTTTTTCTTTACCCTAACTTTTTTTTCAGTTTTTTTCAATAATAGCGCAAGCTTTTCTATCTGCTCTTTATTCAAAAATTTCTCGAGCTGGCTTTTTTTTGCTTCTTGCAAAAAGTCTGCCAGGCTTTGTTGTTTTTTTATCTGCACTGCTATCTTTTCTGCTTCTGGAGTAACAATGCGCAACAGGGCAAGAGCTTTTTTTTCTTTTTCGTGCTTTTCGAGCAACTCTTTTTTTTCTTTTATAGTTACTCTCCTCAAGGATAGGTCTATATGCTCTCTTTCTTTATCAATCCTCAAAACCTTGCAGGCAATTTTCTTTTTTGGTACAACATAATCTCTTATATTCCTGATTCTTCCAGGTGCTATTTCGTTTACTTGTATAACACCCCCCTTTTTATAGTCCAAGAGCTCAACAAATACTGATGTCGGGAGAACATTCTTTACTATGCACAAGACAATCTCATTTTCTTCTGGAAATTTTTTTGCCATCTTATTATTTCTTATTATTTCTTTACTTTTTGTTAATAATACTTTTTAGATTTTTTGTAAGATTTTAATATTATCTTAGCTTTTGTTAACTTCTTATCTCATTACCAATTTTTTATTTCAAGACCTCAAGTACTAATGCTTTAATCTTCACCTTGCCGCCAGTTGGCTCTGCAAGTACCCTACCACAGATAAGGCATTTTATTTTTGTACTCGCCTTACCAAAAATTATTTGCTCATTCTTGCATTCTGGGCATCTTACCCTTACAAACTTTCCTTTCTTTTCCATTTTCTAGCATAAGAAAGAGGATATTTAAATTTATTTACTTTCACTTGCTCTTTAGAATTATCTTATCTTTATTTTTATGCTTTCTGTCTCAAGTTCTTTTCTCAAATTTTCTATAAACTCTTGCTCCTTGCTTTTTGGTAAAGAGCAGCCAGCTGCTTTTGCATGACCTCCATACTCTGTTTCTCCCATATTTTTACATGCTTTTTCGAGAAGTAATTTTAAATTTACATCACTCTTTCCTACAACTCTTGCACTGACTTTTATTTTTTCATTATTTTTATTGTTATAGGAATTGTCATTAGCATATGCCATGCCAATTATAATTGTTCCTTCAGCATACAAAAAAGATTTTGCAAGAATACTCATTATCGTACCTATAATAGTATCTCTTATTTTGTCTTTGGCATTTATTATAACAAATCTCTTTCCCTCAATTTTTTTTGTATTACTTACCCATTTCAGGGCCCCGATAAGAGAGTGCTTGTAAGTATTATAAATTCTTTCTGCTTTTGTTTTTGCCTTGCTGCTGCCAAGACACAAAGCTAGAGAAATATCAGGATGGCCAAGTCTCGAGCAAGCATTTATCAGAGTGCTTAATTCTCTAACATCTTCTAAATGGTCGAAAAATTTTAGCAGGTAGATATTGCCAATAATACCTTTTTTATCTCCACTTCTCAAAAGAATTGCTGTAATAAGTCTTGAGACCTCTTCTTCGTTTAGGTCAAGCAAAGTCCTATATCCCTTACCCTCTATTGACTTTATGTTTGCTTCTCTCAAAAGCTGTGAGACACCATATGAAGAACCAGTAACACTAGGAATAAAAAAATCTGAACTAAACTCAAGTGCTTTTTGTAAGGGTCTTGTAGCAGAAAAAATCAACAAGCTTTTTTTTATTGTGATATTATCTGTATCTCTGAGTATTAAGTTGTTCAATTTGCTCAGATTCTGCTCTAGCATATCCCCTACCATGCCAACAATTGCAAGATCTGCAAGTTCTGCTGATGGTCCTTGCAAAGATCTAACAAACAAATAAGCAAGTCCGGCACCACTTATATCTTCCTCATCAAAAAGATGGGGATTAACAAGCCTTATCTTGCTTGGTAAGTTTGCCCCATCTCCCATATTTTTCATATCTTTTATATCTCCTGCAAGCTCGTGATGATCCAAGACAAAGACATCTCCCTTAACTTTTTCGAGTTCTTTCAAAAAACTCGAGCCAAGATCAAGAAACAGAACAATTTTTTCATTCTCAATTTCTTTTATAACCTCATTACTAAGTTGCTTTACTATCCTTACCCTAAACTTTTTGTCTTCTTTTTGCAAAGCTTTTGTGAGAATAGCAGCACTTGTAATACCATCAGTATCGAAATGTACGATTATATTAACAAAATCTGTTTTCTGCAAAATATTTTTGAATTCATCACCATATTTTTTTATTACGTTGAGCATTTTTTGTAAAACAAGTGAGATAAAAAGAACAAACTTATTATTAAATTTTTCTCTACTTCACAACATATTTTGTATTGTTATGTTAGAACAATAACTATTAAAATAAATAACTATTAAACTAACTATCCTACCTATACTTCCATTTTGGAGGTAGAAGACCTTTCTTTTTGTAATATCTTGCCAGTTTGTTTATTTTTGATTCTGCAAGTTGTAAGCCTCTTTTTGCAACTTTATCTTGCCTGCTTTTTGTAATATGTTTTTTGATAGCAAGAGCTTTCTCTATAAGGTTTTTTAAGTCATAGGGCAATTGTTTTTCTTTGTCAGTTTTCAAAACTTTTGATATTTTTTCTGTTACAAGTCTTACAGAAGGAATTCCATAGCTGTCACGTAAGACAAGACCAATTTTTGCTGGTTCCATGCCTTGTTTTGCAAGTTTTTTTATTATCTCTTCAATTTCTTCTTTGCTTCTTTTTAGCCATACAGGTTTCTCTCTTTCTTCTTTCTCTTCCTTCTTTTGCTTTTTTACTTCCTTTTCTGTTTTTTTTCTTACCATCTTATTTTTGAGTTGCATTCATTTAAAAACCTTGCTGAAAAATAGCCCTGCCAGGATTCGAACCTGGGTCGAAGCCTCCAAGGGGCTTCATGCTTGACCGCTACACTACAGGGCTATATCTTGTTAAGAACAAGTTAATTTAAAAAGATTTCTTTATTTTTTCCTTCTTTTTTGTTTTGTTTCATACTCTTTAATCCTTTTCTTGGTATCTTTTATAGGGGTCCATCTGTAATCTCTAAGATCTAGCATCTCAACAAAAACAGACTCGTCTATATCCAATAAGCCTTCTTCTCCAGGCAATTCCCCCCTCTTAACATATTTTTCAGCCACACTCATTATAGAGTTTATAGCTGTTTTTGCATGATATAGAGCAGATGTTAGTGTCTTCTGATCCTTATGCCATATCTTTTCTTCATTTCTAGAAAAATCTAGCTCAAGAGCTTCTTGTATTGTAAGTGAAAAAAAAGGGTCAAGGCCTAGCTTTTTAATCTCCCATTTTAGAGTTTCTTTTTTGCCTTTCTTTTCTCTGATAAGCTCAAGAAAGACTTGAAGATAGCTACTGATTGCTGACTGTAGCTCATTATACATTTTCCATGAGTGATGATAAACTCTATACAAGCCATCAACCTCGTCCCATTTCTGCGCAAAAGATTCTTTTAATTTATCATACTTTTTCTTAGTTTTTCTATAATTCTTTTTTATTCTATAAAACAAGACTTCTGTCTCCAGATTCATTTTTCTCCCTTTCCCTTATCTTTTTTTCTCTTGCCTTTTCTTTTATATCTTCCTCTTTTTTCAACCTTTTCTAGTCTGACAAGAACCTCCTTACTTTTTTCATATTTTTTGTATGCTTGCAGAACTGATTGAAAATATTTTTTTGCGTGCTTGAAGTGCTTTGCTTCTAAGGCTTGTTTTAGTAAATGCAAGTCAACTGCCTTGTCCTCGATTCTACTCGAGAAATAAGAAAGACCAAAATCAATAAAATAAACTTTATCAGCATGCAAAATCATATTACTTGTTGTCAAGTCAGCGTGTATTATGTCATGAGAATGCAACAAGGCAATTTCTTTACCAACTTCTTTGTATATCTCTAATGCCTTTGTAAGAGGAAAGCTATCTAGATTTTCACTCAAGAGTTTACCATCAATAAATTGCATAACAATTTCATATTTTGTTACTTTTTCGACAAGAGGCACATTTATTATATTGCCAACTTTGTCAAGCAGCTTTGCTTCTGCTTTTGTTCTTCTTTTCCTCAGTTTTTCATCTATAATTGGTAATCTATAAGATTTTTTTATTCTATCTTTTATCAAATTCTTGCCCTGTTTTCTTAGCAAGGCTTCTGCACCTTGTGCTACAATCTTTGACATCATAACATAAGACATTTATACTAGTTTTTAATATTTTGCTATAATAGAAATAGTAAAGTGAAATCGAGTCCTCGCCAAAACACCAAAATAAAAATTGCTTTATCTCTTAGAATATTTGATAATTTCTAATAACTTTTTTGAAGAGGCCCCAGAATTTAATGCATCTTTAGCTCTCTCAATACCATTATCTAAAGAATTAGCACCATTACCTAAATAAATGCTGGCCCCAGCATTTAATATGATAATATCTCTTTTCGCTCCCCCTTGGCCATTTAAAATGTCTTTCAAATATTTTGCATTTTCTTTGGGGGAGGAGCCCAAAATATTTTTTAATTGATATCTTTTAAATCCAAAATCCTCAGGTCTAATTTTATAATTTTTTACTTTCTTGTTATTTAATTCATAAACAACTGTTTCGCCCATATTTGATATTTCATCTAAACCTGAACCATAAACTACTAACGCATGTTCTGAACCCACTTCTCTGAGTACATAGCAAAACTTTTCACAAAGATTTTTTTCATAAACACCAATTAATTGTGCTTGCGCATTTGCTGGGTTACAAAGTGGACCTAGCAGATTAAATATAGTCTTCTTTCCAATTCTTTTTCTTATGGTAGCTACTTTTTTCATAGTAGGATAGAATCTAGGAGCGAAAAGGAAACCAAAATCTGTTTTTTCTATCATCTCTTGACAATCTTTAGGAGTCATATTTATATTATATCCCAATGCTTCCAAAACATTTGCACTCCCACTTTTTGATGATACAGAATAGTTACCATGTTTTGCGACTGGTACCCCTACAGAAGAGGTTATTATTGCTGCTCCTGTACTAATATTAATAGTTCCTTTACAATCGCCACCTGTTCCGCATGTATCAACTAATGTTCCAACATTTGGTTTAATAAATATAGCTCTTTCTTTCATTCCATTTATAAAACCAACTAATTCATCAACTGCTATTTCTTTCTCATTCATCGCAATTAAGAAATCATAAATATCATTATCATTAGCCTCTTCAAGAATACTTAACATAGCATTATAAGCTTCGTCTCTAGACAGATCTTTTTTACTTTTTACCTTCTTGATAAGTTCTTTCATATTAGAATAAAAGATTTGAATAATTATTAAATCTTTGTTTTTGCTCGCCAACTCAGAAAACCTTTTTGTATTTTTTTGCAAGTTTTCTTAGCTGTTTTTGGCTTAGGCCAGCAGGCAGCTTTCCTTTTTGCAAACTTTCTAGGCTTGACATATCAAATTGCTTGCCACTTGCAACAAAACCTTTTATTAACTTGTACTGCTTAAGCATTTCTCTAACGTCTGCTGCTGAAACATTCGAGCCTTTTGCAATCCTCTCTACTCTGCTTCCAGTTATTATTTCTGGATTGTTTATCTCTCCTGCTGTCATGCTACTTATACAATATTCCCATCTCTTTATCTTTTCTTCTTGTCCTTCTAGCATTCCTTCAGGCAATTTTATTTTTCCTAGGCCAGGAATAAGTTCTGCTATTTTTCCAAGAGGACCCATTTTCTGCATGCTTTTTATTTGCTCATAAAAATCAAGAAGAGTAAATTTTCCTTCTTCTATTTCTTTTACTCTCTTTTTTGGTATTTCTGCAAGTTTTATTTTTTCTATCAATGCTTGTAAATCTCCCATGCCAAGCATTCTGCCAACAAAACTTACTGGCGAGAATGTTTCGATATCATGCAACTTTTCTCCTGTGCCAAGAAAAAGAATTTTTGCTTTTGTTTCAGAACATGCTGTTAATGCTCCTCCAGCTTTTGCTGTACCATCCATTCTAGTTACTATAACACCCTTAATAGCACATGTTTTTTGGAATTCTGCAGCTTGTTTTTTTGCTGCCTTTCCAAGATCTGCAGGCACAACAAGTATTACTTGTTCTGGCTTTATTGTTCTTTCAAGGCTTTTTATTTCCTCTTTTAGTTTTTTGTCAAGGGCACTTCTTCCTGCAGTATCTATTAGACAAAGGTCATATTTGCTTATTTCTTTACTAAATTGTTTATATATTGCTAGAGGATTTTTTTCTTTTTTGTTTATAAATACAGGTATTTTTGCTTTTTTTCCTAGTTGCTCAAGTTGTTCTGGAGCAGCCGGCCTATGAACATCTAAACCAAGCATACAAGTTTTGTAGCCTCTTTTGCTATAGTAGAGAGCAAGCTTTGCTAAAGTTGTCGTTTTTCCACACCCAAAGAGGCCGAGAAACATTATCTTGCATGGCTTTTTTATTTTCAGCTCGTGTTTTTCCTTTCCTATAAGCTCTATAATCTCGTCATGCAGCAGCTTAACAAGGTGCTCTTTTTTTTCTATTCCTCTTATTTTCTTTTTTGCCTCTGTTTTTATTTTTTCACATAACTCATTTACAAGAGCTATATCAACATCTGCTTCAAGCAAAGCTCTTTTTAGCTCTGCGGTTATTTCTTCTACTTCGCGTTTATCAAGAAAAACAGCTTTCGCTATTCTATGCGTAATACTTTTTAGTGCATTTCCTAGTTTTTCTAACATACTACAAGAAAGAAAAAAGGATTTATAAAACTAATCATAAACCAAGTTGTCTTAATAACTTTTCTTTATCAAATTTCTCCAGGTCTGTTAGCTTTTGTCCAATTCCCAAAAACAAAATTGGCTTTCCAGTCGTATAACTTATACTTATCGCTGTTCCTCCCCTTTCATCAACATCCTGTTTTGCAAGAATTATAACGTCTATACCCACAGCTTTGTTGAAGGCCTCTGCTTGTATGACAGCATCATTTCCTGTTGTCGCCTCACCAACAAAAATTTTCAAATTAGGCCTATTCACCCTACAAATTTTTTCCATTTCTCGCATCAGATTTTCTTGCGTATGCATTCTTCCTGCCGTGTCTATAAGCACAACATCTATACCATGACTTTTTGCGTATGCGACAGCATCATAAGCCACAGCTGCAGGATCAGCACCATATCCATGTTTTATCACTTTCACCCCGAGTTTAGAAGCATGTTTTCCTAGCTGCTCGATGCTGGCTGCCCTGAAAGTATCAGAAGCTGCCATTACACAGCCAAGATTATTTTTTTGTAAAAGTCTGCAAATTTTTGCTATTGTTGTTGTCTTTCCACTCCCATTTATACCAAAAAAAACTATGACATAAGGCCCAGAACTTTTCTTGATTTTTTCTATCAAAGAGAAAGGTTTTAGAAGCAAGGTTGAAAGTGCTTTTCTGAGAGCATTTTTTATTTCTTTCTCAATTTCATTTTTTTTCATTTCTTTATTTACGAGTTCTTCCTCTAACTTTTCTCTTATCTTGTCTGTTACACTAAGGGCGACATTGTTCTCTATAAACAAAAACTCGAGCTGAGTCCAGAAAGAATTAAAATTTTTCTTGTCCAGTTTTATTGTTGTTATTTTTTCTTTTATTTTCCTTATGATACCTTTTTTAGCTTCCCCGACTTTTTTTGGCTTTTCCAGCTTTTCTGGCTTTTTTTCTTCTGGTTTTTCTTTTTTTCCAGCTTCTGCTATTTTAGCAGAACTTTTTTTAAAAAAGGTCCTTAGCTTTTTTCTCAAAAATCTGAACATATTAATGCGAGAAACATTAACTTTTTAAAACTTGCTGACTTACTATATCTAGAATACAATTTAACTTATCAGCCGAGAAGTCCCTTTTCGCAAGATGGGGGATGAAAGGCTGACCAAAAGGTTGATATAGTTATGATGTTTTGATAATAACTATGAAATACAGGCTAGATAAAGGAAGTCATTCAGTATATGCATTACAATATCATCTCGTTCAGTGTATAAAATATAGGAAGAAAGTCTTGGGTGATGAAAAAATTATGGATTTGTTAAGAATGAAAATAAATGAGATAAGCCAAACTTTTGATGTGGGAGTCATAAATATGGAATGTGATAAAGACCATTTTCACATGCTATTCAAAGCTAAACCAACCTTAGATATTCCAAAATATCTAAATGCTATAAAAACAATAACTTCTAGGGAAGTAAGAAGAAAATTTCCAGAGATAAAAAAGAAGCTTTGGAAAGATATGTTTTGGTCAAGGTCTTATTTTTTGGCAACAACAGGTCAAGTAACTCTTGATGAACTAAAAAAATATGTGGAAAGTCAAGGAAAATGATAAGTTATCGATTTAGAATGTATCCAAATAAAGAACAAGAAGAAAAGTTAGAGCTCTCTCTTGAAATGTGCAGACAAGCATATAATATTCTACTTGGGGAATTGCGAAAGCAAATAGTTACAGACAAAGCACAAATTCAGGCAATACTTCCTGACTTGAAAATCTGTGAACCAAAATTCAAGCAAGTTTACAGTAAGGTCTTACAGTATGAATGTTATCGCTTATTTTCTAACTTAAGTGCTTTGGCTCATTTGAAAAGGAAAGGTAAGAAAGTTGGAGTTTTGAGGTTCAAAGGGAAAGGGTGGTTCAAAACTATGACTTTCAATCAATCTGGCTTCAAACTTAGAGAAAAACTACAGTTAAGCAAAATTGGTGAGATAAAGATAGTAAAGCATAGGCAAGTAGAAGGCAACATAAAGCAGGTAGTAATAAAGAAAATGCCTTCTGGAAAATGGTTTGTTATAATCCAAACTGATGCTGTAAGAAAGATGGAATGCGGAACTAAAAAGATAGGAATTGATTTGGGCATAGAACATTTCATAGCAGATAGCGAAGGCAACTTTGTAGAGCATCCTCATAACTTTGATAAGTATGCTTTCAAATTGAAGAAAGCACAGCAAGATTTGTTTAGAAAAGAGAAAGGAAGCAAGAATAGGATAAAGGCAAGATTGAAGATAGCAAAAATACATGAGAAGGTTAATAATTCAAGGGATGATTTTCTGCATAAGGTTTCTACTGATTATATCAAAAAGTGTAAAATCCTCGTCATAGAGGACTTAAATATCAAAGGGATTATAAGAGGATGTTATAGTGGGAAAAATATTGTTGATGCCTCTTGGGGCAAGTTCATGCTAATGCTTGACTACAAGGCTGAAAGCGCTGGGTGTCAAGTTATAAAAGTAAACCCAAAAAACACAACACAAAAATGTAGCAGATGTAACAAACTCGTACCAAAGAAAATATGGAATAGGATACATAAGTGTCCTTATTGCCATCTAAAGATAGACAGAGATTACAATTCTGCAATAAATATATTAAATTTAGCTTCAGGGCAGGGACTGCCCGAAGAGCTTGTGGAGATGAAACCTCTACCCTTGTCAGGGCAAGTTTTGTCAAAGAAGCAAGAAGCTCCTTCCGTAAGGGAAGAGTAGTTCACTAATTTGAGTATAAGACTGTCAGATAACTTATCAAAAATTTAAAAAAGAGGGGTTACTTGA
>CAZSMI010000001.1:30385-44220 GCA_964607815.1 Candidatus Woesearchaeota archaeon | reverse complement strand
ATTTTTAATAGTAAATTAAGCTGTGTAAGTTCAACTGCTTTCTCATCTAAATCTACCCCATAGATACAATTAAGCAATATTGTTGCTTTCTGTCCTATACTCAATTTTTCTTTATAAGAATCAAAACTTTTCCATTTCTTAGATTTTTCACCTTTTCTTAACCTCTCTTCAATAGCATTACAAAGTTCTTGGAAAGCTCTGATTAAGAAAGAGCCAGACCCGCAAGCAGGGTCTACAATTTTAATATCTAAAATCTCATCTATTGATTTATCTTTGAAATACTCCCCGACTGTATTCTTAACAATATAGTCAACTATGTAAGAGGGAGTATAATAAATACCCATCTTTTTTCTTTTTCCGCTTACTAAATCTAATCTAACTCTCTTTTCGGTTCCTCTTAAAACAACCCCCAAATACTGCTCATAAATACTTCCTAATAAATCAACAGAAATTTCATCAAACATATATCTTTCTTGATGATATTGCGTTCCATAATACAAACCTTTTATTACCTTCATTAAAATATCATCATCAAAGAAACCCTCTTTTTCCAACAACCCCTCAACAAACAATTTAGAATTATATTCCTTGTCAAATATCCTAAATTGGATTTTTAATAATGCCCATAAATTCTTATCTGTTCTACCTTTCTGAACATCATCACTTTTCTTTAATAAAAAATCTTGTTCCTCTAAACCTCTATCTTCAACAGAACGCATAAAAATCAATCTATCAATCAAAATCTGGACAATCTCGTCTATTTGTGAGTCTGTTAAATAAGTCCTTTTACTTTTCAAATCTTTGGAAAGCCACTCCCTAAACTGCAATAAATCAGTTAGTATTGTTTCATCAATTGGCCTAACTAATTTTTTATCTACATTTTGAAGAAGCTTATTAATCTCTTCTTTTTCAAAACTTTCTTTTGATAAAAGCCATAATCTATCAAATTGCTCAATAAAATTTTCACAATCTAACCACAAATAACCTTTATTATCTTTCAAGAGGTTTTTATCTATGTTCTTTATATTAGATAATGCATGATAAACTCTAATTTGTTTAAAGTTAGTTAATACAGAAAATTTAATGTTTTTATGGTGTGCATAAGAAACAGCTTGTCTACCTTCTTCTTCAGATAAAATAACATTCGTCTTTTTTGCCTCAACTACTAATTTATTTTGGTTTCCTATTCTTAAAATATAATCTGCCCTCCCCTTCAAAACTCTCTTCTCTTTTTCTATATCTTCTCTCTCCCAACCCAATGCCTCAAATAACGGCTCAATAAACCTAAATTTTATCTGTTCTTCAGGCATATCATCAAGCTCTTTTTTTGGAATTACAAGAAACTTCTTAACTATTTTTTCTACTTTTTGTTTTGCTTCTTCTTTGTTCATAAAAAAAGTAAGAAATCCATATTTTTAAAACCTACTAAAAGCCCACTTAATGCATCAGAAAACTCAATAGAGATTGGAAAAAGCAACAGATAAAGATAATGAAAGAACTGTCCAAAATAACCAACTTAAATTGGAGCGAAAAACAAATTATTTGTTATGTTGTTGGAAAAGCTATTCCCTTCTCCGACCCTTTAACCTTGCCAGTTTATAAAAAAATAGATTACGCTGTTGATATGCTGACACATGAACTTATCCACCGCCTTTTTACTCAAAAATCTAATCAAAAAAAGATGGATAGGTTATGGGTATATTTTGATAAAAAATATAAAAAAGAAAATGACTGGACAATAAATCATGCTGTATTATACGCCATTCATAGAAAAATTTATTTGACTTTATTTAACGAAAAAAGAATGAAAAGAGATGTAAGAAAAATAAGTCACCTTAAATATTATAAAAAAGCTTGGGAAATTGCACAAAAAGATCATGAAGAAATCCTAAAAAATTAACATAATAAAATATAGAAGGTTTTTTCACAAACAAAGTTCGGATCCCAAAATAGGGTAAATCTCCGCACCAGAAAGCAGAATTTGTCCAAAAAAATCAGAAATTATCCTCGTTGAGGGATTTGGAACAAGATATAAAAGGTTTTCTTTATAATCACAAAAGAGACTAATAACCCCTTTTAGAAATCTTAATTAATTCCTTTGGTATTTTAATTTTTTTCTCTTTCATTATTTTAATTAAACTATCTGTAAAAATTAAGGTGTTTTTCAAAATACTTTCAACTCTTTCTCTTCTAAATTCTGATTCCCCGACCCCACCATAATCAGCATATTTCCTTATCCCATACGATTCGACATAAAGCTCTTTCAAATTTACATCAAATTTCAATTTTTCAGAAATTATTTTGTATTTTTCTATATCCTTCATATGCTTTTTCGAGAAACCACCATATTCCAACAAAGTCATACAGTTTGCAAAATGTTCGATAGCCAGAAATAACCTGTTGCTAGCAGTTCTCAGATTAACGTCTTCTATAAACTCATTTGTAAATTTTTTTCTTAATATATCAGTACAGCTTATAATTGCTTTCGTGCCTAGCTCTAATTCAGATTCTATTTCTTTCTTTATTTCTACTTTCATTTTAATACCCAATTAAAGGAATAATTAGAAATTATATAGAGTATGCCTTTAAAATTCTTTTTACTAAGGTAACTCTGAATTTTTTTATATGTTTTTGGAAAAGAGCTACCAAACATTTTTCTAGCCTCATAGTCATTAGCAGGTATGACATTCTTCGTACCCAAAACATAATAAAAGAACTCTGTAACTCCTCTTCTTAAGACAGAAAAATCTTTGTTCTCTTCTGCTGTTTCTATATCCATTATTATCTTCATAATTTCTTTATGTCTTTCGCAAAATTGTCTACGCATTTTTAATTTTACAAATTCGTCTATAAAGTCTGTCTTTGAATAAAGACAGAAGAGTGGGACACCACTTTTAATCATATTAAACGCTATATTATTACCAGTTATTAACATACCTTCAAATGTTTTTTTGTCATATACTTCAATAGAAATTTTATGATTAATCTTCTGTTCAAGCATAACAGTTTTGCTTATTATTTTTGATTTTATGTCTGGAGTTACATAATTCAAAATTAAAGCAATGTCAATATCTCCAAATTCTTTCTCACTTATACAGCTACCGAAAAGTATTGGAACTAGAAGTACATCTTGCAAAAAATAAGGATAATAAATACCTATAAAAGAAGGCAAGTCTTTTAACTTTTCATTTATTGAGATAAATTTTTCCATATAGTAAACCTTAGCAAATTCTATAATCAAAAAATTTTCTAGATTGATCTTATAAAAAAACTGTTTTGGGTGTTGAATTTCAATTACAAAACCTTCTTTAATAAGCTTTTTTACATTGACTCTCGTTCTTGGAATGCTTGAACCAACTTTTTCCGCAAGTTCTTTTATAGTAAGTAAATCAGGTTCTTTTTCCAGAAGAGCCGAAAGTATCCTTATATCACTTTTGGTTCTGTATAGTATCGTTTTTGATGTCATACGGTATCAAAGTTGGTTCTCTTTATAAACCTTTCGGTTTTGGTTATGGTGAGATTTCTCTCTAATTCCTAAATAGAAAAGTCCGAATCCTAAACAAGAAATCGGAAAAAGCCATTTTTGTCGTCAATAAAAGAAAAATGGTCCCAGCACCAGGATTCGAACCTGGAACAACCCGGGTTCTGCTGTTCGGCTATTCAGGTTTCATTCTTCTCCTTTATAGGAATGTCCACCGACGCATAAAGCTACAGCCGAGCACTCTACCACTCCTCCTTTCTTAACGAAAGTTTGAGTTATGCTGGGATTATTAATAATAATCAAGAAGTATTTTTAAATATTGCTAAATCTTCTAAATCTTGCTTTTCCTTGGAATTGATAAGATACTAATAATATGCTGAGATAATCTTTTGTCCATTATTTACATATCAGATTATCAAATTTTATAAGAAAAAGTTAAGAGACTTTTAGTTAAGAGACTTTTTCCTCACTCAGTATGAAAACCCTGTTTGAACTTGCTGTTTTTGTTTTTCCTTCTTTGTTTTTGTATGTTGCTTTTGCTTTTGGTACTTCTAGTTTGCCTATTACTCCTATTTTGCTGTAAATTATATATGAGAATACATGTTCTTCATTTCTTCCTAAATGCTTAATATTCCATTCAAGTTTCTTTTTTGTTTTGTCTATTTTTGGTGCTACTGTACCAAATCTTTCATGTAACTCTGCTATTGTTGGTAGAGTGTCTCCTATTTTTATATCTGTTATCGATTTTCTTGCTTTTGCAAATAACAGAATCTTCAAAGCAAATTCTCCGCCTTTTGTTTTTACTTTTACAGCCTTTTTCTTCAGAACAAGTTCTGTTTTATAGTAAGTATTTATAAGCAGTGCTATAAGAATAATCGCCAACAAAATCATAATGGGCAATAAATAGTTTGTCCTAGATTTTATCATAAAAACTTCTCCTGGCTCTAGCTGTTTTTTCCATGTAAATGTAATGGTTGCTTTTTTTCTGCTCTCCTCATCAGGTTCTATGTTGAAGGCTGTGAAAATTCTAGCAAAAGAATTTTTTTGTATAGTTATGATGACATCTTCTGCTTTGTTGCCCTCATTCTTCTTTTTTATTGTAGTGATAGGATAAAAAATGTTTCCAGATTTTTTCTCTTCTGTAATGATATTCGTAATTTCTTCTAGCAGAACTTGTTTTTCAATAACAACTTTTTCATTGTCAACAGTCAGTTCTGTCTTGAATGGATAGCTACCAGCATTTAGCGTTCCTATGTCGAGAGGCAATTCAATTTCTTTTTCTTCTTCTGCTCCCAAAGAAGTGTTGAACTCTTCAGTGAGCAAGTCACTTTTTATCTTTACTTTTATATTACTAAAATCAATTTTCTCTTTGTTTGAAAGCAAGATTATTAATGTCTTATCTTCTGCACTAACAGAAGAAGGAAAAATAACATCTAGTATATCTTTCAAAGGAAGAATTTTGACTGTTAGCTTATCTTGTTCTGTTTCTAATGAACTTTTTATGTAATAGGTGAAAATATAGTCTCCTTTTATTTTTTTTCTTATTTTTTCTGATGGATACACTTTCAGAATAAAATTTTTTTCTTCTCCGCCTTCTATCCTAAAACCTCCTTTTGGAGATAATATAATATCGAGATAAGTATAAACCTGAAAAGAATCTGTAGCACCAAGATTTTTTATTGTCATGTTGAAGCTTGCTGGAATAGTAAGCTCTGCTGCTATGACATTATCTATAGGTTCTTTTTCTATCTCCATAATTTTTGCTGATGAAAGAGAAATAAATATAGCTAATGTTAGAACCAAAAAAACAGAAAGCAAAACACCTTTTTTCATATTCAGAATACAGAAAACTTCTTTTTAAATTTTTCTATGCTCTTTTTATAATTCAAGATAATCAAGGTCTTAACTTTAGAATTTTTATTTTTCTATTATCTTCCAATAATTTTTGGGATTTTTCCTGTTAGGTCTATAATTATGGAAGGCTTACCTTCTATCTTTCCAGCATCTATCAAAATACATCTTCTTCTTATTCTAAAAGGCAGCTCTTGTATGCTTTTTGCGTATTTTTTGCCTGATTTGTTAGCAGAAGTTGTTATGAATGGTTTTCTTGCTTTGAGAATTATTTTTGTAAACTCATGAGCAGGAATCCTTACTCCTATCGTATCTTTACCAAGATTAACATATTTGCTTAATTTTTTCTTCGCAGGTTTTTTCAAGCGCAAAATAAAAGTATATGGACCAGGTAACTTTTCAAGAAAAGAAGAAAATCTGCCGAGATAACAATTTTTTTTAATCCACTCCTTACTTGCAATAATACTGAATGGCTTTTTGCTTCTTTTTATTCTTCGCAGTTTCAAAACTGCTTTATCATCAGATGCATCACACCCTAAACCATAGATGGTATCAGTAGGATAGACAAAAATTTTTCCCGACTTAATAGATTCTATTATGTCTTCTTCTTTTCTTTTTGCCTCTTTTAGTCTGATAATGCTCATACAAACAAAAGAAAAGAGAAACTTAAAAACTTAACTTATCCGCTAAACTTTCTTCCTTCTAAAGCAAGAAATGATTTTGCCTGAGCTATAAACTCGTCAACTTCCTCAATAATTTTTTCTTCATATTTTTCTATCCTTCCTTTTATTATGTATCTGTCATACAAGCCTCTCATAAATTTGCTTAGTGCAGTTGCTTCCCATCTATGTTCATAATCTTTTTCCAAATAGCCAACAACCCCTATTTCTGGCTGTCCCTTGTTAAGCGTCAGTTTTTTTCCTTCTTTTGTAACCTCTACATTTGTCATGGCCAATACAAGCCAGTGTATTTTCAAGACAAACCTGAAATAGTCAGAAATCTTTCTTCTGCAAATCCAATCGATTCCTATCTCTTTACCAGTAGGTTTTATTTTTTCACTGTATGTTCTTTCTTCCACAAGATATTCATGGTCAACAAGCCAATCATAACAGAAACGATAAAATTCCTTGAAATCAAAAATACCAAGATACTTTGTCTTACCCTGATAAATCTTATCTAGCTCTGACATTTTCTCTTGTTTTACTATCCTCCTCTTCTTTTTAAAGAGCAAAGAGGTTTAAATATTTTTTGTATGCTATAAAGATATTTGCTACAAGAGTGCCGAGTTCTTAACTAAAAGATAAAAAATCCTGAGAAATTGGTTATTAGCTGTTATTGTTATGCTATTATTGTTATGTTGCCATGTCTTTACACGACTCGCACAAATATCTACCACCAACATTATATAGTACACCATAAGCTCCACATTCCTCACAACTACCTTCTCTGATCCATGTTTCTTCTCCTGCCACTCTTGCTCTTTTTTTCCTCAGCTTTTCTGCTTCTTCTTTGATTTGCATTGTTTCTATTGCAATATCAAATAGGCTCGGCTCTATCCTCAGTATATCTTTCAATGTTAGCATGCCTACAACTTTTTTTTTCACAACAACCGGCAACCATCTAAATTTTGTTCTTTTCATTCTTAGCAAGGCATCATATATATCAGCTGAAGGTTTTATTGTTACAAGTCTCCTTGCCATTATATCTCTTGCTGTTATCCTGCTAAGTTTTTGTTTCTTCACCAAGGCCCAGATTATATCTTTTTCTGTCACTATGCCAAGCAAACGCTGGCCTTCTTTTACTATCAAAGAGCCAACATGTTTTTTTATCATGGCTTTTGCGCATTCTATTATTGTAGTTTTTGGGCTGACAAAAACATAGTCTCTTGTCATTATATCACCAACATTAATTCCGATTCTCATGAGAAAAAGAGAAAAAAAGTATTTTTAAACTTATTGTATATAAAAATGTATATAATAAAATAGATAACAAAGCCAAAGAAAAACTGTAAAGTAAACCTTGAAAGTATACACATTATATCCTCAAGTTGGTCTAATTTTAATATTTTTTATTGATGAAATATGGTTAAACGAACTTTTTTCGAATGAAAAAAGTGTTTACTTTGTAACTTTACTTTACAAAACCTAAAGATTTATAAAGTATTTTTTTCTTAAGTTTATTTAACAATAGATGATTTATATAAATCATTCAAATATTTAGATCATTAGGATCTTTATTTGGTTTTGATGTAGTCAATGTAATCTTGGTCAATGTAATTTTGATGTAATCAATATAAAAATGGCTGAAAAACAACCCTTTATCATCTTGTCAGAAAATGTGCAAAGAATGATAGGAAAAGATGCGCAGAGAAACAACATAATGGCAGCAAGACTAGTTGCTGATACTGTCAAGACTACTCTTGGACCAAAAGGAATGGACAAAATGTTAGTTAGCAGTATAGGAGACATAACAGTAACAAATGATGGCGTAACCATATTGGACGAGATGGAAATAGAACATCCTGCTGCAAAGATGATAGTAGAGATAGCAAAAACACAAGAGGAAGCTGTTGGTGATGGCACTACTACAGCTGTAATTTTTGCAGGTAAGTTACTTGAAAATGCTGAGCTTTTGCTAGACAAAAAAATACATCCTACTGTAATAGCAAGAGGTTATAGAATAGCAGCAGAAAAAAGCCAAGAATTTTTGCAAAAAATTGCAAAAAAAATAACAGCAAAAGATGATAAGATGCTAAGGCAAATAGCTACAACAGCAATGACAGGCAAGGGCGCAGAAGCTGCAAAAGAAAAATTTTCAGATATTATAGTTAGCGCAGTAAAACAAGTAATGGAAAATGGTAAAGTAGATTTAGGAAATATAAAGCTTGAGAAAAGAAAAGGCAATGGTGTTGAAGATACTGAACTTATCAAAGGTATTGTATTAGATAAAGAAAAAGTTCACGCAGACATGCCTTCTAAAGTAGAAAATGCAAAAATTGCATTGGTTGATTGTGCTTTGGAAATTAAAAGCCCTGAAACAGATACAAAAATAAACATAAATGCTCCTGAACAGCTACAAGCATTTCTTGACCAAGAAGAAAAAATTTTGAGAAATATGGTGGAAAAAGTTAAAAAATCTGGTGCTAATGTCTTGTTTTGCCAGAAAGGAATTGATGATACTACACAATATTATTTGACAAAAGCTGGCATTCTTGCAGCAAGAAGAATTAGCCAAGATGATATGGGAAAGCTTGCCAAGGCAACAGAAGGAAAAATAGTGAGCAATTTGAATGAACTAAGCAGTAAAGAACTTGGAAAAGCATCTCTTGTAGAAGAAGAAAAAGAAGGAGGAGAGACCATGTTATACATAAGAGGATGTAAAAATCCTAAGGCCTTGACAATTCTTATAAGAGGGGGTACTGAACATGTAGTTGATGAGATAGAAAGGGCAATAAAAGATGGTCTAGGAGATGTTGCTGCTTCTATCCGAGAAGGAAAAATTGTTGCAGGAGGGGGAGCATGCGAAATAGAAATTGCAAAAATGTTAAGAGAATCAAGCAAAACAATGAAAGGAAGAGAGCAACTTGCAATAGAAGAATTTGCTTCTGCTTTAGAATCAATTCCAACAATACTTGCAGAAAATGCAGGTATCGATCCAATAGATATTTTGACAGAACTAAAATCAAGACATAAAACAAATTCAACAGATGGCATAAATATCTATACTAATAAGATAGAAGACACAATAAAAGCAGGCATCATAGAACCATTGAAAATAAAAACTCAGGCTATAAAATCTGCCAGCGAGGTTGCGATAATGATTTTAAGAATAGATGATGTTATTGCTTCTGCAGGCGGAGCCGGTGGAGGAGGTATGCCATCTGGCATGGGCGGAGGAATGCCTCCTATGGGTGGAGAATATTAATTTTCCAAATCCTTTTCACATTCTTCTTTGTAATTGCATTTCTTGCACATCCATGACATCTCTGCTCTTGCTCTTGCTTCTGGCTCAGGCATCTTATTCTTGACAAGATATTCATGTAATTTTTTTATCCTTTCTATTGCCTTATTAACAATATCCTTGTTGTAAGAAAAATTAAACCACTTGCATTGCATAGTATTTTTTTCTATAAAAAGAATCATTCCTTTATTTACTTTCAAAGAATGCATGTAAAGCTGCAATTGCATAACATAACTTTCACTCGGCTTAGCATATTCAAGAGAAGATGTTGACTTGACTTCAACAATAATTTTTTCTCCGCTTACTTTCAACAAAATGATATCATCAACTCTTCCTGAAATAACCACGTCATCTAGCTGGAGTTGCAAGGGCATTTCGCTTTCCAGCAGCTCAACATCCGGATTTTTCTCGCTTTTTATAACATCAACAACAAAATCATGAAACATGTTGCCAACTTCAAAAATCTTCATTAACTCGTCATGAGTTTCTTTTGGTATTTTGTAAGAAAACCATACTTTTCTTATACAGTTTCCAGCTTCAGAAGGATAATATCTTCCTGTCTGCTTTTCCCTAATTTCTTTATGCAAAAAGTTTGAAACAAGCTTGTTGAAATCTATCATTTTCTGATTTATATTTTCTTTGTTCTTCTGTTTGAAAAAAACATTTTTAGGTCTCCAGTTTGTGTGTAAAAAATTATACTTCTAGGTTTTTTTGAATTTGTTATGTAAAGTATAAAAGGGATTTTTAACTTGTTCAGAACTTTTTCAAGAGTTTTTCTCTCTTCTCTTGCCCATAAGCCATTTACGCTTATTATCTTCGCTTTTAAATTAGAAATATTCTTCTTTTTACTTAGTTTTTCTACATACTCCCTAAAATTTTTCTCTAGATATGCTGGAAACTGAGAGCAATGAAATAAGGCACCTTCTTTGCTATTGTAAAGAGCAATTGCGACACAACCTTTATAGCCAACAGAACCCTTTACTGCAGGGTCAAAGGAAGGAGTCTCGTCTATCTCTGTCTCTTTGAAATTGGGAGCCTTTTTTTTAATTTCGAGATATTTTATAGGTGCTTCCATTTTTTGAATAAAATAAAAGCTCTTTAAAAATCTAACTAAGATGCGCCAGCCGAGATTTGAACTCGGGTTACAAGCTTGGGAAGCTTGGGTCCTACCACTAGACTACTGGCGCTCGCAAACAACAAGGAAAAAGAAATATTAAATCTTTTGGTTTTTTAGATTTTGATAAATAACAACATAAAGATTATACCCTATCTAATATCTAACTCTTTCTTCTGAAACCTTACTGATTACCACTCTAGTAAACACAACTAACCTTTTGCAACTCCTAAAGGTGTGAATCTTGCAATTTTTTTTGAAATACCTGCTCCTGCCACACTATCTACAACAGCATCAACGTCTTTATATGCTTGAGGCATTTCTTCTGCCAAACCCTTGAATCCTGGCGAGACAATTATTTCTCCTTTTTCTTCTAGCTCTCTTTTGACTGCCTCACCTCTCTTAATTCTCAAGGCAGCGTGTCTTGACATAGTTCTGCCAGAACCATGACAAGTTGAACCAAAAGTTTCTTTCATTGCTTTTTCTGTTCCTTCTAAAAGATAAGAAGCAGTTCCCATTGTTCCTGCAATTAGTACGGGTGTATTTGGAAAAGAACGGGTAGCACCTTTTCTATGAACATATAACATTTTTTTCTTGTTTGTCCCTGGCAAAAAATGTTCTTCTTTCTTGCATATATTATGACATAAACTATAAATTGTATGCATATCAAGCTTTTCCCATTTTTGTTTGAAAACAGACTCAAAAGCTTCTCTTACCCAATGGGTCATAACCAAACGATTGGTAAAAGCATAATTAACTGCACATTTCATAGCAGCAAAATAGTCTTGTCCTTCCTTGCTCTTAACAGGAGCACAAACAAGTTGTGGGTCTGGCAGCTTGATATTATATTTTTTTGCAGCTTTCTCATGTACATGCAAATAGTCAGTAGCAACTTGATGACCAAGTCCCCTACTACCACAATGTAGCATTACTGTTACCTGGCCTTCTTTCTCTATTCCATAATGTTTTACTCTTTCTTTATCAAAAATTTTATTTACTTGTTGTATTTCCAAAAAATGATTTCCTGCACCCAAAGTACCAAGCTGAGGTGCTCCTCTTCTTTTTGCTAAGGAACTAACTTTACTAGGATCAGCTTCTTGCATGCAGCCTTTTTCTTCTGTTGCTTCTTTATCTTCTTGAGTACCGTAGCCTTTCTCTATTGCCCAGTCTACTCCTCTTACAAGTATTTCATTTAGCTCAGCTTCACTTACTCTCAGCTTTCCTTTACTCCCGACTCCACACGGCACACGAGAAAAAAGCTCGTTCATCAGTTGTCTTAGTTTTGGTCTTACTTCACTAACTGTAAGGTTCGTTCTTATCAAGTTAATTCCACAGTTGATATCAAAACCAGTACAACCTGAAGAGATAACTCCTTCTTCAGCATCAAAAGCGCCAACAGCACCCATCGGCAGGCCATAGCCCCAATGGATATCTGGCATGCCAATTACAGGCTCAACAATGCCTGGCAGACAGGCAACATTTGTAAGTTGCTGTACTGCAGTATCTTCTGCTGTATCTATTATCTGTTTGTTAGCTATTATCTTTGCCTTGACTCTCATCTCTTCTCTCACATCTTTTGCAAGTTCCCATTCATAATCACTCAGTTGTTTAAGTTTTTCTTTCATTTCCACCTCCTTTATTATTTACTTTGTTAAGAAATGTGAATTTAAAAATTTTTAGATATCACAACAAATCCTTGCCTTATAACCTTTTTTTGTTTTTTCTAGTTTGAATTTGTATCTTGTTATGCCCTTGACAACTGTCCCAGACTTTTCTGTGCTAGTTGGCTCGCCGAAAGCTTTTGCTTCTAGCTTATATTTTTTGTTTTTTTCTATTTTTACTTCAAATTTTGAAAAAAATAATTCATCAATATCAACACTTGCTATAAGTGCCTCAAGCCACCTGACAAGTAAATCTTCTAAGCCTTCTGCTTCAATAACAAAATTTTTTTCCTTCTCTTGCCTGACTTTTTTTATTTCGCAAATAATATCAAATAATGCTAAAGCAGAATTTTCAAACAGCTCTTCTTTATTTTTTCCATAAACTTCAAATGCCACATCTGATGTCAGGTCTTTGATAAATTTGTATTTCATTTTTGATAGAGAGACAATAGACTATAGATAAGTCTTATTGATTATTAATATCTTCAATTTTTTATTTTTTGGCCATCACCCCTTCTTCTTTATTGTTATACCTCATATTTTTACTAATTTTAGCTTACCCAAACAAACAAGACAAGTTTTTTTGGTTTGTATTCAGTGAGGGTCGCACTTATTATAATATCTTCTACATAAATTTCTACTTCTCTTGGTAAGGTAGTGCTGCTCTTGCCCTTACAATTTTGGATGGTATCTTCAGGCTCGCATATTGCAATTGTAAAATTCAATCCTGCTGGCATTCTTTCTTTTACGAAAGATATTATTGCATCATTGTCATTTTCTAGAACTGCCTTCCTCATTATCTTGTCACTTGCAGTTTCTCTCAATATTGTTTTTTCTATCTCTCTTACAGAACTTGCAAAATCTGGCTTCTCAACTTGTCTTTGTATAAAGACCATAAAAAAACCAGAAAGTATCATTATTGCTATTACAGCTTCAACTATTCTTATCCATGCTTTTTTGTCTGCATGAAAATTTTTATTTATCATTTTTATTTGTATTTTTTTAAGTTGTATTTTTTTAATTTGTATTTGATAATAGTTCTTTCAAGGTTTTTATCTTATCGATTTTCAAACTTGATACTTCTAATTCTTTTACTCCCCATGGTCCTTTACCATACTTGTATTCTCATAAAAGCATTTACTATGCTACCTTTTTTCAGCACCCGTATTGGTATTTCTTTTGCTTTTATCATAGCCAAAGGCCTTTTTATTGTCATGTTGATATCTATTTCTGGTATAAGTACTATAAATTCCTGATTAATTGGAAAATTGAATTGTTGTTTGAGTTGTACATAATCACCTGCGTAGTTATTTTTTATCCCATCTAATTTTGTAAATGAAAATAGTTTTTTTTGTTTTGGCACACTAAATGTATAATTTTCTTTTGATAAAGACTCGCATGGCTCTAGCCCAGCAAGATCATTTTTACTCAGAACATCCTCCTCTGCATAATAAATATAATAAATATCTCCTGAACTTTCTATACTCAAATTATTATCAGTTTTTATGAAGTTGATAATTTCACCATCACTATTTTTTACCATAATATCCCCTTCTTGCACGCCAGGAGAAAAGGGATTTTCAACTATAAAACAATTAGTTGTGAGGGCAGGCTTGACAGTCAGAAATACCTCTACAAGAGTTATTTCCGCATCTTCTCTCAACCCTCGCTCTACTATGCCAAGTAAGACATCACTTAAATATTCTTGTCTTACAGGATTGAGATAAGCAAATAAGAAAATCAAGAAAAAGAAAAATATGCTAAAAGA
>CAZSMI010000001.1:0-30285 GCA_964607815.1 Candidatus Woesearchaeota archaeon | reverse complement strand
CAGGATTGAGATAAGCAAATAAGAAAATCAAGAAAAAGAAAAATATGCTAAAAGAGATTATCATTTCTATATGTGTTGTTACTGCCTTCCTACCTTTTACTTTTTTTTCCTTGTCTGCTCTCGTCTCTTTTTCTTGCATTTTGCCTCTTTTTTCTGCTAATAATACTATAATATGATTAAAATATCTTTCGTTTTTTGATTTTAGCTATGGTGAAACCTTCAAATTTTGATAAATGTTATTTTTGATAAATGTTATTTTTTGAACTTTTGGTTCTTCTAGTTATCCTGTTATTATCTAATAATCAAATAATTAAATTTTTTGATTGATGTTAAAACCTTTTTTGTTTATTACATTAACTTGCTCATCACATTAGCCATTGAACACCACTTACTATCAGGGCTGCTAAGGCAATAAATATTGCGCTATGCTTTATTCCTGCCTTGAAGCTTTGTTCAGAAAGTTTTCCTGTAACAAGACCAGCAAAAAATCCTTGTACAAGAATCAAAATAAGAAAAATCCTTTGGAGAACTTCTAGAGAGATTTCTTCCCCACCAAGACCTCCAAGACCAGGAAAAGAGGGTCCTGTTGCAACTCCTAGTGTTTGTAATAGCATAGGTATTAGTTTGATTTGTACAACAAGCATAATAATAATAAAAATAAAAAATAGGATATACATTTCCAAAATTGTGCTGAACATTGCGCTCTTTCTTTCTTTCTTTATATCTTCTGTCTCGCTTACTGATTTTGCTACTGATTCCAAAATGCTACCAATTTCTCCCCCACTTCTCTCAGCCTCGCTTATAAGGTCAACAGACCTTGCGATAACCTTGTTTCTCGTATCAGAGGCAAAAATAGCAAATGCTTTTTTTACTGGTATTCCTAAGGCTACCTGATTTGCAAGCTTCTTTACATGAGGAGTAAGAGAGCCAAAATCTTTATCTCTTACATTCAAAATACTTCTACTTATTGGTGTTCCTGATACAGCACTTTCTACCAAGTTTCTTGTAAACTCCAAAAACATTTCTTCTTTCTCTTTTTCTTTTCCCACCTCTAGCATAACAGAAACAAGAAATGGCAAAGCCATGATAATAGCACTTATAGTAAGTAAAAAATAAAAACTTTTATGCCCAAGAAAAAGCCATATGTCAACAGCTACTATCACAATTCCGACAATTATTCCAAACCAATGTTGCCTTTGAATTTTCATTCTTTTTCCTAGATTCTTTGTATCTGATTACTCTTTGCTTTTTTGCTATTTGTTTCTAAATATCTAATTTTTTTGTTTCCTTTATTTTTTACTATTTTTTGACTTCCTTGCCTTCTTGCTTTTTTATGCTTTTGGCTGGCTTATCTGCAAAAATACAAGGAAGAGTATGTTGATAATAAACAAGGCTACTAGCCCTATTATGGCCATATTGTTTATGCTCATGCCTCCTATCCCTCCTCCGATAAAATTCATCAAAACAAGTACAAGCATAAAAATTAAGGGAGCAGCTAGCAGCAGACCAATATAAATATTAGCATAGGTTTCTGATACCTTTACAGCCCTCTTTCTTGCAAGCTTATAGTCAAGTAAGGTATCAGCTGCTTTCTTGTTCAAATAATCTTGTAAATTTCCTCCAGAGGTGATAGTTATTGCCATCCCCTTGAAAAGTTCTGCAAGTTTTTCGTTGCTGACGGTTTTTGCTACATTACGCAAAGCTGTAACCAAATCATAACCATAAAAATTAATCTGGTTGACTATTTTTCTTGTTTCTTTGCTTATATAAGGATATTCTCTGCTGGTTGCTATGATAGTGAAAATTTTGAAAGGAGCTACCTTACTTCCAGCTATTGCTGACATATGCATTGTTGCAAAAGGCAGCTCTTCTTCTATTTTGTTCCGAAAAGAAGCTGCCTGTGTAGTAGGATATGCAAAAACAAGAAAAAAAGTTATGAAAGGCATGAAAAGAGAAAGCGCGATATTTCTTGCTATAGCTGTAAAACTTGGCTCTAGCAGCTTTATGCTTATAGGAAAACCTACTCCAAATACTATACCGAGTTTGAAAAAAGCCAAGAACAAGGCAAAAAAAATACCAACAAAAAAAGCAATAAGCGTAGAGAAAAAAATAATCGACAAGTAAGTTGGCAACAAGTAGGGCATGTTCGCTTTTTTTATACTTGTCTTGAGGCCCTTGAATGCATCTCCTTCTGAAACCTTGAAAGAGACCCTTGAAAAGAGCTTGTTTGAAAAATAAACAAAATTGCTTGGCTTTTTGAATTCCAGAACTTTTTCTTTTCCTCTTTTTCTTGCTTTTTTTATTGCCTCGAGAGCAGACTCTTCTATTTGCAAATCTTGCAAGAATTTTTTTTTCTGTTCTGCTGATATTGTTACAAAACCTACTTTTGTTGGTACAAGAACAGGAGCTGCAGGAGCTATTAAGGGCCTTGCTGCTGGTTTTCCTATAATAATGCTATTTACAAGAACAGGAATAGCTTTATTAAGAATATCTAGTTGCTCAAGTAGCGCCATAATAGTTTTGTCAAAAAATTCTTTTTCCCTTCCACTTGCTTTATACCTAGAAATTATCTCTAGTTCTTTTGTTATCTGCTTTTCTCTTTTCAGATTTGAATTTAATTTTTCTAACATTCTTTATTTTTAAATTAATTTTTGTTAACTTTTGCTAACTTGGTTCTTAGCTCTTGGCTATAGTTTTTTCTTTTATTTCTTTTTCTAGTTTTTTTTGTAAAACAAGCAGAAGTTTTTTGCTTTCTTCAAGCTTTTTTTTATTTCTTTCTTTCAAGGCCTTTTCTATCTGTGCAGAGACATCAGCCATAGCATCTACAATTTGTGACAATATTTTCATTTTCAATTAACTATCAGTTTTCTATCAGTGATTTAGTGATTTGTAAATTTCCTTCAACATGATTCCTTAATAATATAATTTTCAGGTTTTTCTATTATCAAGTTTTTATGTCAATAATTTCTTAATAATCTATAATTTTTTAAAATAATATGATTTTTAGCCACCTTTATTATCAATTTTGCTTAAGCTATTCCAAATTTTTTCAAAATAGCTTGAGGATTTTTGCCATAATCATTTATTATTTTTTGCACTTCATCAAAACCAACTACCTTTCTTTTGTAAAGTTCAAATATGAGTTTTGTTCTGGTTGTGAATTCCTTTGTAAGCTCTTCTATTGTCAGGCCATATCTTGTCATGATTTTTTTGAAAACTTCACTATCAGTCTTGAAATAGAACCTATCTTCTGCAGGATTCCAGATAAAAGGCACATTTGTCATTGCAATTCCTTCTGGTGTTACATTAACAATTTCTATTACCTCTCTCAGCCTTCTTGTTTCTTGTTTTTTTATTATAGCATGTGTCATTACTGCTACAGTATCCAAAGTATTGACTAATGTGGGAGAAAGATTTATTGGTGGTGTTTCAAGTCTTTTTATAACAGTATCAACAGAATCAGCATGCATTGTGCTGATACTTGGATGTCCAGAAGCCATGCCTTGGAACAAGACAAATGCTTCTGCTCCTCTAACCTCGCCAACAATAACATAGTCTGGATTTTGCCTGAAAGATTCTTTCAATAAGGTAAACAAGTCAATTTCGCCAATACCACCAACACCAATACCAGTTCTTGCCACACTGGGCAGCCAGTTTTCTCTAGGTATATTCAGCTCTCTTGTGTCTTCTATCGAGACAACTCTTGCTTCTGGAGGAATAAAAAAAGCTAGGGCATTAAGCAAAGTTGTTTTTCCACTGGCAGTACCTCCAGTAATCAATATGTTACATTTATACTGCAATAAGACCCAAAAATATGCAAGCATTTCTGGGCTCAAGGTATTAAGAGCAATTAGCTGAATTGGTGTCCAAGGAATTTTTGTAAACTTCCTGACTGTAAAAGTTGGTCCCTTACTTGTTATCTCTGTTGTGTATGTCGCGTTAATTCTGCTACCGTCTGGAAGTGAGCCATCTAACAAGGGACTTGCATAAGAAATATATTTGCCGCATCTTTGTGCAAGTTTTTCAACAAAAGAAGCAAGTTTTTCCATATCCCTATAAACAAGATTTGTTCTCAAATTTCTATACAAGCGATGAATAATATAAACAGGTGTGTTAATGCCATTACATTCTATATCTTCTATAAAATAATCTCTCAACAAGGTCTCGATTTCATTCAAACCAATAAAATCCCTATAGAGATAATAAAAAAGTTTTTTGTAGCTTTCTTTCTCTATTTTCAGACCAAGTTCTGTTATAACCAACTTGGCAGTTTTGTCAAGATATTCAAGTATTGCCTGCTGGTTTTTTTCTATGAGCACATTAATATTTACAATTTCGTGCATGCTTTCTTTTAGTTTTGACAAAATCTCTTTTTCTTCTTTGTTTAGCAACGGTTCTTCAACTTCATAAACAACCTCCCCTATTTTCTCGTTCCAGTAAATATGGACTGTTACATAGGGAGCAATCAATATATACCTGACATTTATTTTTGTTTTGTCAACAAATTTTGGCAAAGAAGGAACCATGGGATTTAGGTCTATACAAGGCGTTTCGGTATACAAGGTTTTTGGCAGAGGTGTACGTACAGGACCCATTTTTCTTTTTTTATTCTTGACCTCTTTTGTTTGCTGGTTTTTTCTATTCTTCTATATTTTCAAGGTCAAGATAATATTTAAATTTATCTGAGAAAATAATAAAAAAAATTAAATAGATAGGTCAAGATATCAAGACAAGATATTATTTTATCGAGAAGTCTATTTTAGGAGGTATGCCTCCAAGATTTTCCATCCACAATGTAAAAGTGCCTTTTTGCAAATTTATTTTTTCTTTTTCCCCACATGTTATGTTTATACTTTGAGAATAATCAAGAACTAGGCTTACACTATAGACATCCCCCCTTTTTTCTGTCAATGCTTTTATTCTGCCACTAGATACGGTCTGGTTTAATTCACTATACATGAAATGAGAATCAGCAAGAAACCACTCTATTGTATCAGTATCTGCATTTATTCTCAACTCTCCTCTGCTCAAATATATCTCATCATACAGGACAGTTCCAGCAACTTTTCTTACTTCTAGTATTCTGCTATCAAGAGAGTCAAGCATCCTCATGCTCTGCTCTATTATAATAGAATCTTTTTGCTTGGCAACAAGAGGCCCTACAACAGTAAGCAACAAGGCAAGAATAGCGAGACCAATACCTATATAAAGAACAGTTTCTACCCATATTTGTGCCTTATCTGCTTCTAACATTTTCAACATTTTTGAAATTACTGAATCTTTTTTAGTTTGTTAGACAGTTATCCTTTTCTAATAACAGGTAAACATACTATCAGTTATTAAATTCTTGGATTATTATGGAGGACAATAGAAAGTATCTTCTACTTCTGTAAGATGCTTGTTAGCATCGGAAAATCACATTCATATGATGTTTCTCCTCTCTCTACTATAGGAGCCACAGAAACTTTGACAACATTCTCTGTTCCTACATCTTCTGAGACATTCAACACATAAACTCTTCTCCAGTCTGTTCCTTGTGGAATATTTATTACATTACCATATTCCTTAGCTTTCTCTCTTACCTTCGAAGAACTCACGTCACCATAGAATCCTATAGTTCTCCCTCCTCCACCAGTCATGACCATCTGTACTTTTATTCCCTTGATTTTCGGAATCTCTACACCACCAATCAAGATACCCCTTTCGCTTCCTACATGCAAGTGCAATTCTTTTGAAGAAGTATCAAAATAAGTATATCCTTCTTCTGTGACTGCTCTCAAGCTTATTGCTGTACATATATCTGAAATCTCAGTTTGACGTTGTATAATAGGAATTACTACGTTTGTAATAAGAAAGAATACCCCTATGGTCAGACCTACCATCATCACAGTTGCAATCAAAGGTGAGATCGCTTTTTTTATTCTTTTCATAAATTACCTCCTTTTTAAACATCTAAATTTTTTATTGCCATTTTTAATTTTTTTTACTTAGTATCTCATAAACTCACTAAACTTATTTTTCAAATACTACTTTTTCTTTGTTTTCACAAGCATACTCTACACTTTCTCTTTCTCCTTTTGTTCCGAGTATAATTGGCATAGCATAAATCTTTTCTATAATGCCAACCTCAATATCAAACTCATCCGAACTCAGTTCTGTTGTTATGACATCTCCTGGACCAACTCCGCTATTAAGGAAAAAAGATTTTATTTCTTCCTCACCTTCTGCACTTGCTTTCAAGGCTATCTTGTAAATCCAAACCTCACTTCCTATATTATGTACAGTAATCTCAAAAAAGGGTTTTTTTTCAACAAGACTTGCCTCAAAATCAACTTTATCACAAGCAGACTCTATAGGACTTCCAAATTTTGTTATCCTCTCTCTTAAAAATCCCCTAGCCCACAACCCTATCAGCAGGGCCATAACAATAACTAAGGAGATCAGCAAAACAGTTGCAATCAAAGGTGAGATCGCTTTTTTTATTCTTTTCATGTCTCCTCTTTTTCTTGTTTCTTGAAAGTTTTCCTACCTTATAAATTTTTCTTTAACTTGAATTTATTTTTTCTTTTACAAGTATTAATCACAAATTAATCACAACCCTCAACTTTTGTCCTGAATATAGCAGCCGGACAAGGGTATATATCACTATTAATTTTTTCAAAAATTTGTATGCTAAGCAAAGTTATTCTTTTGTGTTCTTTATAATCAAATTGTGTCTTATTCGAGTTGCCGGGAACTAGCGGAGGGTCAAAAATGACAATACCCTTACCAAGAGAATATTTTACTATTTCCGCATTCTTTTCATTGCTTATCTTTACATAGTAACCATCAATATTGAATCTTCCATTGTTTCTTATTGTGATATTTATTTTATCATCTGTAGGCCAACGACCACATTCATACTCAATATAAAAATCTATTTCAGGACAGGCTTCTTCTGGAAATGGCTGTTTTATAGAAAGTCTCATCCAAGCATAAACCATCCCCCACAAGCTTATGGCCAAGCCAACCAACAGCACATAAGCAAGCAACAAGCTTACTGCTCTTTTACTTGCATGTATTTTTTTGTTTGTTTTTTGCATTTTTATTAGCTTATTTCTCCTGCTTTTTTGATATAAATTTCTCCCTCTTTTTCGAGTCTTAGTATGGCAAGAAACTGTTGCTCACCTTTCAACTCAAAACAGTGTAATGTATTAGAGATATTAAGGCATATATCCCTTTCAGGATTGCTAATTTTTTCTATAAAGTCTCTGAACCTTCCTGCCTTTTGTTCAACACGCCTCTTGAACTTTTTTTCAGCTATCTGGAGTGTAATCCCGCTTTCTATTGTTTTATCTGCTCCTGTCACTGTTATGTTGCCTCTTTTTGTGATTACCCCCATTTCATTATAACCATAATTAGCAACAATTGCCTCACCCTCATTACCATAAATATAAACTATTTCTATTTCTGGTGTTTTTTCTTTTGCATATTCCAAGAAAATTTCTGTAAAATTTTCTATTTGCTCTTCTACATTCTCCTTACTATAAACACCATAATCTATTACCTCAAAAACCTCATTTTCAAAATTTTCTGTTAAATCGTAAAACTTTACTGGTCTTTCCTTTTTGCTAACATAGTTAACTGTTGTTACCAGACCAGCAAGAATTACTATTATTATAACAGCTAGAATAATATAAAATTGTGCTTTTCTTGTCTGCATTTTACCTCTTTTTTCCTGCTTTTTAAAAGAAGATATTCTATTTAAAATTATCTATAACTAGCTCTAGATGGCCAAAATTTAGACAACCAAAAGGTTTTCAGGATCAGGTAGAATCAGGCATAAAGTGAGCAGACCGAGGAATTGCTTCATGTCTTGCAAAGAAGCTACCTTGTTCCCTTCTCAGCCCTGCAACCCTGCAAGCATCTTGATCATGGCTTAGGGCTGCTTCCTTCCGGAACTGACCCTCTTCACTAAGACAAGACCAAGCAGGACAAGGCCTCTTAGTTAGGAGCAAGACTACTCTACAGACATTAACTCTTCCTCTCAAGCTCGCCATAAAGTCCATTTGCGAAAGGCATGGGACTAGCATGCCAGCCTGTCTGCTCGTCTAGAAAAGGAAAAAGCTATTTAAAAAGTTTATCTTCTTATTTTTATTTATAGAAATGCGGGAGAAAGGATTTGAACCTTCGCAGGCACTAAGCCACAGGATTTCTTCTCTGGTCTTAAGTTTAGCAAGATTTTATAAAATAGAATCTACCTGCTCGTTTGACCAGACTCCGACACTCCCGCATATAAAAGTAAGAAAATTTTAGTTTAAATATTTTTGTAAAACACTGTAAGAAATAGCTGTAGGAAATAGGGTCTCCTCTTGGCCACAAAAAGCCAAAGAAAAACATAAGATTTATAAACATCTTCCTTCCTATATAACAAAATGAAAAAGCAATCGAAAAAAGAGAAAAAACAAGAAAAGCCCGAGGAAGAAGAGGAAGAAGAGGCAGAAGAGAAGGAAGAAGAGATGGCAACAGAGGAAACTGAACCTGAAGCTACTGAAACCGAAGAAGAAGAATAAAAACCACAAAAATACTTTTCTTTTTTTCTTTGTTTTTTAGATGATAATAAAAATTGTAATGTGATTGTCATTTGAATAAAAATTAGGATATTGAAAAAGGTATGGAAAAGGGTAACATCTTATGAGCTTATCAATCATGATTATCAATCGTAACATCCAAAATTTCATTAGTTAAATTTTTATATCTCTTTTCTTTTGTTTTGTTATGAATTGGCATGCCCTAAGCGAAAAAGAGGTTTTGGGAAAGCTGCAAAGTAGTAAAGCTGGTCTCAGCGAAGAAGAAGCTGCCATTAGACTAAGAGAATATGGCCAGAACAAGCTAAAGGAAAGGAAGAAAGTTAAAGCAATAACAATGTTCTTACAAGAATTCAATTCCTTGCTTATTTATATTTTGATTATTGCTGCTCTAGTTTCTGCTTTTCTTTCACACTGGATTGATTTTTATGTTATATTTGCTATAGTTTTTCTCAACTCAACACTTGGTTTTTTTCAACATTACAAAGCTGAAAAAGCTATACAAAAATTAAAGCAGATACTTGTACCAAAAGCAAAAGTTTTACGTCAAGGTAAGCTAAAAGAAATTTCTTCTTCTCTTCTTGTCCCTGGAGATGTTCTTGTCCTGAGCGAAGGAGACAAGATAATGGCAGACGCCCGGCTGTTTGCATGCGAAAACTTACAAGTTAATGAAGCTGTTTTGATAGGAGAAAGCATGCCAAGCGAGAAATTTACAAGACCCTTGCCAACAGAAACTGCTCTTGCAGACAGAGAAAATATGCTCTACTGTGGGACCACTATTGTAAGAGGGAACGGCAAGGCTATTATTACAGAAACTGGGATGCATAGCGAGTTTGGGAAAATTGCAGAATCTATCCAAACAGTAAAGCCAGAAACAACTCCTTTACAAAAAAAAATTAATATTTTTTCAAAGAAACTTGGAATTATAATACTTGTTTTGTGTGCAGCAATAACTTTTTTTGGTATTCTTGCAGGTCTTGGCAAGTTGGATATGTTTCTTACAGGAATAGCACTTGCTGTTGCTGCCATACCAGAAGGACTTCCAGCAGTAATTACAATATGTTTAGCATTCACTGTACAAAGAATGTATAAAGTTAAAGCTTTAGTAAGAAAATTGCCGGCAGCAGAAACTTTGGGATGCGCAACTATAATACTTGCAGACAAAACAGGCACAATAACAGCAGAACAAATGACAGTAACAAAAGCTTATTGTAATAACCAAATTTTTGATATCGAGAAGATAAAAAAGCTAAAAGATAAGACAAGCGAGCTCCTTTTCAGAATAGGCTGTTTGTGTAATAATGCAAGGCTCGAAAAAGACAAAGATAAAGAGTATCTTATAGGAGATCCGACAGAAAAAGCTTTGCTTATGGCAGCAAAAAGGTTTGACCTTGACAAGAGAAAGCTGACAAAAGCAGAGCCACGCGTCATAGAGTTTCCTTTTTCTAGCGAGAGAAAATTAATGTCAATAGTAAGACAAAGTAAGGAAGGCATAACAAGTTATGTAAAAGGTGCTCCAGATGTATTGTTGAAAAGATGTACAAAAGAATTTGTCAGTGGCAGAATAATTGAGCTGACAGAAGAAAGAAGAAAACAGCTTCATAGAATATATGAAAATATGGCTTCTTCTGCTTTGCGTGTTTTGGCTTTTGCATTCAAGCCTCTTTCCCCTATAAAAGCAAAAAGTCAAAATGCAGCTGAATACAATTTGATTTTTGTTGGCTTTCAAGGGATGTTTGATCCTCCTAGGAAAGGAGTTAAAGAAGCTGTTGAGCAATGCAAAAATGCAGGAATAAAAGTTGTTATGATTACTGGAGATTCCTCCTTGACAGCAAAAGCAGTTGCTAAACAAATAGGTTTACATGGACTTGTAGTGAGAGCAGAAAAACTTGAAAAAATGAAAGATGAAGAACTTACAAATATTCTTGACAAAGTTGTAGTATTCGCAAGAGTTACTCCTCAGCACAAGCTAAGAATTGTTAATGCTTTCAAAGAAAGAAACGAGATAGTAGCAGTAACAGGAGATGGTGTAAATGATGCTCTTGCTTTGAAAAGAGCTGACATAGGAATAGCAATGGGAATAAGAGGAACAGATGTTACAAGAGATACTTCAGATATTATTTTGTTAGATGATAATTTTGCTAGTATAGTCAAAGGAACAAAAGAAGGGAGAAGAGCTTATGATAACATAAAAAAATTTGTCAAGTTTTTGCTGTCTGCAAATTCAAGTGAGCTTGCAGTTATCCTTTTTGCAATTTTTGCAAGGATGCCCTTGCCATTATTACCTTTACAAATCTTATGGCTTAACTTGGTAACAGATAGTCTGCCAGCATTGGCTTTATCAACAGAGCCTGCAGAAAAAGATGTCATGCAGAGAAAACCGCGAAAAAAAGAGGAAGGAATTTTAACTGGAACAATAGCTTTTATTGTTATAGCTGGTATTTTAGGACTGATTGTTACTATAATCTTATTCTATTTTGCCTTACCAGAAATAGCAAAAGCAAGAACTATGGCTCTAACAGTCATGGTTTTTTTTGAGCTTTTTTTGGTTTTTACATGCAGGTCAAAGTATAACATCAAGAAGATAGGTTTTTTTAGCAACAAATTTTTAGTTTATTCTGTTATCATAGCAGCTGCCTTACATCTAATTACACTCTACACCCCTTTGAGCACGGCCTTCAGCTTTGTTCCTCTTTGCTTGACAGACTGGGCAAAGATAATTCCTCTTGCTGCACTAGGTTTAATATTTTTTGAAATAGGAAAATTAATAAGCAAGAAGTAATTGAATAACAAGAGGAAAAGAGGTAAAATATAATAATATTAAATCATTAACAAAAATATCAGAAAAAATATAAAAAGAGGTAAGAAAACCGAAAAATTTAAATATAACCACTATCATGGTTATAATAACCTAAATTAAGGTTATTTTATAAAAAATAAGAAAATGGGCTTGTTGAATTTTTTGAAATCAAATAAGAACACAAGAAAAATATTTGGAAAAAGGGAGTTAAAGATAATTGAAAAACAATTATTTGGGATAAACTTAACACAGTCAGAAAAAAATAGACTTTCAAGGGATATAAGAAAGAAGTTTGAATTTATAGAGAAAGCAAATATTCTTTCTGAAGAGTTTAAGTTAAGAAAAGGAACAGAGATCAAAAAAATAATTAATGAGGCAAGAGAAACTATCCTTAATGATTTTCTCTTCAAGAAAATTAAAAAAATAATTTTATATGGTTCTGTTATAGAAAATAAACTAACTTTCAAATCCGATATAGACATAGCGGTTGAGTTTTCAAAAATAAGCTTGAAGGAAGCAACAATTTTTAGAAAAAGAATATCTGGTAGGATCAGTCCAAGAGTTGATATACAAGTTTACAATTACTTACCAAACAAAATCAAAAAAGAGGTCCAAGGTAAAGGAAAAGTGTTATATAAAAAATGAGAATAAAAGATAAGATAGAAGAAATTGAAGCTTATTTAACTGAATTGTCAGAGATTACACCAAAAGATTTTGAAGAATATTTTGGTGATTCAAAAACGAAAGCTGCATGTGAGAGATATTTTGAAAAAATTATAGAAGCAGTAATTGATTTAGCTTTTTTGATAATCAGGGATAAAGACTTAAAAATCCCTGAAGAAGATAAAGAAGCTTTTGATGTTCTTTCAGAAAAAGGCATAATACCAGAAAAATTAGCTGAAAAATTGAAAGATGCTAAAGGAATGAGAAATTTAATTGCCCATGAATATGGTAGTATAGATAATGAAATTGTTTTCCACTCAATTACAGAGGAAATAGAAAAAGATGTTAGGGATTTTATTGGCATTATCAAAAAATTAAGATAAAAGATGTGAGAAAAAGATAAAAATGCTGGCTTTGAACTTGCTTTATTTTGTCCTGTCATGTATTGTAATGGTGTTTGCAGGAACATTTCTTATCAAAAATTTGACAAAAATTGCGAGATTTTTGCTTATAACAGAATTTGCAGCTGCTTTTATAATAATGGCTGTTGCAACAAGCTTGCCAGAACTTTTTATAGGAATAACTTCTGCCCTGGCAAAAAATCCTGCACTTAGTTTTGGTAATGTTATGGGAGCTAATATTCTGAATCTTACTTTGATAACAGGAATCATAATACTTGTTGCAAGAAAAATAGAAATCAAAAGTAAAAAAATTCGGAGAGATGCTTTTTTTACTTCTCTCATAATTTTATTGCCCATAGTCCTATTTCTTATTGGAAATGAGCTCTCGAGATATGATGGCGCTATTCTTCTTGCAGTTTTTTTTATGTATTCTTACAGATTAATAAAACAAAGAAAAAAATTCAAGAAAAAATTAGAAGATAGAGTAAAGAGAAAAGAAATTGTACTGACGACTTTTCTGTTTATTCTCTTTTTGTTTGTATTGTTCTTTTCTGCAAAATTTGTTGTTCATTATGCTTCTCTGCTTGTTTTTGATTTAAAGCTGCCAGCAATAATGATTGGTCTCTTTTTGGTTTCTTTTGGCACTACCTTGCCAGAATTAATTTTTGGTGTTCGTGCAGCACAGCTAAAACATGCTGACATGTCACTCGGCGACCAATTAGGAACAATGATTGCAAACTCAACTCTTGTTCTGGGAGTAGCTGCCCTGATATATCCCATAGAAGTTGCATTTGCCCCTTTTATGATATCTGCTATTTTCTTGTTTGTTACGGGTTTCTTGTTTGTAACTTTTGTTGAAAGTGGAAGAAAGCTTGACACAAGAGAAGGTATCTCCTTGATTTTGCTTTATATCTTTTTTGTAATCATAGAGTTTTATGTCAGAGGTTTTGGATAAAAAAGCAAAAGCAACTTTAAAGTCGTGTCTTTTTTTATTGCATATTTTAGAATACAAAAATGTTTAAAAAGTCTTATTATCTATTTTTATCAATTTTAACAAGAAAGAAAAAGAGGTAAAGAGGTAGCAAAAAGATAGGCAAATTTGAATATGGCTTCTAAGATTAAAAAAATCAGGAAAAGAGATGGCAGGATTGTTGCATTTGAGCAAGAAAAGATAACAGAAGCTATTTGGAAAGCTGCGCAAGCAGTTGGCGGAAAAGACAAAGAGCTGGCGAGAAAAATTACTGAAGAAGTCGTTGAATTACTTGAAAAAAAGTTTGCCAATAAAATTCCTAATGTAGAAGATGTACAAGATGCTGTAGAAAAAACCTTGGTAGAAAATGGTCATTACAAGACAGCAAAAGAATACATACTTTATAGGGCTTTGCATAACCAAATAAGGGATATTGTGGATGAGTATATAGGAAAGACTACATGGCTTGTTAGAGAAAATTCAAACACAACATATTCTTTGCAAGCCCTAAATTTCCACATCTCTTCCCAGGTTGTTTCACAATACTGGCTCCACAAAATATATAAAGAAAGACCAGCGATAAAAGACCTTCATGTTAGCGGAGATTTCCATTTGCATGACCTTGGAATTTTAGGATCATATTGTGTTGGTTGGGATTTGAGTGATTTGCTTTTGAGTGGTTTTGTTGGTGTAAGAGGAAAAATTTCTAGCAAACCAGCAAAACATTTTAGGGTAGCCTTAGGCCAGCTTGTGAATTTTTTCTTTACTTTACAAGGAGAAGCAGCAGGAGCACAGGCCTTTTCAAACTTTGATACATATCTAGCTCCTTTTATAAGATATGATGGGCTGAAATATAAAGAAGTCAAGCAATCGATCCAGGAGTTCCTTTTCAATATAAATATTCCAACAAGAGTCGGGTTCCAAACACCTTTCACAAATGTAACTCTTGATTTACAAGTTCCAAAATTCATGTCAAGAGAGCCAATAATAATAGGAGGAAAAACTCTTGATAAGAGCTATGGAGATTTTCAGGAAGAGCTAGACGTATTCAATACAGCTTTGGCAGAAGCAATGCTTGAGGGTGATGCATTGGGGAGGGTTTTTACTTTTCCTATTCCTACAATAAATATAACAAAAGATTTTGACTGGAATAATCCAATTCATGATAAAATTTTTGAAACTTCTGCCAAATATGGAACACCTTATTTTGCAAATTTTGTAAATTCTGATATGAGTCCAGAGGATGTAAGGAGCATGTGTTGTCGTTTGAGGATTGACAAGAGGGAATTAAAGAAAAGAGGTGGCGGCTTGTTTGGAGCTAATCCTTTGACTGGAAGCATTGGTGTAGTAACAATAAACATGCCTAGGTTAGGCTATCTCAGTAAAAGTGAAAAAGACTTCTTTACAGGATTAGAAAAACTAATGGACGTTGCAAAAGAAAGTTTGGAAATAAAAAGAAAATGTATAGAAAAATTTACAGAACTCGGCTTGTATCCTTACTCAAAATTTTATCTCAGAAATATTAAGAAAGGTTTTGGCGGGTACTGGAAAAACCATTTTAATACCATTGGCTTGGTGGGAATGAATGAGGCGTGTCTGAATTTACTTGGCAAAAGTATAGGACAAAAAGAAGGGCTAGCTCTTGCAGAAAAAACTCTGCGCTTCATGAGGAAAAAGCTGCAAGACTACCAGCAAGAAACAGGAAACATTTATAACTTGGAAGCTACTCCTGCAGAAGGCGCCTCCTACAGGTTAGCAAGGATTGACAAAAGAAAATATCCGAAAATTATTGTTGCAAACCAGGAAGCAGTGAAAAAAGGAGCAGAGCCCTATTATACAAATTCTACACAGCTGCCTGTTTACTTCACAGACGACCTGTTCAAATCTTTGGAATTGCAAGATAATTTGCAAACCCTCTATACTGGAGGAACAGTCTTTCACACCTGGCTAGGAGAAAGTAATCTTCCAGTTAGCTTAGTCAAAAAACTTGTAAAGAAGATGTGCGATAATTTCAAGCTTCCTTATTTTACGCTCACACCAACATTCAGTATTTGTCCTGCGCATGGTTACATAAGTGGCAAACATTTTACATGTCCTTTATGCAAAGAAGAAGGCAAAACAACAAAATGTGAAGTCTATAGCAGAGTAGTTGGCTATCTTAGACCTGTAGAGCAGTGGAATGCTGGCAAGCAAGAAGAATTCAAGCAGCGCAAGACATACAGCATGAAGAAAGTTGAATAGCGAGATAAAATTTTTATTTTGTAGACATTTACAATTTTAGATCTTTTAGGTCTATCGGATATTTCTTGATGAGTCCTAGGTCCATTAGGCCTTTTAGGTCTATCAGATATTTATTGACCATTTTTTTACTTTTCTTTTTTGATTTGAAAGGAGGTTCTCCCCACATATTACATAATCTTTTGTAGGCAATGGCAGTTGGTATTATTCCTTTTCTTTCTTCTTTGCTAATATTCTTAAATCCTTCTTCTCTGTACTCTCTATACTTTTTTGTAAAACTCTTGACAACAGCTACATCGTACTTTTTCCTTTCTTCTATTTTATTTTCTAGGCTATCTAGTCTTGATTTTATACCTTGTCTTTTGTTGGTTATTTCCCCGTAAAAGTTCTTAGTTTTTTCTTTTAATTCCGAAATCTTTCCAATTTTTTCATGTTTCCCATATTTTTCAAGCAAGCTGCTTAGCCCTTCTGCTTCTTTGATAAAATCTTCATAAGTATCATTTAGCATAACAGGATGTGAATCTTTGGTTTTAGCAATATCATTTTTTAATTCAGAAATTGGTACTTCTCCCTCTGACAAGCCAGCTCTTTTGGTCAACTTTTCTTCATATCTCTTGAATAAAGTTTCGTACTCTCCTGCAAGTTTTTCGCTGTCGCTAATAATGCTTTTCTCTTTTCTAAGCAAATCAGACAAATTTTCATAATTTTTGGAAAAAGTTTCATATCTCTTGTTAATTCTCGCAAGCTCTTTTTCTTCTGCTTTTTTTGTTGCTTCTTTTTTTCCAATAGTTAGTAGGGCATCTTTTAGCTCAGCTGCACTTTTATATTTAGGATCTCGGTCTATACAATTCCTTATTATGGAAATAATATCTTCTCCTAGCTCACGTTCTTTTTTTAAATCTTTCAGTTTTCGGTCTATATATCCATCCCCATTGTTTTTTAGCCTTATTAGTTCATCTTCATCTTCTGCTTCAAGAAATAATTTTTTATTTGCTAAAATCTCGTACATTACAACACCCAATGAATAAATATCTGCTTCTGGTCTTTTCAAATTTTCCCTATTTTCAGGACCTCCTAGACCTTTGGGTATTTTGTAAATAGCTGTACCAACTTTTCCTCCAGATGTTATAAAATCGACATCATAGCCAGCTTCAGTAAAATCTCCTAGTTTAACTCCTAATTTAGCATTTTCTTGTTTATCTTGTTTATCTTCTTTTTTTATTAGTATATTAGATGTTTTTATGTCCCTATGAAATATTATCCTTTCTTTATCTGCTTCTTTTTTGTGTAAATAAGTAAGGGCCTCGCAAATATTAGAAATAATACTAACAAAATTATCCATACTTATTTTTTGACTTTGAATAATGCTATCAAGGCTCCTACCCCCATTCTCCATAACCAGAATTGGTGTCTTTGAAACAGTCTTTTCGCTTTTTGGCTGGTAAAGACCATAAGCTTTTATAATATTTTGGTGGTTTATAGAAGAAAGAATATCATACTCTTTCCTAAATTTTTCTTTTGTTCTTTCTGAGTCATCCTGGGCTACTTTCAAAATTCTATATTGGCCTTTTTCTTTATCTTTTGCCAAAAAAGCAACTGAATATCTACCATTTCCCATATAGCTGAGTACTTTATACTTGCTTACTCCTTCAACTTTCAATATTTGCTCTAGTGTTGACTGGTCCATTTTTTAAACATTATCTAAACATCAAGTTTGTTCCGGACCTATATATCTGAGGTCCTTTTATGAATCCTCCTTCAAGCTTTTTGTATGAGTAAAGCACAAAAGTATCAGCTTTTCCATCCTTGCTTCTGTCATAAACACAAATTTTTTGTTTGTAGTCATTAGCATCTGCTAACAGTTGTCCAACATCAGACCCAACAGCTTCATTATGAACAGCAAATCTTTCTTTTTCTCCTAGCATTATTTTTCCATCTTTCCATATGTCAATTACAGGATATTTTGAATAAACTGTTATCTTGCCTTCTAGAAGGTTTTTTTCTGCCCTATAAATTTTCTGATTTTCAAATGGACTTGTAAAATTTTCTAGCTTCTTTATTTCTTCCTGCCTTTTTTCTTGCCTACAAGCATTAGTAAATCTGTGAAAAAAGCCATGGCTTTTTTCTTTTTCAACAACCGGTTCTACTAACTTTTTGATTGATTCAGTTTCAAGTTTTTCAGGTCTCTGGCCATAACTTTCAATTTTTTCTTCATAGGAACTCTTGTCTTTTATTTCTTTTACATCTTCTTTAATACCTTTAACTTCACTTCCATATTTGCTAATACTTTTTTCTACTTCTTTGATATCTTGCCCGTATCCAGCGACTGTTTGCTTGATGTATTTAACATCTTTCTTGACGCTTTCAACAGTTTGAACAGCTTGTAAATATTTCTTTTCTGCTACAATTGCTTTCTGCTCTAAGTTTTTGTATGAGTTTTTGTATGCATTTCTTTCTTCTTGTAATTGTACTTCAGTTTGTGCTACTCTATTTTGTAATGCACTAATCATACTTGTATTCTTTTTCTTGTTGGCAAGATATCCGCCAAGAGCACCAAAAAACAAGCTGCCAGCAACAACCAAAGGCAAAACTTTTTTTGTAATTCTTCTTGTAAACCTTTGGTACAAAGAAGGTCTTTCAGTTTCTTTGATTTTTTTCTCATCAATTCTTTTTTCATATTCTCCTTTTTCTTTAGCCTCGTAGGATTTTTTCAAGTTTGTAAGTTCTTCCCCATGCCTTTTCTCCTGTTCTTTATACTTTTCCTCGTACCGCTTTCCTAATTCCTCTACTCCTTTTTTGCTTTCCTCTACTCCTTTTTTGCTTTGGTCTCCAATTTTTCTAGTCTCTTCCTTCAAAACTTCTTCAAGATTTTTTGACTTTTTTTCAACTTCTCCTTTTACAACTGTTGTAAGATGTTCTTTTATCTCTGTTGTCTTCCTTTCTATATATTTCTTGGTGTCTTTTCTGTATTCTTTGATATTCTTCTCAATCTCGTCCACTTTAGTTTCTACCTCTTCAAATTGCTTGTTTCTTTCTTTTAGCTTTTCTTTTAGCTGTTTATTTTCTTTTTCTAGATTTTGATAGTGCTCTTTTTTGCTTTCATATTTCTTGAATTCTTTTTCCCGTTTCTTGTACTGGCTTAGTTCAGATTTTACTGATTCTAACTCTCTATCTTCTTCTTTCTTCTTTCCTTTTTTAATTTCAGGTTTGGGCTTTGTTTTCAAAATATCATCTAATTTATCGATTAGATCTTTACCATATTTTTTCTTGAGATACTTATTGCTTTTTACCCCATCCATTATCTCCCCTCTTTGTTCAGTTTCTAACAGAAAATCTTCACTTTTAATTGCCTCTTCAAGTGTTTTTGCTCTATCAGACCATCCCCATACTCTTTTCCCATTTTTTCTGTGTTTCCCCTGAAGAATTTTAGTAAGTCTTCCAATAGCAGGAATATCCCCATATTTCTTGGCTACACCATCCATGTATGGTATGTATGGAATATACTTTCTTGTGATAGCTGAGATAGGCCCTCTTTCCACTCTTTCAACAATACTTTTTTCTTTGTAGTTGGGATTTATTGCTATTGCCGTTATATCGTCCCCAAATTTTATCTTTTCAGGTAAGGCATTCTTCAATTTAGCAATTCCTGTTGGATTCTCTGCTAAATTATCTAGGGCATGAATAATTTTTTCTGGTTCTTTTTCGATGAGAATATTTTTTATTTCTTCTTTTGTAGCTACACAATTAGTAACGCCATCTGTGACGAGTAGTATACTATTAAAATCTTTTGTAGAATAAACTGCTCCATCTTTTTCCACACCTTTTTTGTTACCAATAGCATTCATCAAACCACCATAAGGATTTTTTTCACAGTCATGGGTTAACTGCTCCAGAGTTCTATCTTTTTTCGAGACATAAATTTTACTATCTCCAACATGCTTTATATATAACTTATCATTTTTCAAGACAGCAACATCTAAAGTGGTAGCTCTTTTTTGTCCTTTTTTTATTTCTTCTATTCCAATCATGTTTTTTTTGATTAATCCTTTTATTTCCTTCTTATTCATCTCTTTTTTCACATCCTTTTCAAAATCTTCGTAGATCTCTTTGTTAGTCCTGTCTATCGCACCTGATAAAAACTCTAACAAGATCTCGCCGTAAAATTTATCATAATTTTTTAGAGACTCCAGATAGCTGTCAACTGCTTTTTCTTTTATATCTATGAGTTTTGTTTTTGTTCTTGATCTCCAAAAATTTCTCTTTTTTGCTTCCTTTATAAAAGAGTATGCTGCTTTTTTATTCAGTTCTTTCATAATTTCAGCTAGAATTCTTACAAAATAGTACTCGTCCAAGCTAGGATCTACCCTACGAAGAAATTTTAGATAGTCTTTAGTATAATAGTATGCATTTTTTGGATCTCTATCTTCAAGTTCTTCAAAGAAAATTTCATGAATTAAATGTTTATTCTTCTTGTCTAGTTGACTTTTTTTCCAAAGTTTGAATTTTGAAAAAATATCTCCAATCTTCCTATTTGTTTCTTCAAGATTATTTAACACTGTATCTTCCAAAGTTGAATTACCTTTTGATGACTGACTTATTGATGACTGTGGATAAACTAGATCTTCTAAGAAATCTGACGAGACTATTCTTAAAGGAAGAGAATTTTCCTTCATAGCTTTTGCAAAAATATCAAAAGCTTTGAGGTCTTTACTAATATTTTCTACAGCCTTTTTACTCGCGAGATGCCCTTTTTGCCAGTATCCATCAGCAATTATGAAGACACCGTTCAAAGGATCTTCGAAATAATAATCTTGATCTAGTCTGCCTTTCTTTCTAATTGATGATGATTTTATCATTTTTCTTTCACAAAAATAGGTAAATAATTTGCATTATCAAGTTTTAATTTTTTGATATTAAAATTTTTGGATTTTTTTTCTATAAAATATAAACTGTTTAGATCTGCAAATAAAATATGGTCCCGAGTTATCTTCAAATAGTTGATAGGGTCTATGCTCCCTATATCTTGTGAAATTTTAGTATTTTCATTTTCTTTCTCATATATAAGATTATTAAAATCAGGATAAGTTTTGAACTTGATTCTAAATTTATCTCCAGATTCTTTTACAAGAGCCAAATCTATACCTTTTTCATGAACCAAAAAATCAAAGAGCCCATAAGAAGTCTTGATCTTTTTATATTTCATAGCTTTTTCATCGTGTAAAATATAAAGCATATTCTTGTCTTTGTCTCCTATATAACGATGTCTCCCATCCAGCTTTAAGTTTAGCTGGCTATCTGTTCTGTCTGTCAAAGCAAAATCATAACCAAATTCCTCTTCTTCTGTATCTAACCAAAAATGCAATTTTCCTCCTCCTGCCCCATAAATTAGATATTTACCATTAGCATACTTTTCTTCGTTTTCTGTCAGTCTTCTTGCGGCAACAGAAAAAATTTTTCCTGGTTTTTTCAGAGTAAAAATTTTGTTCATATTATTTGACTCTTTTTTCCAGGCCAAAATTCCAACATTGTTGTTATTATCGCAAGCTGCATACAAGATATTTTCAAGACAAAATAGAGAGGTAATAGAGTAACCATAACGTTCATCTATCAACTCTTTTCCTGTCGAATAAGTTTGCTTTTTTCCTGTAGCTATATCAAGTTCAATTATCTCGTAACACCATTTATCATCAGCCATACCAAAAGGAGGCTTTTTTTGGATGACAAATAAAGAATTATTAGTGGTATAAATAAAAGTTGGTTGTGCAGCATCAAAAGACTTTATAGGCTTTATTGGTTTTTCTGATAATTTACTTAAATCATACATATTTATTCTTTCACGATGAGAAGAAGGAGCAAAAACCAGGGCATTTATTTTTTCTTCTGGCGTTTTTTCTGGCTCTTCCTCTTTGGCTCTCTCTAACCTCCTTCTTGAGATTTTCCTTTCTTTTGGAATTGGGATTTGTAATTGCTTATCTATCAGCCCTTCTTCTTTGAGCTTATCGATAGATTTGAGAATTTCTTCTAAAGAGTTCTGAAACCCTTCTCTAGCATTATCTGAAAGATTACTGAACCATAGGCCATCATCTAGTAAAAAAGGATATCCTTTATTGAAAGTAACTGGCAAGCCAATATAACAACCTGGTTTTTCAGGAGGATAAGGTATAGAGGCTGTAATTGTTCTATCTTCATTCATGATAGCCAGGGCTGTTTGGAACGCTGCTTCTTCAACTTCAAAAGCTGTTCCCCCCAAAGCTTTCAGATGTTCTGGACCTTCTTTTCTGATATAATCATTAATTTCTGACACTTTTGAAACAAAATCATAGAGTCTTATTTCATTAGCAAAAATTTTATCCACAACACAGAAAGGCTTTTCATGAGAGCCTATGGCATAAGCTTCCACTTCTACTTCTGCTCCTTTTTTTATCCTGCCCATATCTTTGAGCCAGGTCTTTAGCTTACCCCGCAATCTTAAAGTATCTACATGATTCAAACCTATTATTCTTCTAGGGTCCATTTTTGAGTGAAGAGCAAAGGCATATGAAAGAATGTCTGTTAAATTGCTTACTACAACAAGATTTCCTTCAAAATGTTCTTTGAAATAAGAAGCATATCCTTTTACTAATCCTAAATTTTTTTCAGTTTCGAGAAGTCTCCCACTCTCTTTTTTTTCTTTGACAGCTTTTTGTCTCTCTTCAAGGGGAAGTTTTGTAGCTGTAAAAAAAATTATATCAGTAGAATAAATGTTTTCCATGAATCTTTCTGGCGGGTAACAACCAAAAATTTTCTTTGTTTGTCTCAGTTTTTTTTCTTCTAGTGACTCCTCCAGATTTTTGACCTTCTTGCTATCAATATCAGTAAAAGATAAATGTAGATTATAAGGAGTTTCTTCTGAAGAAGTTAGTGCTATTCTGTTTGCTAGAGCTGAACCAGTTTTTCCAATTCCGATAATGCCTATATTGAAAATATCTCCTTGAATTTTATTGACCATTTTTTTTAATGTCACTTTACAGTTAAAAATCCTATTTAAATTTTGTGGTTTCTGCTCTATTTTTAAGCAACTTTTGAAGCAAATTTTCGCAACAGAGATGGCAATTATCATTTTTCGGTTTTCAGCTCCTTCACTTCCCACTCCGCCTACTAATGCAGTTCTTGTTTTTGGATTTTCTATTCTCATTTTGAAATAAATTCAGTTTTTTATAATTACTTAAATGTACTAACATTATTTGTTTCAGAAAGCAAAATTTTTCTTAAAAATCTGTGTTGTGGTAAGGAAGACAACAACAAGGGGAGTTAAACCGTGCGAATAAGATACAGTTTTTTCCTAGCTAACAATGGTTTTGCCTTGTTGCTTTTCGAACCTTATGATATTGTCAACAAAGCTTTCTATCTTTGGTTCATGACTTACAAGAATAAGCTGTCTTGTTTTCAACTCATTCAGCACATTTCTCATTTTATCTAATTGGTGTGAAGAAAAACCGTCTGTTGGCTCATCAAGAATAAGTATATCATGAGTTTTTATTGGGGACATCAAGCTATTTAGTACCTGGTTCAAGGCAAGTCTGTAAGCTAGGGCAGCAGCTGTTCTCTCTCCTCCGCTTAAATATGCATAATCAAGTTCATAGCCTTGCTGCTCTACAAGTGGAGTAAATTCCTCGTTGAGGCGAGCGGTCAGCGCTGTTTCAACTAATATATTAAACCAATTTTCAAAAAGGCTACTGAATTGTGTATGAACTCTCGCCATAACATTTTTTTCCATGGAACTAACAAGGGGGGAAAATTGCTCAGAAAGCCAGTTATGCAGTCTATTGTAATAAAGTAAAGAATCTCTTGTTTTTTCTTTGTACTCTACTTCTTCTTGTAAATTTTTTCTCGTGGAAACTATGCCCTGCAACTCTTTTTGCTCTTCAGCTTTTTTTATCTCAATAGTTCTTTCTTCTCCTCTCGCTTTTTTCAATAACAATATAGATTTGTTGTAATTTTCCTCAACTATTTTGGATATGTTTAATTTTTCTTGCAGTTCTTTTATTTCATTTTCTATCTTACTTGTTCTTTCCCTTAATTCTTTTTCTTCTTCTTGTAATCTCATTTTGGTTTCTATTTTCTCTCGTAGATTTTCCTTTTTTATTTTTATTACATTAAGTAATTTCTCTTTTTCTTCAATCTCAAGCTCCTCTTTTTCTACTCGTATTAGTTTTTTCTCAAGCTCCTCTTTTCCTTTTGTACTAAACTCTAGTTCTATTCCTATATCAGAAATTTCTTTTTTTGTTTTTTCTGTAACCTCTTTTTTATGTTTGAATGTAACTTTTTGTTTGCAAAGAGGACATATGTTCAACCTAGAAATATCTTCTATCAGCTTAGTAGCTCTCTCTTTTTTTTCTTCAAGAAGTGCAATTTTTTTCTCTATCTCATTTTTGTTTTTCTCTAGTTTTTTTCTTGCAAGTTTTTTTTCTTGCAAGTCTTGCAAGATAGTAGTAGGTATTTTAGTTTCTGTTTCTTTTTTCAAAAAAGAAATTTTTTCTTCTGTATCTTTTATCTCTTTTCCTGCTATGTTAAGCTGCTCTTTGGTTGAGTCAAGTTGGGTTTTTTTTGTAGCAAGGATTGTTTTTATTTTGTTAAGTTGCTCTAGCTTTTCTTCTTGTTTTTTTACTATTTCTTCTTTTTCTTTCAAATTTTTTCTTGCTTTTTCAAGCTGAGGAATAATCTTTCTTATAGCAAGTGTAATCTTTTCTTCTTCTTCCTTTTTTTCTTTTAGCTTAGTTTTTTTTTCTTCTAAATCTGCTGTCTTACCTTGCTTTTCTCTCATTTCTTCTCTTAGCTTTATAAGAAACCTTTCTGTATTTTCTATTATATTCTTATAACGGTCAATACCAAAAACTTTTCTTAGTGTATTGAGCCTTGTTTCTGTATCTTCTAACAAAATCTGCCTCATTTCTTCTTGTGGTGTATAAACAGTATATCTATAAAGCAGATTATTTTTTTTCAAGAGTTCAGAAGGATAATTAAGGAGTTGTAAGACTTTCTTCTTTAGTTCTGTAGCAGAAAGCTCCTCCTTGTTGCTATCAATTATGATATAGCCAGTATCTTGGATTACTGTTCCTTTTGTCCTTCTTAAAGTTCTTCCTATCTTGACTTGTTTGTCAGCAACAGTAAATTCTGTTTCTGCTTTTCCATAACTAGCACCATTTCTCAACAAAGAGCTGCCAGACAAAGAACCTCTTTGCAAGCCAAACAAAGTAAATTCTAGTGCAAGCAGCACGCTGCTCTTCCCACTACCTATATCTCCAGAAAGTAGCACAGATCCATAAGGAAAGATTATGCTAGCGTCTTCATACGACCTTATGTTATGTAAGTAAATAGATTTTATTTTCATCTTTTATTTTTGTTTTATTGTCTTTTCATATATTGCCCTCTTCATTTTTTTCTTCTCCTAGTTCTTTTCTCTACTTTCCTGCTCTGCTTGTGTGGCTTGTAAAGGAGGAAAATAAGGGATGAATGTTGGATAAAGCTTGCTTGACCAATAATTTATTTTCTTGGTTAACTGCCCATTAGTTGCGTATTCTTCTTGCAACTCTCTCATTAACTCTACAGAGTCGTCTGTTTTGGTTTCTATTTGTTCTATTCTTCCTTCAAGATAGATGGCAAGTTCTCTTGCTTTATAATTTTTCTTTGAATAAATATTCAATTTATTTATGAAAGTTTTGAGGTCTTTTCCAAATAATTTTCCTTTTTCAGCTTCTGCTTCTGCTTTGTATCTATCGCGCTCAGACCCAAGTTCAATAATCTTATTTTCTAGGCCTCTTTTTTCTGCTTTTAGCATTCTTATCTCTGCTTTTTTTTCTCCAGCTATATTTCTGATTACTATCTTGTCATGGATATATTTACTAAAAAAAGAAATACCCAACAAGATAGAAAAGATACCGAGGCTTACTATCCAAGTTCCATAAACTTCTTTTTCATGCGTTGAATGGTCTCCTGCTCTGGAAGCAGAGAACCAACAATGAAAAGTCATTTTATTATCTCCTCATTTTTATTTTATTTTTATTTCAATTTTTTTATTTATTTCTCAAGACCAAAAATTTTGCCCATCTCGTCTTTTATTCTTTGTTCAAAGACAGTATTTTTCTCGCCTTCTTGTTTTTCTGTATCCAGCGCTTCTATAAGCTGCAAAATATTCTTGTTGAACTCTTTTTCCCCTTTTCCCCCTTTTCCTTTTTGCTCTTTTTTTTGAATATATCTTGTTATTATTTCTTTTTCTATTTGGGAAATACTTTTGCTCGTATCTGCTTTTTCTATTTTGAATTCCTTGCTAGTAAGCCCAGTTGAATTTTTAAGCAACAAATAACAATCAGACGGCTCTTCAAATCTCAGGTCAGTAGTTTTTCCGCTTGCGAGCTCCCCTTCAATACGCAAGGTTACTATCTTGTTCTTTGTCTCACACTTTTTTATCTCTTCTGTTATTTTTTTACTGGCGTTATCAGCAGAAAGGCCATCAACATTAATGCATAGATTAAGAACATCCCTGAGTTTAATTTCTTGTTTTTCTATTTTTATTTTGTCTGCAAGATCTACAAAACAAAAAGAGCCGTATTTTATTTTTTCAAATTCTGAAAAGCTGTTTGGAAACAAGCAACCAGGATAGACAATAAGCTTTTTATCTTTCTCTATTCTAAATGGAACATGTAAATGACCTGCAGCATAGTAACTAAATCCTTTTGGCAGCATGTTAGCATCAACAGACTCCAAAAAGTCAATTCCATCAGGTTTGGCTTCTGTTAGTGTAGTATGTAACATAAATATTTTTGGCTTTTTTTCTTCTTGCAATTGTATTCTTAAGTTTTTGAAAAAATTTCTTTCCAATCCAGCTTTTTTTCCTGGCAGGCCTGCTATAACAAAATTTTTATTGCTTATAGGTCTGACAATTACCCCGTCAGCAGTTTCTTTGAATTTTGCAGCATTCTCGCACAAACCTGCTTTTTCCAGAACATCAAGGAAAGTCTTGCCAGAAACAGAATAGTCATGAGAGCCAGCAATAACATAACAAGCAATGTTGTTGTCCTTGAGTTTTTTTAGCTGCCCAACAACCTTTTTTAATACATCTATACTTGGCAGGGCAGAGTCAAACAAGTCTCCTGCTACTAATACACAGTCTACATTCTTCTTGATGCATTTGTTTATTGCCTGGGCAAATGCCTGTGTATTTAGCTCTTGTAGTTCTGGCTGTCTCCAGCTTCCAAGATGACAATCAGCAATATGCGCAAAAAGCATTTTTATCTTTTACCTTTTTTTGCTCTTTTTCTTGCTACTTCAGAATGAAAGAAAATTTATAAATATAACTATGCCCTATTATACATTATCTAAAAATATTATTATCAAGCAAAAAACTAGTAACCTATTTTCTGAAAATTATAACAAGCAAAGTTATGATTGCTATAAGCACTATAATAACTGCTATCATAATAAAAATTTTTTTTCCTTTTTTTGATAACTGTTTGCCTTTGACGCCTTCTTCGACTTCCTCACTACCTTCCCTTCCTTTTTTCTCTTCTAGTGGTGTAGGAACTGAAACAGGCAAAGGAGCAAAAGGCCTTTTTGATGGCTTTTTGCCTTGTAGCTCAACTGCTGCTTCTTCTACTTCTCTTTTATTATAGCCAGCATTGACAAAGCTTTGTACTGCTTCTTGCAAGGTTTCCCCCCTCTCAAGAGCATTTCTCAAAGCTGCAATGAGGTCTTGTCTTGCCATTTTTTTGTCCTCTTTTTATGTAATTTGCAAGCAGTGGCCATCTTGTACTATATGGCAATTTTTTCCTAGTTTGTAGCCAAGCTCACCGGCCAGTTCTGCCAAGGCAGTTAATTTTTGCATGTCACCATGTGATGGTATTATATGTTCTGGCTGCAGCATTGTAATAAGGTCACGCAAATCTTCCCTATGAGCATGTCCACTTATATGGACATCAGAAAATATTCTTACTCCTTTTTCCTTAAGCCTTTTCTCAAGTTGTTTTTTGTTTGCTATGTTTATAGGTGCTGGTATTGTTCGAGAAGAAAAAATTACATGATCACTAGAAGAGAAAGAAAAAGGTAGCGTACCTCTTGCGAGCCTATCCAAAACAGAGCCTGGCTCTCCTTGATGGCCTGTTACGACCAAAAGATATTTATCATGATTTTTTTCTACTTTCCTCAACCACGACTCTACTTCATTTTTGTAGCTTGCCAGGACAATATCTTTTGCAAAAGGTGCAAGTTTTAGCTTTGCCGCACAACCAACATATTTGCGCAAACTTCTTCCAATAAATATTATTTTCCTGTTAAGCTTTTTGGCAAAATCTACTATACTTTTTAGTCTTGCTATATGTGAAGAAAAAGTTGTTATTATTATGCATGCATTTTTGTTGTCTGTTGTGAACAGCACATCTTCAAGTAAGTCTCTTGCTATTCTCTCACTTGGAGTCTTGCCTTCCTCAGCAGCATAAAGACTTTCCATTATCAAAACCTTTACACCTTGCTTTGCAATTTCTCTTAGCCTTTCATAATTTGGTTTCTTGCCTAAAGTAGGATGGTTATCAAACTTGAAGTCATTCGCATAAACAACATTTCCTTCATTAGTATGCAAAACAATCATACATGTTTGTAAGGTAGAATGTGTTACATTGATGAATTCTGCTTTGTAGCTTTTTTTTCCCTTAATGATAAAAGAAGAATTTGGATTTATAGCATAGATATTATTTTTTAATTTTATGTTATTATCATGCAATAAGCTTCTCAAAACTTCTATTGTGAAAGGACTTGCTGCTATGTCTGCATCATCTCTGCTGGCAATATAAGGTAAAGCACCAACATGGTCAAGGTGCGCGTGACTTACAAGTATGGCCCTAACCTTATCCCTCAGACCGAGTTTGTCAAGTATTAAATCATTTGGTAGGGCATCAATTTCTCTTAACTTTTTTTCTCTATAAAATTTTTCTTTTTCCTCTAGCTCAACTATTGGCGGCAAGTACAAGCCAGAATCAAACAAAATAACATCTTCTCCTAGCTGTAAAGCAGTCATATTCTTGCCAACTTCACTATATCCTCCTATTGTATGAATTTTCATAGTCCAGACAAGAAAAAAGACATTTATATATTTTTATGTTGTGTAAACTAAACTAGATAAGATTAACTAGAGAAGATTAGTTACAGATAGCATGAATTTCCAAATCTCAACATATCAAAAATTTATTTTCTTTTCTTACTAACCAAGAAAAGGATTATAGGGATGAGCAAGAAAAATATGCCAAGAACGAGAAATGAGAACGATTTTATGTATTGCTCTCCTATAATACTACCAGTAATAGCGAGGGTTTTTCCTGAAACTGCTATGATAAATATTCCTGCAAGAACCAAGACAAGAGTTGCAACTTTTTCTCTTATTGTATATCCTTTTCTTTCCTCTTTTTCCTTGAAATAAAGTTCTGTTACCTTATTTCTTAGACCTTCTGTTTTGGTTACATAATCAAAAGGAAGTCTGCCACTTCTTACTTGACCTATAGTCTCTTTGAGCTCATTAGGAGAATAAACGTGTCTTGTTCCAGGAATGCTACCAATTTTATCAATAGCAGAATAAAGCTGATCAAAAGTTTGTGCGCCTCTTATTTCAGTGCTTCCTTCTTCAAAAAGTTCTTTCACTCTATATCTCAGACCACCTGTTCTTGTTATATATCTAAATGGTGCTTCGCTAGTCATTACCACTTTTATTCTTCCCTTGAGCTCTTCTGATGTATAAGTTTTCTGTTTTTTTCCTTTTTGTTTTGCTCCTTTGAGACTTCCGATTTCATCAATAGTAGAAAAAAGTTCATCAAGATTTTTAACTTTTTTAATATCTTTCCTAAACTCTTCTAATTCCATTTTTTTCTCTTTCTCCCTTTTCTTCCTTCTGTTACCTTTCTTTTTGCCAGAAGCGAAACAAGTAAGCCTGTAACAAGAAATATAAAGCCAAAAGAAATTGTCCAGTTAGCACTTACCAGTTTGTTTGCAATAACAAATCCTGTTATGTTTGCAGCAGAAAATGCAAGTAAGCCTACTCCAAGAACAAGAAGGATTGCTGTTGCTACTCTTTTTTTGTATTCTCCTAGAATTCCCTCTAGTTCTTTTTTTGCTTTTTTCCTTGCTATCCCTTTACCATACAAAGCATGTCTTCCTGGCAAAATACCCTTACTATAAAGTATGTCAAGCATAACATCATAAAATCCTAATTCTTTTACTGTTTCTATTCCTTTTTTTATCCTTTCTGGTAAGACTCTCTCATATTCACCAGAACTCATGAAATTTTCAACTAACGCAAATGAATCAAAAAGCTTATCAAAATAATCTGGATTTTTCCATTTCTTGAATGCTGCTATTGGATGTAGTATCTTAGCTGTCTTACCATACTCTTTTTTAGCTGTCTTACCATACTCTTTTGAGGCTTTTTTAAGAACAAAATACTTCGCTGTTTCGTTTAGATATGTACCATTAGCAATTCCTCTTGCTATCTTGTCTATTATCTCCTCATCAGTAGGGCTAGTTCCTTCTGCTCCACTGAGATAATCCTTTAATCCCTTCCTTATTTTCCTCAAGTTAATGTTTTTTGTTATTGTCTCTTCTAATGCACCAATTCTTGGGTGTCTCTCT